>JAFAOW010000109.1 GCA_019247455.1 Acidobacteriota bacterium | reverse complement strand
CGTTCGATAGCGGCCGGCAAACTGATCGCGAACGAGCAGGAACCGCAAACACTTGCCGACGGAGCCCGCACGCTCTCGGTCGGTGACCTTAACTGGGCGATCCTTAAGAATGGACTCGCCGGCGTCATCGAAGTACCTGAAGAGAAGATCGCTGAGGGTCTTAGAATGTATTTCGAATTCGCGAACCTTAAATGCGAGCCTACAGGTGCCCTCCCCCTCGGGGCGATCTTGCAGAATTCTGATAAATTCCGGGGCGAGAAGGTGTGCCTGATAGTCAGCGGCGGGAATGTGGATGCGGCGGTTTATGCGGGGCTAATTGCGGAGCGGGCCGCCGCCGTCTAGCTCCGGCGCGCATTGTGGTATCTTCTTCTCAATATAATTAGCAAAACGGAGGGCCAATGAACGGATCGCCACGCAGCCGTTTCGTCATTTTTCTTATCCTGATCTGCAACCTGATCATGCCGGCTCAGACAACAATTCCGCGTACGCAGAAGCCTATACTGTACGGACGACATTGGGTCGCCGTCACGGGAAAACCTATCGCGGCCACTGCCGGGGCGATGATATTTCAAAAGGGCGGCAACGCGGTAGACGCCGCAGTTGCGATGATCGCCGCGACGTGCACGATGTGGGACACGCTGAGCTGGGGCGGCGAAACTCAGGCCCTCATCTACAACCCCCACACCGGCAAGGTGATCGGCATCAACGCCCTCGGCGTCGCGCCGACCGGGGCGACCCCGGAATTTTACCGCTCAAAAGGTATGACCTATCCGCCTGAGTATGGACCTCTCGCTGCGGTGACGCCGGGAACCCCGGGCGGCATCATGACCATGCTGGCGGAGTATGGAAAGCTGAGCCTTAAGGACGTCCTTGCCCCCGCGATCGAAATGGCGGACGGCTACGCGATGGATGATGAAACATCGCGAACGCTCGAGCGCACCGTGAACAAGGACTGGATAAAGCAGTGGAAGTACTCGAAGGCACTTTTTTATCCGCACCTCGGCGAAAAGCAGGAGGCTCCGGCCCCCGGTGAGATATTCCGCCAACCAGACCTGGCGGCTACACTTCGAAAGCTCGTTGATGCGGAGCAGAAGGCGCTGAAGCAGGGCAAGACGAGGAAGCAGGCGATAATGGCCGCCTACGACCGTTTTTATAAGGGCGACATCGCTCAGGAATTCGTCAAGGGCGTAAAGGAAGAGGGCGGTCTGATCACGGCCGACGATCTCGCAAAGTGGCGCGTGCACATCGAGGAGCCGGTGACCACGAGTTATAAGGGCATCGACGTCTATAAGCTGAACGTTTGGACACAAGGCCCGGCGATGCTCCAAGCACTGAATATCCTCGAAAATTTTGACCTAAGGTCGATGGGCTACAACAGCCCGCTGTATATCAATACGGTATATCAGGCGATGAGCCTGGCCTTTGCGGATCGCGATTTTTATTACGGAGACACTTATTCTCAGCCGGCGAAGCCAGTCGCGGGACTTCTTTCAAAGGAATATGCGAAGCAGCGTGCTAAGCTCATCAACCCCGACCGCAATGATCCCGATATCAAACCGGGCGATCCTTATCTATTTCAAGCCGATACTAAGAATCCGTTCACGGACCTGTTGAATGGCTGGAAGAATGTTCCTGCGACAACTCAGACTCTCGCACCTCAGCCGCATCTAGTTGAAGACTTGCCAATGGAAGAGACCGACCCCTTTTACGCCGGGACCACGTCGGTCGAAGCAGCCGACGCTGAGGGCTGGGTCGTTTCGGTAACGCCAAGCGGGGGATGGATACCAGCCGTGGTCGCAGGACGGACCGGCATCGGTCTAAGCCAAAGGGCGCAAAGCTTTGTGACGAATGCCGCCGACGGCCCCTACAATGTGATCGAGCCTGGGAAACATCCACGCGTCACACTTACGCCGACGCTCGCCTTGAAAGCGGGCAAGCCGTTTTTGTGCTTCTCCGTCCAGGGCGGCGACAGCCAGGACCAGAACCTACTTCAGTTCTTCCTCAACATGGTTGAATTCGGTTTTACCGTGCAGCGTTCAACCGAGGCGCCGAACTTCAACAGCTTTCAAATGCGCTCGAGTTTTGGGAATCACGAGATCCGGCCGGGCCGCATCCTACTCGCCTCCTCGACGCCTCAAGCGGTACGCGACGAGCTTCGGCGAATGGGATATTCTTTCGCGCCATTCGAAGAGCGCACCTCAGGACCGATCAATGCGATCTTTCTTGATCAGGAGCACAAGACGATGTGGGGCGGGTCCAGCAATCACGGGGATGATTACGGGATAGCATGGTAGGCCGCTGTAAAGTCGAAATGTCGGATATGCAGCAGCCCTCATGTTCGCTGACGCCGCGGCTCGTTAGCCCTTCAATTCCTCAACAAACGTCACCCTATTAATCTCGTAAAGCGTGGTCATTCCAGCGAAAACCTTTTTAACGGCTGATTCGCGCAAAGATGAGAGGCCTTCCTTTTCGGCCTGCCGGCGGATCTCTGAGCCCGGGCGGCGCTCGATGATCATTTCGCGGATGGTGTCGGACATATCGAGCAGCTCATGGATGGCCGAACGGCCGCGGTAGCCGGTGTGATTGCACGAGTCGCAGCCTACATTCCTATAGAACTGTTTCCCGCCAATATCCTCCCGGCGCAGGCCCGATGAAAGCAGCTCCTCATCACTCGGTTCGTAAGCCCTCTTGCAGATGGGGCATAGCAGACGCACAAGCCGCTGCGCCAGCACGCAGTTAAGCGATGATACGAAGTTGTATGGCTCGACGCCCATGTTGAGGAAGCGGCCGATAACGTCGATCACGTTGTTCGCGTGAACGGTCGTGAAAACAAGGTGACCGGTGAGCGCTGACTGAATGGCGATCTGTGCGGTCTCTTCGTCGCGGATCTCACCGACCATGATCTTGTCTGGATCGTGACGTAGTATCGAGCGAAGCCCCCGAGCAAAGGTCAGGCCCTTCTTCTCATTGACCGGGATCTGGACGATACCGTGAAGCTGGTACTCCACCGGGTCCTCGATCGTGATGATCTTGTCTTCCTCGTTGCGGATCTCGTTGAGGGCGGCGTAAAGCGTCGTCGTCTTACCCGAGCCGGTCGGGCCCGTCACTAACACCATGCCATAGGGCTCTCTGATATAGAGCCGAAAACGGTTGATATCCTCTTCGTCAAAACCGACAACGTCGAGGTTTAGGTTCTTGAAGGACTCGTTGATCTGCTCCTTATCGAGGATACGAATCACCGCATCTTCCCCATAGATCGTGGGCATGATCGAGACACGAAAGTCCACGGTCCGTCCCTTGTAACGAACCCGAAATCGGCCGTCCTGCGGAATGCGGCGCTCCGCGATATCGAGTTCCGACATGACCTTGATACGCGAGATCAAAGTTTGGTGAAATGCGATATCGATCGGGTCGACCTTCGCGTACAGCGCGCCGTCGATGCGGAACTTTACCTGAACGTCGCGCTCGCGAGTCTCGATGTGAATATCCGAGGCCCGGGATTCCATCGCATTGTAGAGGATCGTGTCGACGAGCTTGATGATCGGCGACATCTCCGTGTCGGTCGCCAGCTTGTCAAGGTCGAGGACTTCCTCTCCCTGATCTGTTTCTTTGACGAGCGAGATCTTGAATGTCGATGCGGCCTCAGCCAAAACACGCTGAGTAGAATCGCCCTTTCTCAGGACGACGTCGATGGCACCGGCGGTCGCGACATACGGCACGATGCGGACGTTGAGCACATTCTCGAGTTCGTCAAGACGCTCGAGATTCGTCGGATCCGCCATCGCCGCGTGAAGGTTATTGCCTTCCCGCTTCAACGGTACGAATTGGTTGCGCAGCATCAGGTCGACCGGGAGCTTCGATAGTTCTTCGTGATCGACTGGAGACTCTTGCTCCGGCGGGAGCAGGTCGATAAACGGCAGTCTGTAACGGCGCGCTAGCGCCTTCGCACTGCTGACCTCTGGCGGCTCTTTGTCGAGAAATTCAGCGACGTCGATCGTCGAGGCTGATGTGACTGTCGTTTCCAATTGGCTCATACCTAAACCTCTATCTTCGGCCTCCCATGGGTCCTGCCGAGATCATTTGAATGATGGGCAGGTAGATCGCGAGAAGGATCGTTACTACGATGCCTGCCATGAAGAGAAGGATCATCGGCTCGAGCAGGGTCGTGAACTGCTCAAGCCGAACTTCGGCCTCGGCGTCGTAGAATGTGGCGACCTCGTCGAGCATTTCGCGCAAAGACCCCGAGCGTTCGCCGATACCGATCATGTCGAGTGCGAGCTCAGGCATCCAGCCGGCCTGTTCGAGGGATTCGGTAAATCCCCGGCCTTCGCGGATCATCGGAAGAACGTGCTGGCTGCGGCGGCGGATCTCGAGATTATTGATGGACTGCGAGGAGATCTCCCAAGAGTCGGGCACTACGATACCGCCTGAAAGCAGTGTTGACATAGACCGAGCGAGCTGTGCCGTGGACATATTCCGAATGAGCTGGCCGCCGATCGGCATTTTCAGAAGCAGCTTATGCAGCATTAGACGGCCGTTATTTGTGCGAAGCCACACGAAAAGGACGGCACCTATTATCAGTGCGAGTGGAAGCAGCCACCATATATTGCTCGCGAGAAAATTAGAGAACCACAAAACGACCAGGGTAACGGTCGGAAGCGTACGGTTCGCAGCGAGGCTCTTGAAAAGGTCTGACATCCTCGGCACTATGTAAAGCGTCAGGAACGTCACCATCAGGATCGCCGCGAAAAGCAAAAACGCAGGGTAAGCGAGAGCTCCGCGAAGCTTGCGGGCAACGCCGACGCTTCGCTTTAGGTACAGGACAAACCGCGCCAGGACATCGTCCAACGCACCGCTCTTTTCGCCCGCAAGGATCGATGCAGTGTAGATCTTTGGGAATATCCCCTGAGACTCGAATGCCTCAGACAGCGGTATGCCGTTCTTGATCTTTTCCTCGACATCCGCCAGCACTACACGCAGGTTGGCCGAAGGAGATCGTGTCCTAAGAAGCTCGATCGACTGCAAAACGGGTATACCAGCCCGCAAGAGAGCTGATAACTGCTGGTTAAAGAGTAAGAAGTCAGCCTGTTTGACCTTCGGCTTGCCGCCGGGCGAAAGCACTGCCGATAGACCTTGGGAAGCGTTTGAAACGGCAAAGACCTTGTATCCCTCACTCTCGAGCCTCGTGCGCGCCTCGGTGGCGGCGGCGGCCTCGACAATGCGGGTTATCACTTCTCCAGAGGGCGTCCCCAACCGGCAGATGAATTCGGTCATAAATTGGATACTTCGGATGCTCCGGACAACGGGCGAAACTTCCGCGATTATAACACGCTGCTCTCTAGGGGAAGTTGCAGAAAGCCTTGTATTTTGCATCCCTTAGAACAACCAGATCAAGGCGATGCCTCATCATAGTGTCATCTTGTGCAGCTTAGCGCCTTTGCTAGAATGTACCCAGTAAAAACGGAGCCCTTAATGACACTTCTTGGTCGCCTGCGGCTGAGCCTCTCCTTCAGACCTTTCGCCGCTGTTTGCCTCGCTTTGAGCCTGGCGTTTCTTGCTGCGGCCCAAGCCCCGTCGCCCACTCCCGCCCGGTCACCGGTGCCGGGCGGCACGCCGGAGATCGTTCCGGACGATCCGGGGGCACCCGTGAGGGTTAAAACAGATCTCGTCACGCTGACGCTGACCGTAACCGATACATACGGCCGCTATGTCTCCGACCTCAAAAAGAGCGCTTTCACAGTGCTCGATAACAACGTGGAGCAGGACATCACGTACTTTAGCGACAGTGACGCGCCCGTGTCGATCGGTATACTCTTTGACGTGTCCGGCTCAATGGGCGGTGAAAAGATCATAAAAGCCCAAAAAGCCCTGTCAAGGTTTATCAGCACAAGCCACCCAAATGACGAGTATTTCCTGATCGCTTTCAACTCGCGGGCTCAGCTTCTCATGGATAGTACTCGTGACGGCGAAGCAGTGCTTCAGAAGCTGCAGCTCGTACACCCAAAGGAGCAAACGGCTCTCTACGACGCTGTTTATCTGGGTATCGAGCGTGTAACCCGCGGTGCTCACGACAAGAAGGCCCTTTTGATCATCAGCGACGGACAAGACAATTCTTCGCGATATAATTTTGGCGAGGTCAGGCGCCTCGCAAAGGAATCTGACGTCGTTACATATGTGGTGGGGATCATGGATAAGACGGACTCGGGCAGCTCTCTTGGTCTGCAGGGCCAGGCTTTCCTGGATGAGATCGCCAGCTCATCCGGCGGAAAGGCGTTTTATCCCAATTCCGACGTTGAGATGGACGAGATCTTTGAGCGGATCGCGCTTGAGCTGCGGCACCAGTATTCGATAGGCTATTTGCCGAAGGATTTTCAACCCGACGGCCGCTGGCGTAAAGTAAAAGTTAAGGTCAAACCTCCTCGCGGAATTGGACGTCTAAGTGTGCGCGGTCGTGAGGGGTATTACGCAACTCCGAATCCGACAGGTCATTAAGCCTTTATTCGTTGTGCCATGAAAAAGTTCTCTATTTTGCTATTGATGGCGGTCGGTGTTTCTGCCGGTCTTCTTGGGCATTTCGGCTCGTTTTCGGCGGCCGCGGCCGGTGCGACTCCGACCCCTACTCCCCAGCCCCCGACGCTTGGCAAGCCGACGCCCAGTCCCACTCCCTCTTTCGACGACCCGAATGAGATCATAAAGGTCGATACGGAATTGGTTAACGTCACGGTGCGTGTGGTCGACCGGAACGGCCATCCTATCACCGGGCTGCATCAGGACGACTTCAGAGTTACGGAAGACGGCAATCCCCAACAGATCGACTTCTTTTCAGAGGGAGAGGTTCCCACCGAATACGGCATAGTCGTCGATAACTCGGGATCGATGCGTCAGCAGCTCGACAAAGTGATCGAGGCCGGAAAGATGCTCGTCAACACAAATCGCAAGGATGACAAATCCCTGATCATCCGCTTTGTTAGCAAGGAGAACATTGATCTTGTACAGCCGCTTACTTCCAACAAGGCCGACCTGACCGATGCTCTTGACAACCTATATATCGAGGGCGGTCAGACGGCCATAATCGATGCCGTTTACCTCGCGGTCGAACAACTCGAGAAGGAGGCGCCGAACGTCAAGTCAGACGATCGAAAGCGCCGGGCACTCGTCCTTGTAAGCGATGGAGAGGATCGCAGCAGCTATTACAACGAAAAGCAGCTTTTTGACCGATTGCGGGAATCAGAGGTGCAGATCTTCGTGGTCGGTTTTACCGACGACCTAAGCAAGGATGGCGGTTTTATCGCCAAAAGCCCGCGTGACAAGGCAAGAGCATTCCTTCAGCGGCTTGCTGATGAGAGTGGTGGTAAGGCCTATTTCCCGTCCAGCGCGCTTGAATTACCGGCGTTGGCGAAGGAGATATCGAGTGAGTTAAGGACTCAGTACTCCATTGGCTACATTCCGTCAAACGACCGGCACGACGGTACATATCGGAACATAAAGGTGACCGTGGTCGACGGCCCTAACCAGCAGAAAAGGATCGCGATCCATCGGGCGGGCCGCACTGCGGATAGTGATAACCCATCGCCTGCATCAACGCCGAAGAAACCTAACTGAGGCTAACAAGAGCAAAAGAAAAGGCCGCAGTTTCACTGCGGCCTTTTCAATTTCGTTTGAACAATTCATTCGGGAACCGAGCCAGAGATCTTCTTGCGAGTGGTCTCGCCCGTCTTTAGCACCGGAATGCCCTGATCGACCTCGTTGTGAGGCCGCGGAATGATGTGCGTTGCCGTCACTGTACCCACACGGCGTGCAGCCGCAGAGCCCGCCTCGACCGCCGCTTTTACCGCCCCGACCTCACCGCGAACGATCGCCGTTACCAGGCCCGCGTCGATCTTTTCATAGCCTACCAGCGAGACGTTAGCGGCCTTGACCATCGCGTCAGCAGCCTCGATCATCGCGACAAGACCAAAACACTCGACCATCCCTAATGCTTCCATATCATTTGCAGCCCAAGCTGCATTATTTCACAAAAACGGTGACGACGACGACCACGCCGGCGACAAACGCGACAAGGAGCGCGGAAACCATCACATAGGTCACGGAGGACGGGGGCGCAGGTTCCCAGCGATAGGTGCGGACCTTGCGCTTATCGACACGTGCCTTTTTGCGCCTGTCGGCCGCCTTTGCAAGCTTCTCTGACTTCTCGGGTTCGTCGCTCTTTAGTTTCGCCGCGAGATCGTCGAGAGCGGCCTTTGCGTTCGAGTCCAGCCCGGCCTTGGGAACAGCGTCCGTAGGTGCCGGAATAGCTTTTTCTTCAGGCGCGTTCTCTGCCCCGCAGTTGTAACAGAACTGCGTATTCTCACGGACGTCGACACCGCACTTCGCACATGTTTCCTTTTCAACGGTGGTACCAGACATTAGCTAATTTTCGCGAATACCTCTCTTTCCTCACCCAGGTCGCGCGCGGAGGGAGTGAGTATCGTCTTTTTCGAGATATAGATCTTTTCCCCCTTATCAATGGCACGTCGCACGTCGTCCTCGCTTACAAATTCAGCTGTCTCGATCGGGACCGGCTTCTGAACCGCGTTTTCCGGCGTGATCTCATGGACGACGGTCGACACTTGCCGAGGCTCAGCCGCGGGTGGCTGAGGGGGCAATGGTCTTGCCGGTTCAGGCGTCTCTGCGATCTTCTTCTTAAGAAAGCTATCAACGATCGCGGCGATCTCTTCACGCCTCGCTTTCGGCCGTGGTCGAGGCGGCTCTGTCTTTCCTATCGACTGCTGACCGCTGAGCGCTGAAGCTTTGTTGATCGGCTTTGTCTCAAAAGCGACCCGCTTGATGTCCATCAGATGAATGGGCGAGATATTGTCGGATGTGACATTTCCGCCCCAAGAGCCGCATCCCAGCGTCATTGAAGGCGACAGATCGGTTGAGAATCCGATCGCGCCGTGCGTGGTCGGTGAATTAATGATCACGCGAGCAGCCGGCATTTGTCGTCCGTATTCGATCGCTGCGTCTCGATCCTGCGTGTGCATACCGGCCGTGTGTCCCATTCCCCCGAAGTGCAGGATCTCGCTGCACCGGGCAGCGCCCGCTTTGACACCATCAACAACAAAGAACGCAAGAGTCGGTGACAGCTTCTCGACCGACCATGGATGGTCCCGTCCGACGCCGGCACAATCCGCGATCAGGCAACGCGTGCCCGTCGGTATCTGAACCCCGGCGAGATTTGCGATGTATTCGGCCGATTTGCCTACGATACCAGCGTTCAAAGTGCGTTGGGGGGTAAGAAGGACTTTAGCCACAGCATCCGCTTCCGCGGATGACAGGAAATGACCGCCCTGCCTCTTAAACTCCTCCCGGAGGATTTGCTCGATGGGGGCATCGCATACGACGGACTGCTCGGACGCGCATATGGTGCCGTTGTCGAAGCATGTCCCCGTGAGAATGTCTGCTGCTGCCTTGCCGGGATCCGCAGATCGCTCTACGAAGACCGGAACATTCCCAGGCCCGACACCAAACGCCGGTTTACCGGACGAATACGCCGCTCTCACAAGCCCGGTGCCGCCCGTCGCAAGGATGACAGCGGTCTTCCTGTGCTTCATCAGGGTCTCGGTGCCCTCGATCGTTGAGTTCGTTAGACAAATTATCGCGTCGCCAGGCAGGCCGTTCTTTATAGCGGCTTCACGCATGATGCGCGCCGTCTCAGCAATGCATTTCGCGGCGGAAGGATGAGGTGAAAGGACGATCGAATTTCTGGACTTGATCGCGATAATGATCTTGAAGATCGCGGTCGACGTCGGATTTGTGGATGGGATGATCGCGGCGACAACTCCCCGGGGGCTGGCGATCTCGACGACGCTGCCGCTGTCGGAGACCACACCAACCGTCTTTAGGCCCTTGAAGTAATTCCAAACATCTTCTGCGGCGAAGCGGTTCTTCTCACGCTTGTCCTCGGCCTTCCCAAAGCCGGTCTCCTCGTTCGCGAGTTTGCCAAGCCGCTCGGCGTCTGCTAGCGCGACAGCCGCCATCGCGTCACAGATCGCGTCGATCTTCGCCTGGTCAAATCCGGAAACGGTCTGAAAGGCAAACGACGCGGCCTCTACCGCGTCGCGAGCTTCTTGTTGAGCGATCAGGTCTTTGTCACCCATAACGCCGATCGGAGCCTCCGTAAATTTCTCTAAGCGGAGGGACGATGAGAGTTGTTACCTGTTCCTGCTCTTGGTACCCTGCTCAGTCGTCGAAGTGCCGGAGCCGGCTCCGCCGGAACCAAGCTGGCGTCCGCCCCCGCCCTGAAGCGCCTTTTCGTCCGGGCTGAGCCCAACAGCCCCGCCTTTGGGGAGGACCCGCTCGACCTCGTTATGCGGACGGGGAATAACATGAACACTGATCAGTTCTCCGACGCGACGTGCTGCCGCAGCACCAGCATCGGTAGCCGCCTTGACCGCCCCAACATCGCCGCGAACGAAGATGGTGACATACCCGGCACCGATATATTCCTTGCCGATCAGGCGAACATTTGCGGCCTTGACCATCGCGTCAGCAGCCTCGACGGCACCCACAAATCCTTTTGTCTCGACCATCCCTAGGGCTTCCAGACTCATAAATTATTATCTCCTCAGAAACGCAATTCAGATATTAATACATGCCGGGCGCAATGCCAAAGCGGTACCGGATAGGAACCCTGAATTTGCGGCGCATTAATTATATAGCCGCATTGACACCGACTTTGTTTGGGCGATATATTTCAAATCGAAGATCTCTGGTCAAACCAGCCCTAAACCGTTGGCTGAAACTGCATCTGAAATGGCTGAATCCCTTGGTGAGAAGCTGCGTCGCGCCCGCGAGGAGCGCGGCTTTTCGCTTAGCGAGGTCTCTGAACAAACCCGCATTTCCTCGCTTTATCTTGAATCGATCGAAAACGACGATTATAGGATCCTTCCGGGCGGTATTTTCAACAAGGGCTTCGTCAAATCTTACGCAAAATTTGTCGGTCTGAATGAGCAGGAGGCGCTCGCTGAGTACGGCCGGATAGTCGCACGAACTGAAGGCGGCGAGGATGATCCGCTTAAGCTCTACAAGCCCGAGGTATTGACGGATGACCATCACGGGCGCTCAATGGTCCCAACTGTCATACTTGCGGTCGTTATGCTCGCCTTGATGACGGCTGGACTTCTATGGCTCGTCAGTTATCTGCGTCAGCCTGCGGCTCCGGCGACCACGAACGTCACAAACAGGAACGCCAACTCGGCCGAGACGGCAAACGCCAATACCGAGCCGAACATATCCGGCGTTCCGGATATGTCAACCGTAAAAGTGGTCTTTAAAACAACGACCGAGGCCGTCTCACTCACGGCCACTAAGGACGGAACACCTAGTTCGAGCCTCGTAGCTGCGGGCTCAAGCGTCGAGTTCGAACCAAAGGAAAGCCTAAAGCTCAGCTACTCTAAGTCTCTGGCGCAGTTCGTGCAGCTGGCGATCAACGGCAGAACTATAGCCACTCCGATGACCCCAACCGAGGGCAAGAAGGTTATCGAATTCACGATCTCAAAAGACAACCTCTCGCAGATCTGGACGAGCGGCTCCATTACCGGCGAACCACCTGCAAGTACTGATAGCAACACGGCCAATTCAACTCAGCCAACCGCTCCTAAAGCGACACCGAAACCAACTGGCGCCGAGAGCACAAATTCCGCTGCCAACAAGGCGAAACCCGCGAACACAGCCCCCGCGGGCACGCCGAAACCGCCAACATCGACACCAAAGCCAGCCGCCAACCACGAATAGAATAGGTCGATGCTGACCTGCGCCATGGTCCAGCGGTCATATCGCTGACCAAAGGACGATTTTCTGTGCTACGCTAGACCACCTCTCATCTACAATTCGATGTCCGAAGGTTTTGTGCCCGGTTCCTCCCTCGGTCATTACCGCATTGCCGTTAAGATCGGCGAAGGCGGCATGGGCGAGGTCTACGCCGCCGACGATACCAAGCTGGACCGCCGTGTGGCGATCAAGTTTCTGAATAAAGAGCTTAGTCGCGATCCCGACAAGCTCGCCCGGTTTGTTCGCGAGGCTAAGGCCGCGTCCGCATTGAATCACCCGAACATCCTCACCGTGCACGAGATCGGTGAGAGCGATGGAATGAATTACCTCGCGACCGAGCTTATCAAGGGGATGACCTTGCGTGAAAGGCTCCGACGTGAGCCGATCATGCTGCGGGAAATACTCGACGTCACCCTGCAGGCAGCGGCCGCGCTCAACGCGGCTCACAGCGCTGGTGTCGTCCACCGCGACATCAAGCCAGAAAACATAATGCTCCGCGATGATGGGATCGTAAAAGTGCTCGATTTCGGACTCGCCAAGCTCGCCGCCAATCCTCTTGAGGAGGCTGCTCCCGAGGATGCGACGCGGCAGCTCGTCAACACCAGGCCCGGGATGATCATGGGTACGGTCCTGTATATGTCGCCGGAACAGGCCCGCGGCAAAGAGACCGACACGCGTTCGGACGTTTGGAGTCTCGGTATCGTCATGTACGAGATGCTCACCGGCCACACGCCATTTCAGGGTGAGACGACCAGCGACTCGATCGCGGCGATCCTCAAGCAAGAACCCGACTCGCTCGATCCAGACACACCCGCAGAACTGCAGCGGATCATTCGCAAATCGCTTCAAAAAAGCGCCGACGACCGTTACCAGACTGTCAAGGACCTCCTGATCGACGTCAAAAGCTTAAAGCGTGACCTCGAGCTGTCCGAGGAACTTGAGCGTTCCCACATACCGCACGCTACCGGATCGTCCAATGTCAGCACCGGGCAGATGTCTCAGGCCGGAACGGTGATGAGGTCCGGCACCCTCTCAACCCAGAACAGCGTCCCGCAGCATATGTCTAGCGCCGAGTATATCGTCAGCGGAATCAAGGGCCATAAGCTGCTTATTGCCGGCCTCGGCGCGTTGATGCTGCTGTTGGCGGTGGGATCTTTCGGTATTTACAAATACGTCGGATCCGCTAACTCCCCGAAAAACGAGCTTTCCCTGCTGCATGCAAAGGTCACAAAGCTGACCACAAGCGGCAGGGTGTCCAGGGCCGAGATCTCCCCCGACGGGCGGTATGTCGTTCACATGCAGGAGGACGGCGACAACAAACGCAGCCTCTACGTGCGGCAGGTCGCTACCAACAGCAACATTCAGATCGTGCCTTCTCAGGCGATTGGGTACGGAACACTCAAGTTCTCACCCGACGGCGACTTTGTTTACTACGGGGTTTATGGGACCGGCGATCAGTTGTCGCTCTATCAGATCCCAACACTCGGGGACACTCCTAAAAAGATCCTCGATAAATTCTGGTACCACATCAGCTTCTCGCCGGACGGTAAGAAGTTTGCGTTCGAACGGCAGGAGTCCGAAAACAAGGAATCATTACTCATAGCCAATCCGGATGGAACCGGAGAGGAGACGCTTACAGATGTCGAAACTCCCGCTGAAGGCATGGATAACCTGGCGTGGTCACCAGACGGCCAGGCGATCGTTTATGAGGACTTTACTGGGGGCGATCACAAATTGAGGGCCGTGAGGGTTTCTGACCGCTCTGTTCATCCTGTTGGTGATCGCAAATGGGCCCACATTGTTGAGTTGGTTTGGGCTGGCAACGAGAACCTCTTGATGTTGGCAAAAGACAAGGAGGACGGCTTTCAGATATGGCGAGTTGCGTATCCCAGCGGAACGGCCGAACGCATTACCAATGATCCTGATGGATACACCGGCCTGAGCGTTACACGGGACGCAAATACGATTGCCGTCGTTAAGACCCTGGTTCAGTCCAGTATTTGGGTTGCTCCCGCAAACGATCCGAATTCTGCTCGAGCCATCACGTCGGGTGCCGGGAAACACGACTACGAAGTGGCTTGGGCAGGGGACAAGGTCTTCTTTTTCTCGCGTACCACGACTATGGGATCGGAAAATACCGAGCTTTGCGCAGTCGATGCGTCAACCGGGAATCGGACGACCGTACCCTTGACGATGCCCGAACCCTACGAGCTTACCGCTTCATCCGATGGAAATTTCCTTGCGATCAGCAATACCGAGGGCGACTTTGGCAGGCATTACATATGGCGCATGAAAACGGACGGTACCGACCTCCGTCAGGTCACAAAGGGAGAGGTCACTTGGGGCGTAGGTCCACGTTTCAGCATAGATGGGCAGTGGATCTATTTCGTCGGAAGCCGTGCCCCGGCGCTTCCGGCGATTTGGAAGATCGCATCTGACGGTACGGGCGAACCTATCCACATTGCGGATGGCCCGGCATACTACGTTGCGTTGTCCCCAGACGGTAAGTTCATCGCTTATATGACGGAGGGCGACGACCCGCGAACGACCCGCACCGCAGTGGTCCCGATCGACGGCAGCGGCCCGCCCAAATATTTTCCAAGGATCCGCAGCTTAGTTGCGTGGACTGCAGATTCACGCTCGCTTACGTATACGGAAACCACCGACTTTGTCGACAACTTTATGAGTCAGCCGATCGGCGGCGGCGAACCAAAAAAACTCAGCAGCTTCACCTCCGACCGCTTGTTCGGTCTCGACTACAGCCACGACGGCAAGCAGCTCGCATTCCCCCGAGGCACCGTCTCAAGCGACGTGCTGCTCTACACGAATTTCAAATAGCTCGGGGCAAACTCGAAGGGACGCGTCCTGCGGTCCCACGGCCTCACATTCCTCACATTTCTCATATTTTGCCCTGCTCAAAGACACTTGAAACTCCTAACATCGGCATAGGTTAAAACGCCTTTGATCTTTGAATCCAGCATCAGACCTCTCCTGCCAAAATGCATAGGCCCGCGCGTTAGCAGGGGCGAGTGGCGCTTGCAGCCTTGATGGAGCTCGCTCTATTTTTGCCTCCTCTGTCGCCATAAACCGTAATTGTTCAAGCACTTGTGTGTCCCACGCACCTTTGGGACAACCTGGGACAAGCGTGGGACAGGGGACAAACTTTTGTTCTCAATGAAGCGTCTCGCAGCGGCTGGTCGTTGGTAGCTCGCCCCGATTTCTGTATAATTAACTATGGAAATCCAGGAAATCAACGAGGGCCTTACCTTCGACGACGTATTGCTCGTCCCGGCGTATTCTGAGATCCTCCCGTCAGAGGCCGACACCCGCACCAAATTTTCAAGGAACATCGATATTAATATTCCGCTTTGTTCATCTGCGATGGACACGGTCACCGAAGCAAATCTTGCTATTGCACTCGCGCAGCAAGGCGGCATCGGCGTTATTCATAAGAATTTCTCGATCGCGCAGCAGGCAGAAGAGGTCGACAAGGTGAAACGCAGCGAATCGGGAATGATCGTCGATCCGGTAACGATAAATGAGAAGTCGCTCGTATCAGAAGCGCTCGGCATTATGGAGCGCTACCGCATCAGCGGCGTTCCCGTTACGGATGAAAAAGGACTACTCGTCGGTATCATCACAAATCGCGACCTGCGGTTCGAGACTCGAACCGACATCCCGGTTTCTGAAGTAATGACGCCTCAGCCGCTCGTAACCGCTCCCGTTGGCACCACCCTTGATGAAGCGAAGGTAAAACTGCAAAAACACCGCATCGAGAAGCTGCTCGTCGTTGATGAAAACGGCCGCCTTAAAGGATTGATCACTGTTAAGGACATTCAAAAAGCCATCAACTTCCCGGCAGCGGCGAAGGACGAGCTTGGCCGACTCAGATGTGCTGCCGCGATCGGGGCGACAGGCGACTTTCTCGAAAGGGCCGACGCCTTGGTTAATTCGCGAGTCGACGCGATCGTCATCGACACCGCCCACGGACATAGCTCACGCGTGCTGAATGCCGTCGATCAAGTGAGATCCAAGTACCCAGAGATGGAGGTCGTCGCCGGAAACGTGGCGACCGCCGACGCGACGAAGCAGCTTATTTCTGCGGGAGTCGACGCGGTCAAGATCGGTATCGGTCCCGGTTCGATCTGCACAACTCGGGTCGTAACTGGCGCGGGCGTTCCTCAAGTTTCCGCTATCGTCGAATGCGTCGCAGCAGCAAAAGGAACAGGTGTCCCGATAATTGCGGACGGCGGCGTCAAATTTTCGGGCGATGTGGCAAAAGCGATAGCGGCAGGGGCTGACAGCGTAATGATCGGCTCGCTCTTCGCCGGAACTGAGGAAGCCCCGGGTGAGGTCATCCTCTTCCAGGGACGCAGTTTTAAAACCTATCGCGGAATGGGCTCGATCGGGGCGATGAAGAAGGGGTCGAGCGACCGTTACGCTCAGGAAGGGACCGTGTCGGATGCGAAATACGTCCCCGAAGGTATCGAGGGCCGCGTCGCTTACAAAGGCACAGTCGCCGAAATGGTCACCCAGCTTGTGGGCGGCCTTCGGTCCGGGATGGGGTACACAGGCTGCAAAACGATCGGCGAGCTCCAGTCTGATGCGAAGTTTGTCCGGATCACCTCGGCCGGCTTGCGGGAGTCACATGTCCACGATGTGATCATCACAAAAGAAGCGCCGAACTATCGAATTGAGTCCTAAGACCTTTTCCTGAGTATTTCTTCAAGTTGATCGATGAAAGCGGCTTGCGCTTGGATGAGCTTCCGACGTGCAGTCGTGAGACTCACCCATTCGGCACGGTCAACTTCCGGGATGTCCTCGTAAACTCCCGAGCCCGGCGGCCATTCCATCGGGAAAGTGTTGCTTTTGATCTTGGTCGCGTCGAGATCATGCTCCAGCGCGAACGCGTGGACGATCTTTCCCGCGGATTGTCTCACGGGTTCGAGTGCGATGAAATCACCATTCACACCTTTTCCGAGCTCCTCCTTGAATTCGCGTTTTGCCGCCTTAAGCCGGTCCTGGCCCATGCGGTATTCTCCCTTCGGAATGGACCATGCACCGAGGTCCTTATTCTTCCAAAACGGACCGCCCGGATGAACGATCAACACTTCCGGCTCGCCGTCGCGGAATCGGTACAGCAGAATCCCGGCACTAAGTTTTGTCATCTTTCTTAAGTCTATCCACTGCTTCCTGCCACTCCGAGTAAAGGCCTTGAATGCTCTTCGTCACGTCCGAGTGCCGTTTTGTAAGTTCGTTGAGTTTTGGGAAATCAGCTGCGATCTCCGGGCGTGACATTTGGTTCGTAAGTTCAGCTGCCTCAGCTTCCACTTCGGGAATCATCGTTTCGATCTCTGCGATCCGCGACTCGAGCTTTTGGCGTTCGTTTTTTGAGAGGGATGGTTTGTTACCGGCGGCCGATGCGACTGGATCGGCGTGGCTGTTTTCCTTATTATGCAACGCCACGGAGGATCCGATTAGCTGGCCGCCCGCTACCGCAGACGGTTCTGACTTTCCCTTCCAATCGTGAAATTCCGTGTAATTGCCTGGGTATTCAAGGACGCGTCCGTCCCTTTCAAACGAAAACATCTGCGTTGCGATCCGATCTAGGAAGAATCGGTCGTGACTCACCGTTATGATCGTACCCGGATATTCGTCGAGAGCCGATTCCAGGGCCTCGCGCGCCGGAATGTCCAGATGGTTCGTAGGCTCGTCGAGGACAAGGACGTTCTTTTGAGAATAGATCAGCTTTGCAAGTGCGAGCCTTCCCTTCTCACCGCCGGACAGATCGCTCACCTTTTTGTCCACATCCTCGCCGAAGAAGAGGAATCTTGCGAGAAAAGAACGAAGTTCGACAGTCTCAACCATCGGCGCGACACGCCGCAGCTCGAGAAGTACCGTATTGCCGTCGTAAAGGTCGGTCAGCGATTGTGAGTAATATCCTATGTTGGTCTTGGTTCCCCAAACGATGCGGCCGGACAACTCCCGCAGTTCCCCCAGGAGCGTTCGAAGGAGGGTGGTTTTGCCCGTCCCATTCGCGCCGATAATGCCAAGAACGCCGCCACGGTGCAGCGAAATGTTGATCCCGGATGCCAACGATACACCCGGGTATCCGATCTCAAGCTCTTCCGTGGTAAGCACGTTATTACCCGCTCGTTCGACCTTTTTGAGTTTGAAATTCCCCCCGCTCTTTTCAGATGGAACGGCATCAAGGCGTTCCATCCTCTCAAGCATGTTGCGGCGTGATTTGGCCTGCTTTGTCTTTTGTCCCTCTAGGTTTCTGCGAATAAATTCCTGGGTCTTGTTTATCAGCGCCTGCTGATTCTCGTATTCCCGCTGCTGCTGCTCGCGGCGCAGCGCGCGTTCGACAAGGAACTTCGAGTAGTTGCCCTTGTAGCTCACAGTCCTGCCATTCTCGACCTCGATGATCCGGTCCGTCGTCCGGTCAAGGAAATACCGGTCATGGCTGATCACTACATAAGCACGATCGTAGGTCTGAAGATGCTCCTCAAGCCACTCGACAGCGTCGACATCTAGATGGTTAGTTGGCTCGTCAAGAAGCAGTACATCGGCATTCGATAAGAGGAGCCGTGCCATTCCTAACCGGTTCCGTTGACCGCCCGATAAGGTAGTGGTCGACATCGACCACATGTCCTGTGAAAATCCGACGCCCAGCAAGATCGCTTCGGCCTTTGCGGCATACGAATAACCATCCGCTTGCTCAAATGCGAGCTGGACCTCTGCGTAGCGATCGAGCACAGCTTCCGAATGGTCGGTCTGCATCTTCGTCTCGAGCTGCCGCATCTCGGCCTCCAGATCGTGGATGTGCTTGAACGCTGAGAGCGCGGCGGTATGAACGGTCTCGTCAACCGCAAAATCGACGTGCTGCTCAAGGAGACCAAGTTTCAGCCCGTTGATCTTGACGATCTCGCCCGTATCGGGTGATTCGCTCCCGGTCAGAAGTCGAAAGATGGTCGTTTTCCCCGCGCCGTTGCGACCGACCAGGCCCACCTTTTCGCTTGGGTTTATCTGGACTGAAACGCCGCGGAGTATCTCATTGCCGCCGTAGGATTTGGTAATGTCTGAGAGTCTGAAAAGCACAGAAGATATTGTCAGAACCGGGAGCGATAGCGACCGGGTTCCTACTCTTGGTAAAGAACCCGGTCGCTACCGCTCCCGGTTCATACTTGTCCAGTGGCGAAGGCTACTTATTCGCCGTCGCGGCCGGTTTCGCGGCGGGCGTCGCTGCCGGTTTAGCAGCCGTGGCCGCGGGTTTCGGCGTTGAGGCGTTAGCCGGCTTCGTAGCTGACGTGTTGGCGTTCGAATTCGACGCACCCGAATTTGTGTTCGCCGGAGCCGCGGCATTTGAATTATCCGCGGTGGGTGGCGTTACAGCTCCCGCGGGACGAGCTCCGCTGAGTTCATTCGGATTATCGACGACCTTCTTCGCAAGAAAGTTTTCGATCTTCGCCTCGTTCATCGCGATCGCCTGATAAGACATAGCGAGAAGCTGCTTGCGATTATCGACCAGGAGCTTGTTGATCTGCGGACGGACATCAGGGCTCTCGAGCGTCAGATTCTCATCCTTTTCGACCTTGTCCTCGCACTTAAAGATGTATCGCTTGCCCTGGAACGGGATGGGCGCCGTGATCTTGCCCTGGCTGAAATCGGCGCTCATGAAGCCCGCGGCGATCTGCTCGCCAAAATTCTGCTTCAGCTCCTGCTCGCTGATGTAGCCGAGGTCTCCGCCCTGCAGCTTACTGCCGTCTTCGCTGTACTCGCGGGCCAAGGCTGCAAAATCGCTGCCCGGCATCGAGACCTTTTCCATGATCTCTTTCAAGCGCTGGTCGGCCTCCTGAGCGTTTCGAGTCACGTCGCCTTCACCGCTGTTAGACGGATCAACGACGATCGCGGCAAGCCTGACGCCGCGCTTTTTAACGAACATGTCAGGATTGCTCTTAAAGAATTGCTCGATCTCAGCGTCCTTTGGCGTCTCGATGCGGCTGGTGACCTTATCAACGAGCTTCTGAATAGCAAGACCGCGCTTTATGTTCTCGCGATAGGACTTCTCGTCGAGGCCGGCCGCCTTCATCTGCTTATCGAACTCGTCAGCCGAAAGGCCGCTTCCCTGCTTTTGCTTGTTGATCTCACCCGTCACGTCCTCATCGGAAGGCACGAGGTTCTCCTTTTCAGCCTTTTGGTACATGACCTCCTGCTGAATGAGAGTGTCAAGGACCTGTAGGCGTGCGCCGGCTAGCTCGAGCGGCGACATCTTCGTCTCCTGTCCCTGGGCTTGCTGCTTCACGGCACGGTCGACATCTTCCATCTTGATGATCTTGCCGTTGACCTTTGCCGCGGTCTCGTTCGGATCCACGCCGCCCGGACCCGTGTTGCCCGCCTGGTTGCCGCAGGCCGTAAAGATCAATGCCGTTAAGGTTACGCTGAGAAGGGCCACGAGCCCTTTGCGGTTTATTTGCACGCTGCTGATTACTCCTTTGAACTTATCCATCTGTTTAACTTACTTGACTAACGCCAATTCCGTTTGTTATAAATATCGTTTTGAGTTTTTCCAAAACTCTTCTTACTCCGCTAATACGGGGAGGCAATAATATGGCAAAACGATGCGAGATCTGCGGTAAGGGACCGCAATTTGGAAACAACGTTTCACACGCTAACAACAAGACACGCAGGCGGTTCGATCCGAACCTTCAGCCCGTGCGGGTTCAGCTTCCGGGCGGCGGGGTAAGCCGCATCAAAGCGTGTACCCGCTGTATCAAGTCGGGAAAAATTATCAAGGCCGCGTAATTCCTGTTTGAGTTAACAGGAATGCTTTAAGTTGCCAGATGCCGAAAGAAAGCGTCTGGCATTTTCTTTTCAGCAAGTTGCGATGCACTCGATCTCAACTCGTGCATCCCGCGGCAATCTCGCTGCTTGGACGGTCGCCCTCGCCGGTTTATTTTCACTAAAGAACCTTCCGTAAACCTCGTTCATCTCCGCGAAATCACTCATATCCGCAAGAAACACGGTCGTCTTAACGACATTCCCGAGGCTAGTGCCGGCCGCGTTGAGTACCTCGACCAGATTTTTCAGCACCTGTTCGGTCTGCTCACCGATGCCGTCCGAAACGAACTCACCCGTTGACGGGTCGATCGGTATCTGACCTGAACAAAAGACCATACCGCCGGCCTTAACTGCCTGCGAATATGGGCCGATCGCCCCGGGCGCTTTGTCCGTCGTGACGGTCTCTTTCATCAAAATTCGCGCTTTGAGTATTCCTCAAGCAAAAGGCGAATTCTAACAAATCAGGGTGCAAAAGGAAAGGAGGGTATTTTGTTTTCAGGCGTTCAGGCGTTCTACAGCGATCACCCCCGGCACGTGTTCGATCGCGCCGACGACCTTGTCGAGATGCTTCTTATCGAAGACCTCCACAGTGACCTCGATCATACCGATATCATCCCGGGAAACATTCGCCCTCGCGTCGCGAATTCCGGTCTTGATATCTGCAATTGCGTTGGTGATACCCGCAAGCATCCCGGTCCGGTTTTCGGTAGTGGCCAGCAGTTGGACGGACTGGACATGCTCCTTGTCGCTTTTGGCCCACTCGACCTCGACGATGCGGTCTTTGTTGACCATAAGCTGGGAGACGTTCTTACAGCGGCGGTTATGAACGACAATTCCCTTGTCGAGCGATATGTAGCCTATGATCTCTTCGCCGCGAAGCGGATTGCAGCATTTGGCACGATTGATCAGAAGGTTATCGACGCCTTTAACAACTATGGCATCGTCCATGCCGATGAACTTCTTTACGGCCTTGGTCGCAGATTTGAGTCGAGTTTCTTTTTTGCCCTCAGGTTCGAGCTCCTTTATCTTGTCGGCGCCGAGGAATTTCGTAAGTACGTTCCGCGGCAGCGTCTTGCCGTAGCCAACGGAAGCGAAAAGGTCGTCAGGACGACTTAGGCCGTACTCGTTCGCGATACGCTTGAGCTCCGCCTCGTTGCTCATGAACTTTTTGTTGGGGACCTTATATTTCTCAGCTTCTTTCTCAAGAAGCTTCCGCCCGATATCTATCGACTCAGTTCGCTGCTCCTGGGAGATCCAGTGACGGATGCGGCTCCGGGCCTTTGAGGTGATGGCGTAATTTAGCCAGTCGCCGGAGGGGTGCGAGCTCTGCGTCGTCATGATCTCGACGACGTCGCCATTCTGAAGTTCGCTGCGCAGGGGAACGATGCGGCCGTTGATCTTTGCGCCCGTGCATGTGTCGCCCACGCCGGAATGGATCGCATAGGCAAAATCGATAGGCGTCGAACCGCGAGGAAGCTGAATTACCTTTCCCATAGGTGTGAACGTATAAACGTCCTTTGGATAAAGATCCAGCTTGAGGGTCTCGACAAAATCCTCCGAGTCCTCGTGCTGCTCGGTGTTCTCGACCAGCGGAAGAAGGAGTTTCTCGACCGTTTTGCGAAGCGCGTCGAGGTTCTCATCCTCGTCCTTAGGACCAAGCGCCTTCTCCTTATACTTCCAGTGAGCCGCAACACCTTCCTCGGCAATATGGTGCATTTCCTCGGTCCGGATCTGTACCTCGAAAGGCTGTCCCCCGTCGCCGATGACCGAAGTGTGAAGAGATTGGTAAAGGTTATCCCGCGGGATCGCGATCCAGTCCTTAAAACGTTCAGGCACCGGGGTCCACACATCATGGACAACGCTCATCGCCAGGTAGCAGTACTTTCGGTCATTGGGCGTGATAATGCGTGCGGCGATCAGGTCGTACACCTGCTCGATCATGATCTTTTGCTTCTTCAGCTTTTTCCAGAGCGAATAGAGACGCTTTACCCGCCCCTCGACCTTTACGAAAGGGACGTCATTTTCGTTCAGCTTCTCACGGATGGTGGCTTCGATCTTTATGAGGGCGGCTTCGAGTTCCGGCCTGCGTACGTCCACTTCTTTTGCAAGCCGTTTGTAGTCCTCTGGATAGAGATTCTGGAAGGACAGGTCCTCCAGCTCGCTCCGCATGCGCCCCATTCCGAGCCTGTGAGCGATCGGAGCGTAAATGTCGAGGGTTTCCTGAGAGATCCGCTTACGCTTCTCCGGTTTTAGGTACTGCATCGTCCGCATGTTATGCAGACGGTCTGCAAGTTTGATCAGCACCACCCGCACGTCGGTGATCATCGCGAGGACCATCTTGCGCACGTTCTCTGCCTGCTGCTTCTCCCTGGAAAGATCACTGATGTTCGCGATCTTCGTAAGGCCGTCGACCAAGACTGTTATCTCGTCGCCAAAATAGGACCGAATGGTCTCAAGATCGACGAGCGTGTCCTCGACAACGTCATGCAGCAGCCCGGTTGAGACGCTTACCTCATCAAGCCGCATGTCCGCCAGGATCTCCGCAACCTCAAGCGGGTGAACAAGATACGGCTCTCCCGAGGCCCTTTTTTGTCCTCTATGGTGAAGAGCGGAGAACAGGTACGCACGGCGGATCAGGTCAATGTCGGCGCCCGGCCGATTGACCTGTACCTTATCTATAACATCCTCGATCCGTATCATGTTCCCTGGCGTCGAAAAAGCGGTGCCCAATCAGATTGTAATTGAGCACCGCGTTCACTTGGAAGGAAAAACCAATAAATTACTTATTTTGCAGCATTTGCCTTGGCGTTCGAGTTACCGCTCTTATCCGCCTCAGCCGCGGCCGCTCTATCATCTATCTCAGCCTGCAGCTTCTTGACTACGTCACTCAGTTCGATGAATTTAGCCTTTGCTTCGTCGCCTTGCTTCTTGAGGTTGTCATGGTCGGCAGTGCGTCCGTCCATCTCCGCAAGGAATGAAGCCTGAAAGAGCAGGCTCGTCTTATACGACCTTGCCGACTCATATACCTTCAGGTAATCCAGGCTCTTCTTAAGATCTGCATCGCTCATCGTCTTCGGATTGAGTGATGTCGCGCTTCGTACCTGGTCGGTCTCCAGGGCAACGGCCTGATCGATCAGCTGAGTTCCCTCTTCTATACACTTCTTGAGGGTCTCGTAGTCCTCAGGCTTGGCAGGCTTCACGTACTGATAGACCTGTTTACCTTCTTTGGTGACCTTTTTCTTCGTCTGCTCGGTGTCGGTAATATCGTTCGCACAGGAGTTCTTCTTCGCGGCAAGCGAGGTAAGTGCTTCTGCGCGCTGCTCGGGGGGAAGATTTGTATTCTGCGAACGCTTAGTGACCCAATCGAGCCACTGGTCGGTCATCTGAAGATTTTCGTAGAGGCTGGCTATAGCCTTATACGAGCTTTGGTCGTTCGGGTCCTGAGCAAGTACCTTTTGGTACTCTGCAATTGCTTCATTCGCTTTGTCCTTATCCGACCTATTGCCGATGTACTCGGAATGCAGCGTACGGGCCAGGAACAATTGCGCGGTACGCCCCTCTACGTACTCACCCTTCGGATCGCGGGCGACCGCGTCGCGAAAGAGCTGCTCCGCATCCTTGAACTTACGGTCCTTATACGCCTTCGAGCCGTCGACCAGGTTCTTTCGGGCCATGACCCGGTTGTAATAACCGCAGCTCGAACCGAATGACACGGTCAGCAGCAAAAGTATAAAAACCCCAAAACGAGAGAATCTCATTATTTGACTCCATTGCAGCCCGGCGGCGGCATCACGGATGGTTTTGGGCCTCCACCACGGATGCGATCTTCCGCCGGAAAAATTAATCAGTTAGATCATCGATCTGTAGACCTATCGGCGAGGCACCCGCCGATTTCGCGGCATCGATGACCTTAACAACATCGCCATAACGGACCGACTTCGGCGACTTTATAAAGATGGTCTTTTCCACTTCGTTCGTGCCCTCACGAAACACCCCGTTGTTCTCACGATCCTTAAAGATCTCGCGGAGGCGGCCGTTAAGCTTGTCCGTGTCGGACACATCGCCGAAAGGCTCGTTGTTAAGCGTGATCTTTCGCGTTTCCTTATCGATAGCGACGACGAGCGTCAAAGGATTAGGCTTGACGTTCACGTTCTGCTGATCCTTCGGCTCGGCCGGGACCTTTGCCTCAAAACGGCTCGGCTTAAGCGGCGTGATGACCATAAAGATGATCAAGAGCACCAGAAGCACGTCGATCAAGGGCGTTACGTTGATATTCGGAGAGGCTCCGCTGGAGCTTCCTGTCGACATTCCCATAGCTTTAAATCATGCTGTCGTTCCGGCCGCTCGGCTTGGTACGCGGCCCTGAACAGACGCTTATTTCGGAGCTTCGCCGCCTTTCTTCTTGTCAGCGACGAGGCCGATCTTGTCTATATCCTGCTTGCGGATTGTCTCGATCGCCGCCACTACGCGGCCGTAATCGACATCCACACCGCTCTTGATATAGACGATGCGCTTCTCAGGTGTCTTTCCCTCCATTCGACGTTTAATAACGTCGCCGAGGGCGTCGATCGGGAACTGTTCCTTGCCAATGTAAAAATTACTATTGTCGGGAATAGCAACGATCACGGACGTATCCTTCGCGATGTCAGCATCCTCATCAGGGCTGATCATGTCGCGGGGAAGGTTTACGGAGACACCTTGCTGAAGCAGCGGCGTAACGATCATGAAGATGATCAGGAGCACGAGCATGACATCCACCATCGGGGTCACATTGATCTCCGAGTTGAACTCATTGGCTCCGCCAACTGTCATTGCCATAGCTTTAATTCTCCCGGATTGCCGGAGGGCCTATGCCCGCCGAAACCTATCCACGCAGGCTCTTTGACCGCTGCTTGATGAAGTAGTCTACGAGTTCCGAAGCGGAATTCTCCATCTCCACGCTGAAGCTTGTGACCTTGCTGGTGAAGTAGTTGAACAGCCACACCGCGGGCACCGCCACGAGAATACCGAACGCCGTAGCAACCAGCGCCTCAGCGATAGCACCACCGACCGCGCCGATGCCGGCCGACTCATTGGTCTTCAACGCCTGGAACGCGCCGATGATACCGACGACCGTACCAAAGAGGCCGACGAAAGGAGCAGTTGAGCCCACGGTCGCAAGACCGGCGAGACCGCGCTTCAATTCAGCGGTCTTAACGGCAATGGCCCGCTCGAGGGCACGCTTGGAAGCTTCCATCTCATCAGCCGAGATCTCGCTGTTGCCCTGATGAGCCGCGAACTCTTTGAGGCCCGACGACACGACCATAGCAAGGTGCGAATCCTTGTGCTTGTCGCTGATGTTGATAGCTTCGTCGATATTGCTGTTCTTCAAGGCCTGGGCGACCTTCGGCGCGTACTGACGCGACTGTGCCTTGGCCTTGTTATAGGTAAGCCAACGCTCGATGCCCACCGCGATCATATAGACGGATTCGATCAGAAGCGTGATGATAACGCCCCATCCCGGGATCGTCAGACTCTTCGCGATGTCGTAGATGCCGAACGAAACGGTCTCGTTATTGGCGAATAAGAAAAGTGCCGTGAGATCCGTTCCGATCAGGCTGGCTAGAAATGTCATGGTTTTTCCTCCAAAGAAAGTGAAAAAGAATATCTATAGCAATTTGTCGATATAGGATGCACGAGGATGGCCGTGCGGCCATCCTCGAAGCAAATATTTCGCTCCTTACGGAACAAAGTTGTACGTGATCACACCGGAAACCTTCACAGGCTGGCCGGACAGCAGTGTCGGGCTGAAATGGGCCCCCTGCGCTGCAGCAACAGCAGCGGCACGAAGCAGAGGGTGACCGCTAACAGCTGACGCCGAGATAACGCTTCCAGTCTCGCTGATAACCACTTGAACCGTTACAGCGCCGCCAGCGCGGACAGCTCTCGCTGCCGGCGGATACGCGGGCTTCGGGAGGCTGGTCGCCTTACCATTCAGCACGCCTCCGGAAACCATCTTCGGCACCGGCGGCTTGGTCACCGGCGGCGGCGGCGGCGGCGGAGCGCCTCCACCTGTTTCAGCATCTCCATTCCCGGCATTGGTATTGATACCGCCGGCCTCACCCTGGACAACGCGGCCCGGTGCATCCTGACGGCTGCCGGTATCTGCATCGCTGCCGCCAAGGATCGTGTTCACGTTCTGTCTCATCTCGCGGACGGTGTTCTTGACCGTACTTACCGTCTCAGGCGGCTTCACCGGAGTATCCATCATGTTCTGGATGAGCTCCTTGCGAACGTCGGCGTCTACCTTCTGCTCGGGCTGCTTCTTCTCCTCTGGCGGCGGCTCTTCGTCGGGGACCGGCACAGGGGCCACGAGCGTGGTCAGCGACAGATCGTCACCCCCCATTCCGAAGTCCTTCCCAAACAGACTTACCGTCCACAGCGTCAGCAATGAAAGCACGGCGAGAACACCGATCACACCGATGAATTCACTGCGGCGTCTGTTCTCGGTACTATTGCTTTTTGATTCAACTAATTGATCAAGCATTGTTACTTCCTCCCTTTCCGGTGCCAACTTAGGTCAAGGGCTACGAAAATTATGATTGCGTATATACTATCAAAACCCCACCTTGCACAGACCAAGGGCCAACAAGCGGTGGAGGAGGCTGCTTTCAACTTGGGCTTCTCGCGGTAAGTGCAGAACGCAGGGATTGGTCCGGCCGAACCCGCAAAAGTCCTACATTTCCCGCTCCCGTTTCCAAACGTCGGATCCAGGACAAAGCAGAAGCAAAGCAGTTAATTGACCAGCAACGATTTAACTCTAAAAGCTAAACCTGCCAAAGTCAAGAATAAACGCTTTGTTTTCAAGCAAATTTAACGTCTCGTTCACCTGCTCAGCGAGTCACCGGGCGGCGGGTCACCGATCGCCGCGATGACGACGCCAGCTTTTGGCCGGAAGCCTGCGGAGCTAGTACGTCCTTGACCCGCGAATCGCCCATTTTGCTCTGCCACCAGATCGCGATCGGGCTGGCAATAGCGACCGTCGAATAACATCCAAGCGTTAATCCGACAAGCAGCGCGAGCGAGAAACTTCTTAGCACTTCCCCGCCAAAGATCACGAGCGAAAGCACCGACAAAATAACCAGTCCGGCAGTTATCACCGTCCGGGACAGGGTCTGGTTGATCGAGTCGTTTGTGATCTTAAAGATCGAATCTGTCCGGTTGGTCACGATATTCTCGCGGATCCGGTCGAAGATAACGATCGAATCGTTAACCGAAAAGCCTACAATCGTTAGGATGGCCGCGATAACGGTGAGGTTTACCTCCCATTGCAATATCGAGAAGAAGGACAAGACCATCAAAACATCGTGGAACACAGCTAGCACCGCGCCCGCGGCGTAGGTCCAGTCATAACGGAACGCTATGAATAACAGGATCCCGACAAGGCCAAGCAATGTCGCGGTAACCGCCTGATTCCGCAATTGCGATCCGGCGACTGCACCGACCGAGTCCGTCCCGACGATCTTGTATGCTGCGTCAGGGTTTGTATCAAGTGTCGCGTCTCCCTCGGCTTCAGTCCCAAACGAATCAAGAGCCTTTTTAACCGTCAAACGTCCGCCCTGTACCTGCTCTTTTTGCCGCTGCTCGTCCGGCGCAGTATCCGAGGCACCTGCTTCGATCAGGGGGATCTTGATGAGGACCTCATCAGGCTTGTTCACCGTCCTCTGAATGACTGGGTCTGCGACGCCATTCCTGTTGAGTGCCGCGCGTATATCATCGTCGGACGGAACATTGCGAAATTTTGCCGTCACGACCGTCCCGCCCTTGAAATCGACCCCTAGGTTGAACGCGTCCGTCCCGCCCGGCGTCAACTGCCGCCCGATCGCCGATACCAGCCCAGCGAGCATAATGAAGATCGAAAGGCCAATGAAGATCCTGCGTTTGCCGAGCCAGTCGACGTGAATATTCTGGAAAAGATTAAACATCTCTAAAACACACTAAATACTAAGCTTCTCGCGGTTCGGCCACAGACTCAATTCCCAATTAAAGATCGTCCGCGATACAAAGACGGCCGTGAACAGATTGATCAAAAGGCCGAGGATCAGCGTTACAGCAAATCCACGGATCGGCCCCGAACCCGTCATATAAAGGATCAATGACGAAATGATCGTCGTGACGTGCGTGTCGATGATCGTTACAAACGCCCGGTCGAATCCAATGCTGATGGATTCGGGAATGCTGATGCCCAGTCTAAGTTCCTCTCTAATTCGCTCGAAGATGAGGACATTCGAATCCACGGCCATACCAATGCCTAGGATTAGTCCCGCGATACCGGGCAGCGTCAGCGTAGACTTGATCATGATCAAAGCCGCTATCGTCAAGATCATGTTGAGGATCAACGCGATAACGGCGTTAATACCCGCCCCGCGGTAATAAAACAACATGAAGATAACGACCAGAGCCAGGCCGCCAAGTGAGGCTTCCACACCGGATCTAATGGAGTCAGCTCCGAGGCTGGGGCCGACGGTTCGCTCTTCCTGATACTCGATCTCAGCGGGCAATGCTCCTGACTTAAGGGTCAAAGCAAGGTCTTCTGCCGACTGTTTTGTGAAACGGCCCGAGATCTGACCTTGATCAAAGATCTGCGACTTGATGTACGCCGCGGATTTGACCTCGTCATTAAGCACGACGGCCATATAGTTGCCGATATTCTTGCCCGTCCAGTCCCCGAACTTCTGGGCACCACTCGGCTTAAAAGTGAAATTGATCTCGTAGTCGCGGTCTGCTCCGGTCCGCGAGGCCGCACTGGCGTCACGCAGCTCGCTGCCATCGACGATGGCAGGATATTCGACCACAACATACTGTTTGGGCTTATTCGGGTCGGGAGTGCTGCTAGCCCCGGCACTTGTAGGTTCATCGCGATCGGCATAGGGCAAAACGCGCCGATTTGCGGGAATGGTGCCGCCGAGTGATTGGATCGCCGCCTCTTTCGTCGGGTAGGTCTGAACAGGCGAGGGATTCGGTGGGCTAACGACCTTCATCATTGACAGGTTTGAGGTCGCACCGATCAGATTCTTGACGCGTTCAGGGTCATCAACACCGGGCATTTGAAGAAGAATTTCACCTGACGCGTCGGAACCGTGCCGCTGGAGCGTAGGCTCCTTTACACCGAACGCATTGATACGGCTGTCAATGATCTTCAATTCCTGATCGACGGCCTGCCGCTTTAATAAAGTTGCGGTTTGTGTTGGCAGCGACCACGTAACGTTGTTCCCGCTCGTTGACTGCGTCCAGCTTGCGAGATCGACTTTCTTTCGCACCTCATCTACGACCGCTTGGGCCTGGGATGGGTCTGAAAGGGCCAGACTGATCGAGTAATTACCCGGATCGGTAGTCATCGAATTGCCTGTGACGGGGAGCTTTGCGTCCTGCGCAGCGGATAAGGCGGCTTGAGCGTTATTCTCGGTCAGCTTCTTCAAATAGTCGTCGGTTTTGACCCGCATGACCAGATGCGAACCGCCCCTCAGGTCGAGACCCAAATTTATGTTCTTGGAGAGATTCTCCTTGATTCCCGCCCAGGTGAAATCAGCCGACGTGGGCGTATGACGCGGCCCGAAGACCATGTAGATCCCGCCAAGCGTGATGGCGATGATGATCGCCGTTCGGATCCATAAACCGGTTCTATTCATTACTATTACTACAAAAGGTCGTTTCTTTATTCAGGCTTTTTTCCGACGATCGCGCTCTTGCCGATCTCTAGAAAAGATTTCTCGGCGCTGACTATCACGACGCTGGTATCACGTATCTCTTTGATCTTCCCGATAACGCCCCCATTAGTGACGATCTCGTCATTGATCTTCAGCTGCGTGATCATTTCCTGGAGCTGCTGTTTCTGTCGCTTTTGCGGAACGAATACGAGGAAATAAAAGATGGCAACGATGGCCAGAGGCATGAGCAGCATGCCGAAACTAAAGCCGCCGCCGGTCTCTTGAAAAAGTAAAAATATATTCATCGGCTGTTCAACAAAAAGACAAAAAGCAAATGATATACAAGTGCTTCGCCTTTATCAAACAGCCCCTCGGTCGTTTTACCCAAGCGCAGCAAGGAAATCACTATGGAATGACGCGAACCGGCCCTCCAGTATCGCTTGCCTTGCGGCTCGCATCGTAGCTGCGAAAAACGCGACATTATGATGCGAGATCAGGATCGCCGCGTTCATCTCTCCCGAAAGATTGAGATGACGCAGGTAACCTATCGAATAGCGCCGGCACACTGAGCACCCGCACGTCGGATCGAGCGGTCCACTATCATGCGCGAATTTGGCATTACGAATGTTGATCTTCCCTCGTGAAGTGAACGCACTGCCCGTGCGTCCGTTGCGTGTCGGAATAACGCAGTCGAACATGTCAACACCCGACGCGATCGCCTGAAGCATATCTTCTGGTGTCCCAACTCCCATCAAATAGCGTGGCCTGTCCTCAGGCATTTGGTGGGCAAGGAGATCGAGGACCTCGTACATGACAGACTTCTCTTCTCCAACGCTCAACCCGCCGATGGCGTAGCCATCAAAACCGATGGAAACTGTTCGATCGAGACTCTCCTTTCGCAGATCGAGATGCCCG
>JAFAOW010000030.1 GCA_019247455.1 Acidobacteriota bacterium | reverse complement strand
GTTTCCCGTGTGACCCGAAAGTGTTCCGTGCCATAGTATCTCTAAATCCGCCCTTATTTTTACTGCGCGAACTTGCACACGTTCGCGACGGCGAAACTTCGCCAACGAGGCAAACAAGATGTACTACGACATCTCCATACACGCATCGCCGCCGCCCCCTTGACAACCATCCGGCAGATAAAGGACCGTATGATGATGCTGCTCGACACCACAAGCGAGCCGGAAGCGGCCACGTCCATGCGGCAGATAATCGATGAATGCAACCGAATCTTAAATGAGCAGGCAGCAAAACAGCGCGCGGCTTTCGCCTAGCTCATTTACGACAACTTGATCATATGCCTGACACTCCCCTCGTCATAAAGGCTGAATCACGGCCCGATCACCTTTACATTCATGTGAAGACGTCGCGTACGACCCCATACAAAATGCTCGAGTGGATGAGTGAGCTATCCCTCCTCGCTGCGGAATCTCGTCAGCGGCGCATCCTGGTTGATCGTGATATCCCTAATTTCGTGATGAGCGATTCTCTTGCGGAAGCCTTTGAACGCGTTGTAACGTCTCGATCTGAAATGCGGTTTGCTATTGTCAACCGCCACCGCGGCATTGGTCGGCAAATGAAAGCGGCTCTTGAGGCCATGAATAAGCTCCCGCCCAACGTTGAGTTTTTCAACAAGGTTAGGGACGCGGAAGACTGGCTTACAAGCTGAACCGAAGATCTTTCTATGAAAAAAGCCGGCCCCTGGACCGGCTTTTTTGTTACTGGTCGTTTTGTTTTGGGCTATTTTTTGCCAGAGGAACCGCCGCTGCTCGTTGAGCCGCTGCCGCTCTTTGAACCGCCGCCGCTCTTGGAACCGCCGCTGCTCGTTGAGCCGCCGCCCGATCCGCTGGATTTGCTGCCTTTGTTTTCTGCCATGATTTCTTACCCCTTCTTTTGATCTTTGGGAGTTGCTCCCACCGTTCGGTTTACATTTCCGGCGGGCTGCGGAATGTATGGCGCGGGACAAAATTTCTTCGAAACATACACATTTCGGCAAAAACACGTCAAAAGCCCTCCTTATGTTGTTCTCACAACACTAATAAAGAAAATTAATAATTTGTAATCTTCTGTACCGAGAGGGGCTTACATCGTTGCTAAAACATCACTACCACGAAACTGGAATATGGAAATGCAACTTGCCGCCGCGACCGCAAATGCGTTCGCCAATGACTATCAAACTTTCGAGGTGGACCCGGGCATCTCGTATCCCTGCTTCAGATCGTTCGATGAGTTTTTGGATGTTGACTGGCTTCGCTCGCTTGATGGGCCCATCACCGAGCGCATAGTTCAAGAGATACAGACCGAAAAGGGAGATTACTTTCGCAACCTTTATCGCCTCTCGTCAGACACACCCTACCAGCCTGGAGTTAGGGAAGTATGGCTGTCGCGCACCGATTCAACCGCTCCGAGCGAGTACCTCGACATGGTGGACAGCACTGACCTCTGGCATCTGACCGACAAAGCCAGGGACTACCCTGAGCTGATGGAATTCATTAGAACGCTGCCTTTCGAGAGAACGGGCCGGATGCTCATCATCTACGACAACGTCGGCAACGAGGTGCCGGCTCACCGCGATCACATGGAGCCGGATGTCTGCAACGAATTCATCTGGTTTCGCACCAACCTCCGAAAGCCTTTCTACATGCTGAATGCCGTGACGGGCGAAAAGAAATATGTAGATTCCTATAGCTGCTGGTTCGATGCCGTTAACCAGTATCACGGCACAGATGCCTGCCCCGGTCTGTCGTTCAGTATCCGTGTTGACGGGATCTTCACCGACGGCTTCCGGCGTTCAATACCGCGCCCTGTCACGAACGCGGCTTCAACCCCTGCCCTTTGGGCATGTGTCGATAATAACGAGCAATGATAGACATATCTCCCAAGAACGGGTCGCATCCCGTGGCGGCTGCGGGCATTGTAAAAACCGAGCCCGACTCATGGGTCGATCCCTCGATCACCTATCCATCGTACAAATCGTTTGATGACCTGATCGATGTTCAGCGGCTGCGGTCCCTCGATGGCTATATCACTCAGCGCCTCCGCCGCAGGCTAAAGACAGATCAAGACATGAAGTTCTATACCGGCCCCTACACTCTGGCCGGTACTCAGCCCGGCCGGCCGGGTTCCCGGATGGTCTATCTTGCGCGCTCGAGCGCTCCGGACAGCTACTTCGATCTGGACAAGACCGAGTTGTGGCAGCCCACGCCTGACGCCGACGAGTTTGCGATGCTAATGGAGTTCATCAGGACGCTGCCGTTCAGATCAACAGGCCGGATCCTGATCATGTACGACGACGTACCTCGTTCGGTTACTCCGCATCGCGATCACGTCGAGACGGAGATCTGCCACGAATTTCTTTGGTTTCGCACCAACTTGAGAAAGCCGTTCTTTATGCTCAACCCGGCGACGGGTGAGAAGAAGTACGTGTCGACCTACAGCGCGTGGTTTGACTCGGTCAATCAGTTCCACGGCAGCGACGCATGCGATGGGCTCTCATTCAGCATTCGCGTAGACGGACATTTCACGGATGAATTCAGGCAGATGATCCCGCGCCCAGAACGCAACGCAGCATCGACGCCTTCGTATTGGGCGGCCAGGTCGGAACATTCTGCGACCAACTGTAATCACAAATGAAGATCTATATCAGCGGCCTCTATAGCGGCACTAACCCACAGCCCGGCGTCGGCATAGCGCGTTCAGTGAGAGCGGCATATCCTGACGCCACGATCATCGGCGTCGAATACTCGAATCGATGCTCCGGCATTCACTGGAATGATTTTGACGAGATCTGGCTGCAACGCCCCTGGGAGGAGATCAACATCGAGGTCCATGCCGGCGAGATAAAGAAGGTCCTCGATTCCGGCGCCCTTTGGATCTCAAGCATAGACCTCGAGATCATGTGGCTCGCAAAAAGCTTTCCGGACGGGCACCCAAACCTGCTGATCCCGCCGATCACTGCACTCGAGCAGGTTTCCAAACCTGCCATCCCCGCACACGATGGTTTTCCGGTTAAGATCTCGCCTTTCATATCGACCCAGGTTTCCGATTGGGAGCTTCACGCCTTTTGCCGCGAGCATAACTGGATGGTGTGGCTCAAAGGGCCGTACTATGACGCTGTCCGGGTTCGCAGTTGGGCTCAGCTCGTCGAAATGCGGCATCTGCTATCGACAGCATGGGCGACAGAGGACCTCTTCCTGCAGGCGCATGTGTCCGGTTACGAAGAGTCCATATCACTCTCCGCTTACCAAGGCGAGCTTCTCGATTGCGTCTGGATGCGAAAGCGCGATCTCACGGAGATCGGCAAGACGTGGTCCGGCGACATCTCTGAGGTTGAACCGGAGCTGCGTGAGCCGCTCTGCGAGATCATCTCCCGAATCGGCTGGACTGGCGGTGCAGAGCTCGAAATGATCCGCGACACGGGCGACGGCATGTGGCTGCTCGAATGGAACCCGCGCTACCCCGCGTGGATCCACGGTGCGACGATAACGGGGCGCAATATTCCGGCAAAGCTCATCGAGGCGGCCTCGGGCGTCCCTGGACAAAAAGCCGCATCTCAAGGCAATGAATTCACGCGGGTCGTGCTTGAGATCCCGCTGCGGCCCCAGTACCCGCTTTCGCCGTTGCCCGAGCCTTTTCCCGGCGAGGTCGGCCACTCGATGAAGCACCCGTCCGGTCTCCTCCAATTCGCAGGGATGCTGCATAAGGATGAAAAGAGCGGAAGCAAAAAGAAGACAACGACAAGCGCGGCGACGCCCGTACCCGACACTTTTATCGAGGACCTCAATACTTTTGATCTCGCATCTCTCTCGACACCGACACGCATCTTTCTAGAGAACACGGCGGCGAAGGGATTTCGCGATGCCTCGGCTCGCGCTGAAGCTGCGAGTACAGACACCATTCGCGTCACCAACGCCTACAGCATCAAGACGGATCCTGACGAACGCCTCATTCGCCTGGCTCTCGAATCAGGGTTTTACGCCGAGGCGATCAGCATTCCTGAAGTGCGTAAGGCACTCGACGTCGGCTTCCGCCCGGACCAGATCGTACTCAACGGCCCGGCGAAATGGTGGCAAAAAGAGACGCTTGCTGAGCACTCGTTCTTCACCGTGTTTTGCGACTCGCTGAATGAACTCGACCAGGCGATCGATCGCCTGAACAGCGGCGGGCTGCAAACCGAATACATTGGACTTCGCATCCGAACGCCTAACGTTGTTTCGCGGTTCGGCATCTCGATCGCGACGCCCGACGAATTCAACAGAGTGATCGATGCCGTTCGCCGCATTCCGCAGACTACGAAGCTCGGCGTCCATTTTCACATGGCAAGCAGCAATATTGGCATTCGTTCCTGGGAGTTCCTGTTTCAGTCCATCCTGCGTTGGTGCAGCTCTCTCGAGGCTCTTACAGGACGTCTCATCGAGGTACTCGATATAGGTGGCGGTTGGTTTCCAGAAGATATGGACGGGGGAGCCGACGAGGGACGCCTAAAAAAAGCGGTGGCGAGTATTCCTGATCTTCTGCCTCACGTGAAGCAAGTGCTTTGTGAGCCGGGCAAGGCGCTTGCCCAGCCGTCAATGGCGCTTGCGATGCAGATCCTCGAGATCCGAGACGAAGAAGAACATGTCCATGACGTCGTCGTCGATGGATCGATCGCTGAGCTGCCTATGCATTTTTTCTATCCGCACCGCATCTTGACGCAGAACGGTTCCGATCTCTCTTGGACGCCGCTCGAACGCGGCAAGACGCGCCTTCTCGGCCGTCTCTGCATGGAACACGATATCGTCGCGTCCAATGTTGAATTACCAAAGTCCGCTCGCGTCGGCGACATCCTCGTCGTCTGCGATGCCGGGGCTTACGACAGGAGCATGAGTTATGTATTTGGAAGGGGCTAGTACTGGAATTGGAACAATAGAGTCTTTCCCGGCGGTTGCGCCTACACTGCCAGAGGTTACTTGCGAGGCGATCTCACCTCAGCGCGCAGAGGTTCACGCTACATGGCAGCATTGGGAGGCGTCTCGAATATCGCACCACGGCGAATCGTGCTGCGAGGTCGCGCGGGAGTGGCTCACCGCGACAGACCACACCCATCTCGGATCAGGGAGCCCGTTCACAGGACCGCGCTGGCTCCGCCAGAGATTTAGATGGGGAGCATCTCGCTTTCCCATTCACTGGTGTGAGGCCGTCCGCAAAAAGACGCTCGATTGCGGTGCCCACGCGTCACTTGCATATGAGGTCTTTCGCTTCCGGGGCGTTCCTGTCCTGCGTGTGCAAATGGTGCAGCAATTCTCAGAGATCGCCGCCTTCCAATGGACCAACAACTGGAATCCCGATAACGCCGACGAGTTGCCGTGGATCGATCGCGACCTCATTTATCATGAGGGATGCGCCATACTCACGGGTTCCGACCGTATAAAGGTTTGGGATTCCAGCGCTGGATGGTGGCTAGATCCGCGTCCTTCCGAGGGCTACGGCGCAATGCGGGCCATTCGCTTATCCGACGCGTCGATCAATCACGGCGAAGCGTCCCTTAAATGGGGAATGAACAAATTACCCATCTCCCAATGGAGCTTGCTCTGACCGTATCGATCTTTAGAATCGGCGGAAATCGCTACGTGTACAGCGGCGCCGTCTATGACGTTTGTTGGCGATCATGAGGTTATTGCGGGAACGGGCACCGGCCTTCGACGTGAGGCTCGCCAGGTGCGACATCCGTCAATGGCGAGCGAAAGGATGGGACGCCGATTCGCGGTAAGTAGCTTCAGCCACGCCCAGGTTCCGATCTGCGGGAAATAGATGCCCCGGAAAAAGAAGCGGGCCGCAAGGTGACTGATGCGTGTTTGAATAGGTGCGTCACATATGCTCTCGAGCGCCTCGCGATTTCGCTTGGGAGAGTAGCTCCGCTCCCATGCGCCGATGGTCTCAAGCCGGGCCTCCTCGATCGTCATCTTGGCCGGCTTGTGGGCCATTACGAATTGTGCAAAATCGAGCCAGTGCTTTGGACGTTCCAGGCGGCCTGATCTTTCGAGACGTTCGTAAAGCGGTGTCGCCGGGAACGGCGTCAACTGTCCGAATACCGGCAGGCCCGGGGCCCACGATTCGATCTCACGCACAGTGCGGTCGCCGACGCCCACGGTGTCGTTGTCCATTCCAAAGATGAATGAAGTGATCGCGTAAATATTTCGGCGCGCGAGGCCGTCTAGGACAGCTTTGTAATTCTCAGGGCGCGAGAAGTTCTTATTTACGTCGGCCATGTTTGCTGGGTCGATAGATTCCATTCCGATGAAGACCCATCGGCCACCAGAGTCCGCGATGAGATCGACGAGCTCCTCGTCCCCGAGGAGATTGGCGCTGATCTGCGCGACCCATGGCAACTGTGCTCCGGCGGCAATGATATCCCTAAGAAGCGACTTGAGCCTCTTCTTGTTGATAGCTAGGTTGTCGTCGATAAAGAAGACCGCTACCTGTCCGCGCTCGGCGCGCGCGCGCGCCTTTAGGCGGAGCAGCTCTTCGACGACGCTTTCGTTAGCGCGGAAACGGATCGAGTCGCCAAAGAATCCCGTGACCGTGCAGAATTCGCAGCCATACGGACAACCGCGTCCTGTTTCGATAGGCACCACGAAGAACTTTCCCCAGCCGGCCCCAAACTTTGACATCAGCGGCTTGAGAAATTTTGGAACGAGGCTGAATTGCTCAAGATCCAGCGTTTCCCACGGAATGTGAGGATAAGGCTGCAGGCTCGGCTTGATGTCGTGGCCCCTGTCATCCATCGAGGGCTGATATATTTCTTTGAGCCGCCCTGCCGCAGCATCATTGACGATCTGCGGCCACGTCTCGTCGGCCTCGCCAAGAGCGATGGCGTCAGCGTGTTTCGGCCCGCCGTCTCGGCCGAGGGCCTCATCCGGGCACTCAGTCACGTGCGGCCCACCCATAACGACCTTGATTCCCGCTTCGCGGAGCGAATCCGCCACGAGATACGCGCGGGCGACCATCCGCGTCATCGAGCCGATGCCAACGAGCCCGATGTCATTCTCTTTGCAGTAACCGACGAGTTCTGCACGCGTCATAGCCTTTGCATTCCCGTCTATAAGCGTGACGCTGTGGCCCGGGGGTGTGAGCGACTGGAGCAAGAACATCCACAAATGCGGCATGAAATTGCGCGTGACCCCGTTGTCCGGGTTGTACAAGAGAATGTTCATTGAGGAGCTATTACATCGGGAGGCAACAAAGAGCCTGACATCGTTGAAGCGAATTAGCAAGTTCCAGTTTCATGGATCAGCGTGGGAAACTTGCCGTCATACCGCGCTAAGGCGTCCTTATTCGGGCGGAGTCGGATCAGGGTTGGGGGCGTATCTATTGAGTGCGGCGATGTCCTTCTCCACAAGCTGCTTCATCTGTACAGCGTCCTCCAGCCGGCGTCGGCCCAGCCAAGACCCCTGGATCCTTTTGTAGCATTCGATCAGCCAATCGAGAGATCGGCGAAATACACCGGCGCGAGCCCGGGCCTTCTTACGAAGCTCCTCGTCGCGCCCTCCGGTGACCGCCCACTTTGTAACAACCGGAAAATACTCGTCAGCGGCCTTGTCCGCCTCGCGCTTTAGATCCGAACACTCTTCTTCATGCACGAAAGCAATGGTACGCGACTCAACTATAAGACGACAAGCCGGAAAACGACTCATGACGAACTTTCCAGAATTTCTTATCTGTATCGGGAAATACGTTCTGGAGCCCGAACGAGAGTTATGTTGGATGTATAACACTCATGACGGAGAGTGAAACGCCATATGCACTCACGATCGAGCGCCGCGACGGCTATCTCTATGCACGCGTCACTGCCCTGCAGATCGACGCGGAGGCGTTCGCTACGCTGCTTGGCGATCTTGCAGATGAATGCCGACGCTGCGATTGCGACAAAATATTACTGTATCGAAAGGTGCCTTCCATGCCAGGGGTCGCGTCCACCTTCGAGATCGTTACGCGAATGCTTCAGTTGCTTCCCGGGCTAATGGTCGCGATCGTGAATCCGTATCGTTCAAACTCTGAGCTTCTTACCTTTGCCGCGGAAACCGCGCAGTCTCGGGGATACGATATGCGCGTATTTAATGACGAAAGAGCGGCGAAGAAATGGCTCGGGATAGCTTGAAAAGAAAAGGCCCTGCCGGGCCTTTAAGAAAAAAGGTTGATTCGAGCTTAGAGAACGCCGGTACGGGCAGCGCTCGAGTTGGTACCTTTTGCCGCGTCGCGCATAGCTTTCACGCGGCTGTGTGTCTCAAGCACGGCCGCTTGCTGCGTCTGGATGATGTCGCGTACATTGGCGGGAAGAGCTTTCTCGAGAGCCTCTTTGTAATTTGCTTTGGCTGAATCTTCTCCGCGTTCGCATTCGGCAAGGATGGCATGATCGTCCTCGCCGGTGATCGCGGCTTTGATATCTATCCATCCCCGGTGAAGAGCTCCCGACAAGCTGCCACTGTTTTCGGCGTCTCCTCCAAGCGAATTCACAAGGCCCTGAAGCTCACCGGCGAACTGAGCCCGCTGAGTTGAACACTCAGCAAAAAAGGATCTCAGCCCACTGCTCTTCGTGCCTTCCGCAGCGGTCCGAAACCCGTTCTGGCCGTCCTTGCAGGTCTCAATGAGGCCGTTAAGGCAGGAGATCACGTCGTCGTTGTCGATCGTGCCGCCGGTTTCGACAGGGCGAGCGTCAGTTGTTATGGGCTCGGTCGCTTCGTAATCGTTGATCATTTGGTAATACCTCCGTTCTTTTTGCCTTATGTTTGGGCTCGTGCCAGATAAGACAATAATTGGATACTAGGACTGGTTAGGTCTTCTATCTGACATAAGCGCGGGCCCGTTCGCTAATAACTGCCGTTTTTAGTGAAAAAGGCCGGTGATTGTGAGTTTTACGAGGTACATGTTCTCTCTCGTTCTCGGGCGAGGGTCGCTTGGCGTTTAATGAGCTCCAATGAGGAAAATCCTGTTCGATCGGCGATCCAGAAGATAGCCGAGGAAGGCGGCGTTTCGGTCTCGATCGTTGACGAGGCCTCGCGGCAGATCTCTGTCTTCAACAACAACTCCATTTGCGGAATGCTCAATCCGGGTACGGACTTTTCGCCGGACTGTGCACGATTTTGCGGCCGCGCGTTCGCGGCCGCTACCGATGCCGGAGGGCCGTTTGGCTACGAATGTCACGCGGGGCTCGAGTGCGTCGCTCTACCTTTAACTGGTACGACAA
>JAFAOW010000092.1 GCA_019247455.1 Acidobacteriota bacterium | reverse complement strand
ATCTCGATTACCTTGCCCTGACGCTCCATATTTCGCTGCAGCCTCGTAAGATACAGTTTTGCGATCTCGCGGACCTCGTCCATCGTGAGCGGCGAGAACACGATGATCTCGTCGATACGATTTCGGAACTCCGGCGTGAAGCGAGTCTCAGCGGCCTTCATTACCTCGCCCTTGATCTGCTTGACCTCGCCAAGCGTCTTCTGGCCGAAGCCCAGCGGCTTCTCGTACCGCTTGAATGACTCCGAACCGAGATTCGACGTCATGATGACGATCGCATCCGAGAGGTAAACCTTCTTCCCCCGTCCATCGGTGATCCACCCTTCATCGAACGCTTGGAGGAAGATGTTCATCAAGTAGGGCGATGCCTTCTCAACCTCATCGAGCAGAAGAACGGTATACGGATTGTCACGGAGCTGCTCGGTCAGGATACCTCCGCGTTCGGATCCTACGATACCGCGAGGCATGCCGATGAGCTTTTCGATGCCGACGGTTCCGTCGCCATATTCGGACATATCGATACGGATCATCTTCGACTCGTCGCCAAACATAAATTCAGCAACCGCCTTTGCCAGCTCCGTCTTGCCGACACCTGTCGGGCCGAGGAACAGAAGCACGCCGTCAGGCGCGTAATGATTCTCTTTAAGAGGGCCTTTGTTAAGGCGGAGTCTTTCCGCAACTGCGGTTACCGCCTCCTTTTGGCCGATCACTCGGCGTCCCAGGTCCCGCTCCATCACTGAGAATCGATCCGCGGTATCACGATAGATCATGTCCTTGGGAATGCGGGATTCCTGGCTGATCACATCGATGATGTGCTCGGGGCGCACCACTAGTTCGGCCGGCTCATTGATCTCGACTTTCACCGAGGCCGTGTCTAGCCAGCCGATGGCTTTGTCCGGCAGGTGAAGATTGCGAATGTACTTCGGGGACATCTCGAGCGCGGTGTTTATCGCCTCGTCGGAAATGGTAACCGAGTAATTCTTCTCAAGCCGCGGTTTCAATCCGAGCAGGATCTCACGCGTCTCATCGATCGTCGGTTCATCGACCTTGACCAGGCGGAAGCGCCTCGCCAAAGCCTCATCCTCGCCGATGTACTCCTTGTACTCAGTGATCGTCGTAGCGCCGATGATCCGCAGCTCGCCGCGCGCCAAGGCCGACTTGAACATATTCGCGGCGTCGCTCGTCGTTCCCAGTGCGGCACCGGCACCAATGATCGTGTGAGCTTCGTCGATGAAGAGAATGATGTGGTCCTTTTCCTTGACCTCGTCGATGATGCCCTTGATACGCTCCTCGAACATTCCGCGAAGCATCGTGCCCGCAACAAGTCCACCCATTTGAAGCTGGACAATATGTGCATTGCGGAGCCGCTCAGGCACCTTCTCGGGCTCGAGCTCGATCAGCCTAGCAAGGCCCTCGACCACCGCGGTCTTCCCAACGCCGGGCTCCCCAACGAGCATTGGCGAATTTGACCTTTCGCGATGGGAAAGGATCTCGATCATCTGACGGATCTCGGATTCACGGCCGATCGTCGGCGGGATCTTGTCCTGCCGGGCCAGCTTGTTCAAGGAAACGCCAAAGTGTCGGAGGAATGACGGCAGCTCGTATTTTTGGCGTACGCGTTCCTCTTCCTTTTCCCTTTTGCGGATGCGTGTTCGCGCAGATTGCGCGACCTCGTCGGACGGCACTCCCAGATTCTGAAGGACGTCATTCAAGACGCTGCGCTCATCGTTAGAAAGCACATAAAAAATATCGCCGGCGTCGATCACCCGCCGTCCTTGCGAACGAGCGCGATCCATCGCCCTTTTAAATAACTCCGTTGTCTCAGGAGCGATCCGGAATCCCTTCCCGGAATGCTGACGGCCGGAATCCATGCGCTTCTCGATCAAAAGCTTCACGGACCGCGGATCGACCGACAGGTCGCGCATGGTGGCGGAGAAAAGCTCCTCTTCCTCAAAAGCTATGGCATGGAGAATATGCTCAATGGCGACATAGTTTTGATCTCGTTTTCGTGACTCGCTGAGAGCTGTCTCGAGCACTCGCTGCCCGCTCTCGCTAAATTTATCCTTGTATGCGTCTATGTCTGCCATAAATCTCGTACTGCCGAAGAACTATGATGCCGTGGGCGGTGGGGGGCTTTGCCTAAAGACCATGATATCACCCGCGCGGGCGCCCTATAAAGCTAATTCGGTCCCCCGTCGCCGGCGGATGCAGATGCGGCTCGTCCAACCTGAACGCGCGCCGCTCGGAGCAGCCGATCGCCAAAGCGATAGCCTTTTGAATACTCTTTGATGATCTTGCCGTCCTCATCGCCATCGACTGGAATGACGTCGACCGCCTCGTGAAGCTCCGGGTCGAATTTCTCGCCGATAGACTTGACCGGCTCGACGCCGACGCTCATCAACGCCTGCTCGAAGCTGCGTGCCGTGCCAATAACTCCAGTTCGCAGATGCGTCACATCCGGATCTGTTTCGCTTGCCTCCACCGCAAGATTCAAGTTGTCGAGCACAGGAAGGAGCGTAGTCAGAAAGGTGTACTGGCTCTGCTTCGCCTGCGCGTCCAGCGTCTTTTTGAGCCGCTCGCGCATCTCAGCCGTTTCGCGTTCCATTGAGGCCTTTGCCTCCTCAAACTTCTTCT
>JAFAOW010000024.1 GCA_019247455.1 Acidobacteriota bacterium | reverse complement strand
CGCTTGACCATCCCAAGATGATACTTGCGGCCGTAAATTTTGATGATCCCGATCTTGCCGGCATAAAGACTGAACCGCGACCTCACTGCACTTAAAGAAACCGTTGATCGCAAGGTACGGCCCTGTATATATAGTCCGGAGGCGCATCAATTCGATTTCTTTCTCGGCGAATGGGACGCTTTCAATCCTCAGGGGCAAAAGTCCGGGTCGACCTCGATACAAAGCTTTGCGAACGGCTGCGGCGTGCTCGAAAACTGGAGTAATGCTTTTGGCAGCGGCAACGGCAAGAGCATCAATTATTACGATGCGGCTTCTGGCAAGTGGTATCAGCACTGGATAGGTGCTAACGGAGCGCCGGCCAATTACTCAGGAACATTCAGTAACGGTGCACTGCGATTTATCGGTGAGCCTTCTACGTCGAACGGCGTTACGACGCTTAGCCGCCTCACGTTCTTCAGTATCGATAAGGACACCGTTCGGCAGTTGTTTGAAACATCGAGCGACGGCGGCAAAAGCTGGACGACGGGTTACGATTTTAAGTATATTCGGCGAAAATAGAGGATATGTGCCGCAATATCAAACTGCTATTCAATTTCGACCCTCCCGCGACGACAGATGAAGTGCAGGCGTCGTCGCTTCAGTTTGTCCGCAAATTGTCGGGAATGAACAAGCCGTCAAAGGCGAACGAAGAAGCTTTCGCACTGGCGGTCGAGCGCGTCGCGGCGGCCGCGCAAGAGATGCTGAATTCGCTTACCACAACCGCGCCGCCCCGAGATCGCGAGGTCGAGGCCGCCAAGGCGCGCGAACGAACCGCTATCCGGTACGGAGGAGCCTGAGACAACATCCGCGTTATTCGTTACCGAGGCCTTATCTACTCCAATTCGCTGTCGTCGATGTCGAAGTTCGCGTAGACCTTTTGGACGTCGTCGTTGTCCTCGAGCGCGTCGTAGAGCTTCATCATCGTCTTCGCGTCGTTGCCTGTTAGCTCGACGTAGTTTTGCGGGACCATCGAGATCTCGGCGGCCTGCGGCTCGATGCCGGCGGCCCGGATAGCGTCATTCACCGCGTCGAAATTGTCGGGCGCCGTAAAGATCTCAAACACGTCGCCCTCGTCCTGCATATCGTCGGCACCGGCACCGACGGCGATCTCGAAAAGCTCGTCTTCACTCTTTGCGGCCTTGTCGACAACGATGTACCCCTTCTTGTCGAACATCCATCCGACCGAGCCGGATTCGCCCATATTTCCGCCGTTCTTTGAGAAGATGTGTCGAATTTCGGCGACCGTGCGATTGCGATTGTCGGTCATGGCCTCGACCATTACGGCTACGCCGTTGGGGCCGTAGCCTTCGTAAGTGACCTCGTCATAGTTGGCACCCTCGCCTTCGCCGAGGCCGCGTTTGATCGCGCGTTCGATCGTGTCGTTGGGCATATTTTGCCCTTTAGCGTCACTGATCGCCTTGCGAAGGCGGGCGTTAGCGTCCGGATCGCCGGAGCCGCCGGTCTTCGTCGCCACGGTGATCTCCTTGATCATCTTCGTGAAGATCTTGCCCCGCTTGGCGTCGAGCGCACCTTTCTTGTGCTTAATTGTGTGCCATTTACTGTGTCCTGACATAAAACGATCAGAGAGTCACGAATCAACGTTCGAGAGTCGGTGAATTTGAAAATATATCACGCCAAAAGGAGGCCTTCAAAGACGCACGATCCTTACCCTCTTGGTGCGGGAAGCATGGCCTACCACGATCTCTACGTTTGACCGCCGTACTCGGAAATGTCTGGCTAGCAGCTTTATAAGCTCCCCATTCGCGGCCCCGTCAACGGGCGGTGACGTCAGACGCACTTTCAGAACCCCGTCGATCTCGCCGACGACCTCGCTCCGAGAGGCGCGCGGAACGACCCGCACATCGATCAGTCTCTCTTGTTCACTCGCCATTAACCCCGATTGCTGTATGATAGCGTCAAATAACCCGAGGCCATTAATAACAAAATGAAGATCACGTCTGCGCGAATTATCGTTCTGCTAGTTATCGTTCTCTCCGTTACTGCCCTGCTCATCCACCCGCTTTTCCGTCGGCCGGCGGAGGCGCGCGTTCGCAAGACCCATGATAATCGAACGACCCCTGCCGGAAAGCTGCTTGTCGACGCGACCACAGGATTGCCCGCGGTGGCGCCGTTGACGATGAACATGGTCCGCTCGCCTGATTCGACGGGTCCGGATGGCAGAGGCCGGTTCCTCATCGCGGTGAACAGCGGTTACGGGATCGACTTCACTTCAAAGAGCAAGCATCAGCAGACGCTTTCAGTGATCGACCTGAACCATAAGCCGGATCCGCAGGTCGTGCAAAACATCTACTTCCCCGCCCCGCAGAGCGCGAATTTCGGGTTGGTCTTTGACCCGAAGCTGCAGCCAGATGGTAAGTATCGTTTCTACGTTTCGGGTGGTTACGAGAACAAGATCTGGATCTTCGGCCTGGATGCGAATGCGCCCGTGCCCGTCGCTCCGACGAATAAGCCGGACGAGCCGCTAAAAGGCACGGCGATAGACGTCACGGGGTTCGCGACCTCGGCGCCGTCGACCAATTACAACAATGACATAGCAGCGGTATACCCGGCGGGGATCGCGCTCAGCCCTGACGGCGA
>JAFAOW010000073.1 GCA_019247455.1 Acidobacteriota bacterium | reverse complement strand
AGGGAACTGGCCGAGCGCGAGCGTGTGGAAGACCTGCTAAATTACGAGTTGAAGGAGATCGAAAACGTTTCTCCGTTGAGCGGCGAAGACGAGAAATTGCAGGCCGAGCGCAAATTACTCGCCAATGCGGAAAAGATTTTCGAGTTGAGTGGAAAATCTTTCGGGGTATTGTATGAGAATGATGAGAATGTGCTTTCGATGCTCGCGCAGGTCCGCAGGCATTTGGAAGAACTGGCCGGTCTGGACGTGCAGGCGGCACAGTATTTAGATGATCTGCAGGCCGCAATCGCCTCTTTGAGAGATTTGGCGGAAGGGATTCGCGCATATCTCAGCTCGCTTGATTTCTCTCCGCGTCGCCTTGCTGATATTGAGCAGAGACTGGCCCAGCTTGAAAGATTAAAGCGTAAGTATTCCAGCGATTTAGACGAAATACTTCAAGTAAAAGCTGAGCTTGCCGGACGCCTTTCTAAACTGGAGGACTTAGCTCACGCCGAGAGGACTCTAAAAGAGGCTCTCGGCGTTTTAGATCGCGAGTACACACGCTTGGCCGAGACTCTCTCGGAATCCCGCGGAAAGGCCGCGCCGGTTTTAGCCGAAAAAGTCATGGAAGAGTTGGGCCGCCTGGCGATGGAGCAGGCGAAATTCTTGGTGAGCCTCGAAACGGCGGAGAGAAGTTCAACGGATTGGCAAAATGAGCCGAGCGTGCCCGATGCGTCCGATAACGTCGGCGTGGGGTTCTTCACCAGCACAGGGGCCGACCGTGTGGAGTTTCTTTTGTCTGCGAATCAGGGCGAAGAGGCGCGCCCTTTGTCGCGAGCCGTCTCTGGAGGTGAGTTGTCTAGATTGATGTTAACGCTTCGATTGGTTGGGCTCAGAGTCGGCCGCAGGGAGGCTCAAGCGACTAACGAAACATTTATCTTCGATGAGATCGATGCGGGGATCGGGGGAAGAGTGGCGGAGGTCGTAGGGCAGCGGCTGAAAGCGCTTTCCGCTGTGCGACAGGTTCTCTGCGTGACGCATCAGCCGCAGATCGCAAGCTTTGCAGATCATCATTACAGGGTCGAGAAGTTTATAGAAGAGGGCCGGACCATCACGAGCATCGAGGAACTGAGGGCGGATGAACGCGTTGAGGAGATCGCGCGGATGATTGGCGGCAGCCAGAGAACGGAGAAAACACTGGAGGTGGCCAGATGGCTGATCGATAATGCCGGAAATCATCGAAGTGAGGCCGGCAGGCAGGGCGGTCGCCAGAAAGGTTTCAAGAAAGCTTTGAGCTAAATGTTCAGAAGAACTTTGTGCGGGCGAGCGCAAATTCTGCTACACTCGCAGAGCTTACAGAGATTAAGGCGACAGATCATGAGCACACGCATTTATATAGAGACGCTGGGATGTCAGATGAACGTCGCCGACACGGAAATGGCTCTGACACGGCTGAGCGCCGCCGGCTACGGATTCACGAAGTCGCCGGAAACGGCGGACGTGGTTCTTTTTAACACCTGTTCGGTGCGGGAAAAGGCCGCACAGAAAGTCTACACGCGGATCGGGGAAATCCTTCGGCAACGGGCGGGCGAGCGGCCGATCATCGGCGTCATGGGATGCGTCGCGCAACTTGAAGGGGAGTCAATCTTCGCTCATGCCCGCGCCGTCGATCTGGTTGTCGGCACGCGCGCCGTCGCACGCCTCCCGGACTTGATTAAGAGGGTGCAGGGCGGGGAACAGAAGGCGCTGGATTTGGGCGAGCGCGGGGAGGATGAAACCTGGGCCGTCTCCACAGTCGAGCGCAGGTCACAGCAGATAGCCTTTGTGCCGATCATAGAGGGCTGCAACAAGTTCTGTTCCTATTGTATCGTTCCCTTTTCGAGAGGTCGGGAGAAGAGCCGTTTGGCCTTCGAGATTATCGCCGAAGTCGAACGCTTGCGCTCGGCCGGATACCGTGAAGTTCATTTAATCGGTCAAAACGTCAACAGCTACAGGCCCCTCGCGGAACATGGCCTGGAAGGATTCGAGGGCGCGACGCCCTTTTCCAGGCTCTTGCGGGCCGTGGCTGCGACCGGTCTGGAGCGCATCAAGTTTACG
>JAFAOW010000300.1 GCA_019247455.1 Acidobacteriota bacterium | reverse complement strand
CGCCGATGCTGTCGGTATCAACCCTTCGAGCAACGATCCATAGCCGATCTCGCCTGTGCGGGGCACCGACGGCACTAGCAGGAATACAAAACGTAATGACCTCGTAGCCTTCGCCTTCCAGTGATGTGACAACCTCGGCGAATACCGCTCCAGATTCGATACTAAGCAGCCCGCGAACGTTTTCAGCGACGACCCAACGCGGTTCGACCTCTCGAATAACTCGAAGCATTTCCGGAAAGAGATGTCGCTCATCACTTCGTCCCCGCCGCTTTCCCGCCGCCGAGAACGGCTGGCACGGGAATCCTCCGGTGACAACGTCAACTCTTCCCCGAAAAGGTTTCCCGTCAAATTCGAATATGTCTCCATAGATCACCGGCCTGCCGGAGCGTGGGCTGCCAGCCCACGTGCTTTCCTCTGCGTCTTTGCGTCTCTGCGGGAGATCATCCTCTTCCGCCAACACCGCCCCAAAATTCTTCACCAAAACCCGCTGACAAAACCCCTCCCGCTCAACAAACGCCACCGTCGACCACCCAAGTTGATGCCCCGCATACGAAAACCCGCCTATCCCCGCAAACAGATCAAGCAGCCGCATCCAGCAGCTCCGCTTCTTCTTCCACGAGATCAAACAAACTCGGCACGCCCGTCTCGGCTTCTGCCGCCGTGCAGTAAGCGGCCGCGTCGGCGGCATACGTTGGTGAGAGCTCGATTGTGTACGCCTTGCGGCCGAGCAGCAGTGATCGATAGGCCACGCTGCCGATGCCGCCGAAAGGGTCAAGGATCTCGTCGCCCTCATTCGACCACTGCGTGATCGCCCGGTCGCATATATCGAACTGCAGCGGGCACAGGTGCATCTGCTTGCCCTTCTGCGACTGCGACGAATTGAGCGTCATCATTCGCGTCACGTCAGACCAAACCTCGTCTGACCACGATTGCGGCTGCAGCAGCATGAATGTCACGGGAAGCCTGCCGTCGTCATCGAGCGATTCGCCGAGAGCGACATGCTCGCCAAAGTCGTACACGTTCTCGAGCGATTGCTTTTTGAACATCTCAAAGATCGTCGAATGCGGCACGTCTTTTAGGTCCTCGCCTCGCAGCAGCCTGTCGCCCGACGAACGCGTAAACCCATGAGCATCGACCTGCCAACGCGAACGCGAATACGTGCCTTTCGATTTAAGCACCGGCTCGTCGGCATAGCTGTTGGTCGTATCGGTCGGCGGCTTGCGAAAGATCAGCAGGTATTCGGGCATCCCGACGCCCATCTTCGTGCCGTCCTTGCATTGCTCCGTCCAGCCAAGCCGATACGTCTGGTTATTCTCACGAACAACATCCGTCACGATCGTCTTCATACCCAGGAATCCGAAACCGTGACGCGTATAGTGCTCGATACAGCGAGCGTGAAACGGATAGACGGTCTGAAATCCGAGTCCCGTCATTCCACCGGGCACAACCCGATCCTTGACATGGATCGCGGCGATGCGGCCGGGCTTCAAAGAGCGGAACAATTCCGGCGTCAAAAAGTCCATCTGCTCGAAGAAATGCTCGTTGTTGTCCGTGTGGCCAAAGTCCGCATAGTTCGGCGAGTACTCATACTGCGTCGAGAAAGGCACCGAGGTCAGGATCATCCCAAACCTGTCAGCCTCGATCCGCTTCAGTTCCTCAACCGAGTCGTTATTGACCGCCGTAAAATTCCTGCCTTTGACCTCTGTTCGCTCCACGCCAAACCCCCTTTTCAATTCCTGGCTCATAGCATCGTGTGCCAGGCCGTACTGCTTCATGATCCCGGCCATCACGCGCCGCTGCTCCTTATCCCGCTCCCACTTGTCCATCAGTGATTTGAGGACGAGCTTCTCCGACTCGGCGTAGATGATATGGATGTTGCAGAAGCCCGCACGCCAGTAAGGGCACCCGTCGAACTGTCGAACGCCGACACTTCCTCAGACCGTCGCACGAACCGCAACTCTATCCCGAGCATCTCCGCGTCCCGCTTAAATTCCTGCCTTACCCCCAACGGTGCAACGATCAGCCCTCTTCTCTGCGTCTCTGCGGCTTTGCGGGAAACATCTTCGAGAACGAGCTTCGCGAGGATAATGCGACAAATCTCCAACTGCTGCACCGTCTTGCCCAGCCCGAAGCTCTCAAACAACGCCCTTCGACCACCGCGAACGCCCCACTTCACACACTCACGCTGATGAGGTTTCAGGATCGGATTGATCTCGTGGTCCTCGACCTCAAACCCCTCGATGCCCGCGAGCCGCACCTTCCGCTCCAAAAACGCGTGATATTCCTCAAGCGTCTTTTGACTGCCTTCTGCCACTGCCTTTTGCCTACTGATCATTCCGCCCATCTACTCCGCCTCCGGTATCACGCTCGCCTGGTAAAAGATCTTCTTCCCCAAGGCGTCGGCGAAGGCATGTTCCGCACGGGCACCGCGGCTCTCACGCCAGTTCGAGAGCATAAAGAGCCCATCGGCCTGCATGAGGATGACCTTCACGTCCTCGGCCATGTAGTCCTCCCACGTCCAGTCGTCACGCACCGGGAACATCTCGACCGGGTTCAACGCCTCGTGCCCAAACCCCTCGACATACCTCGCCGCCCGGCAAAAGTTCTCCTCCACCGCCAGCGGATTCAGACCCGTGATCTTCCCCGCGATATAAAGCTTCATAGTTTGTTCTCGAAGATGTGGGCCGCAGAACTTCATTGAATGCCCAAACGCATCCTCGACCTCTTGGCCGGTCGCACATACCGTAAACGTGCGAGCTTCCAGGCCGTCATCGCCGACGCTGAACCTGAACCACGCGACGACGACTTGATCTGAATCGCATCCCTGTACTCCGACCGATAAGAACTCGGCAAACACGGGAACCCTCACTGTCACCGTCCGAGCCGAAGCACTGAATGGAAGCTCGAATTTCCAAATGTTTTTCTTCATTCTTCGACCTTGGACTTTGGACTTTGGACTTTGGACTTGAGGCTGATCGGCTCGCAATCTCCCGTCCCGCCAAACTTCTCAAACGCCGCCTGCACTAACTTCCCAACTGCCTCTGCCGTCTCTCGGCTAATTTCGCGAGTGTCCTTGCCCTTCGATTTGCCCGGCGAGTGACGACGCGTTTTGCGATCGACTCTGCCGAAAACCTTATCTGCGGCCGCTCCCGCGTGATCGTCACGAACCTGCATTCCACTGACCTGTCGTCGCATATCGGCAAAGTGCACCCCAGGCACGCTAATTCTCGTTCGCTCGGCATTCGTATTCATTCGCGTCTTTCGCGGGCACCTCTTAAATTCTTAATTCGTAATTCGTAATTCGTAATTTCCTATCCGATCCATTCCCACACCCTTATCAACCTTCCGTGTGCGGAGACGCGTTCCGACGGGCGCGTCTCGCCGGTCCACCGCCATTTTGATTTGTCCTTAAAGAGCGAGCCCGCGGCGTTGCCGAGTGCGTGCTCCGAGATGGAGCGGTCCGGATTCTCGACCAGGGCACGCTGCACATCATCCGCCGTCACGAACCGCATCCGCCGCCCCAGCTCCTCGGCCTTCCGCTGTGCGAATCTCAGCAAGCTCGCCTTCCGCTCCGCCGCCTGCTCCATCCCTTCTTGAGCCCGCTCCCTCGCCTCGATAATGTCAAACAGCGACCCCAAATTTTCCCCCGTGCGAATTAAGCATCAGCTTGCTACTCCGGTTGCAATTTCGATCACATCGTCCTGGAATAAAGTCGGGCCTGTATCGCGAACGATCTTGACGAGCGTGAAACCCCGCTCTTCGAGAGCATCCAGCTCTTCCTCCGACTCATTGCCCGTAATCACGTACTCGATCCTTTGCGGCCTTGCAGCGTGGAAGATGGCTGAATGAAAGACAACGCCCGTACCCTCGCATTCGCAGTCGTCCGGATGTTTCGGGTCATCAAACTCAACGGGACAGAATTCGCTTATCCCTTTGCGGTGAGCAAAGAGCACCCAGGTCTGCCCGACTTCAAAATCCTTTGGAACGTTCGGAATGCGACGGCTGATGCCCATGGTCTGGGCCTCGGCGGTAAAATTGGCAGGCCGCGGGTAAAACTTCTCGCCGATCCAGATCAGTCCCGCCCGCTCGATCGATCCATTCACTGGGCAGCCGGCACAAAGGTCTGCACCGCAGTCGGTGAAGCCTTTCAGTCCAAGCAACGCCGCAGGGTTGATCCATGTGAAGCCTCGTGACGGTTTAATGCCCGAATGGCACGTAGGGCAAACATCGATCTGCACTGGAAAGCGGTCACACGAAGCACCCGGTCCGTCGCAGATCAGATAGATTCCGCCTGGCTGACGAAAACCACAGCCTCTTTCAGATTCGATTCGTATATGAACAGTCGCCATGTCCTTCCCTTTGCGATCTTTGCGGCCTCTGCGTTAAAAACTCCGATTCTTCCTCGCCATATTCACGAGCCACAGCCCGCCGACCACTACCGCTAATGCCAAAAATCTCATCACTCTCAACTCGCCACTCTCAACTCTTCACTGCCATCGGGCATTTCATTCAGCAACTTCTCCGCCTGATCAAGATGCCGGCGGGCCTTGTCGAGGGCGGCCTTGATCTCGACGCGTTCCTTGCGGTCGATGCGGCCGTCCGCTATCGCGGCAAAAAGGATCGCGATGCACTCTGCGTCGTGGCGGATCTTCTCGAGCAGGAGCGTTGTTACCGAGTCCGCATCGCACGGGCTCGCCACCGGCCCGACGAGGGCCTCGACCTTCGCGAACCAATCCCGATAGCTCCTGACACCCTCGATCCCGCACGAATTCAGCACAGCCAGATACTGCGGCTTAAAATACGCAAATCCGTCCGGCACTCGCCCCGACATGATCCCGTCCACATGCGAGCGGTCCTTGCCCCAGTGCAACGCGATCTCGCCCCGGTGCCCCTCGAAGGCATCCCGCGTCTCATCCGATAACGTGTATGTTTCTCTGCTCATGCGGCTGCCAATACCCTCCGCTGCTGGTCCCAAAATCGGAACATCAGTTTCTGGCCCATTTGCAATTTGAGATCAGGGATTATGTCACGATGGATGCGGGCAGCTTTCTTTGCGACCGTGAACCGCTGACGCTCCTCGTCATGCACATATATCAACCCAGCAAAACCCGGAACCTCATCCACGCTCACGAGCTTGTTGGGCACGACGTAGAAGAAAAAGTTGGGCACGGTCAGCGTTCGAGCTTTCCAGCCGCTCCTCAATGGCTCTCGCGTGGTGTGGCCCGCCAGCCGCCGCTCAAAGAGCTCGAATTTAGGTTTCCGCCTATCTTGCCTAAAATCCTTTCGGCTGATCTTGATCTCGTATTCGCACGCGAGGCCCGAACGCATGACCGTCAATAAGTCACATTCTCCTGTGTCGAAAACCTTGCAGGCATTCGGGCACGCCCACCGCTGGCCGCGGTTATAGAGCCAGTGCCACAAACCGAGTTGTATCTGGGCCTCGTTTACGTTCATCCCTCGACCACCAGGTTGCGATATTGATTTGGAGTGATGCCCAGTGCGTGAGCCTGGCAAGCGTCCGCCGATCGCGTCTTCCGGGCGAACGCCGGATCGACACCCTCAACGAACGTGCGGCCAGTCGGACACGGCATCCGTAGGAAGTAGATCTGCGGCTCCTCGAGAAATTGGTTTAGATCCGTGTTCTCGATCAGGAACAGCTCGTTGCCGCGTTCTGACGAATCGATCTTTTCAGCAGCCGACAAGATGGCTTCCGGGTTGTATTTGAGAGCGACGGCACGATGGTCGGCATTCTCGATCGCCATGATCTCGCCAAACGGCATCTCGTGCGAGACGATACGTTTCCAGAGTTGAGGCTCAAGAGCAATGCCGTCGAGATAGAACAACTCAAATCCATCACGCCACGCGATTGCTGATCGGCTATCGTTGTGAAGGCGGTTTTGATCATCGCGAGCGACAAAACTCGGACGCCGGCAGCCGATCGCAACGCCTCGGAACATCACCGTGTCCCAAACTCCCGAATCTAGAAATTCGCCGTACTTTTGAAACAGGTCGTGTTTTAGAATTCCGAATTCGGTAAAGACGCGATAGAACGAAACCCAGCCAGCATCATATCCCTGACCGCAGTAAGCGAAATTGTGGTATTCGACCTGATCCCGGACCTGATCCCCGACCTGAGCCCAGACCTGAGCCCAGACCTGAGCCCAGACCTGAGCCCAGACCTGATCCCCGACCTGATCCCCGACCTGATCCCGGACCTGATCCCGGACCTGAGCCCAGACCTGATCCTGGACCTGAGCCCAGACCTGATCCCGGACCTGAGCCCCGACCTGATCCCCGACCTGAGCCCGGACCTGATCCCCGACCTGATCCCCGACCTGATCCCGGACCTGATCCCCGACCTGATCCCGGACCTGATCCCAGACCTGATCCCCGACCTGATCCCAGACCTGAACCCGGACCTGATCCCGGACCTGAGCCCGGACCTGAGCCCCCGGCTTCGCGAGATCCATCTTCTGGATAAAATTCGCAGCCAGCTGGATGCCAAATGGTGAATCGACGTGGATCTTTATCGGTGCGTCGAGCTTGGCGAGTGAGTACGCGAAATCGATGCCGCGATGAAATTTTTCGACATCGAGATCGTCTCCGCCGTACAAGGCGAATTTGATAGCTCGATCGCGAAAGGTCGCGAGCATCGATTCCTGTTCGGGCGTCAGTTTGTCGAGGCGTGTCTTCATTAGTCCTGCACCCGCGTCATCCGCTTTGCGAAATAGTCGTAAGCCTTCTTGATCGTGACGGTGTAAAGACCCCTGAACAGCGTCTTCGTCTCGTGCCGGTCGTGCGCCTTGCGATGCTCTACGCGAGAGTTTTCACTGACCCGCATGAATAGCGTCTGGTCATCCGCACCACGAGGCTTGAAGATGGTGATGCCCTTTGGCAGTTCCGCCACCGCGACGTGATGATGACCCGTTTCCGAGTGACCGATGATGTACTCACGGCCCTCAAAAACCTGCTCGACATCCGCCGGCAACTCCTCGATCGGCGTGATCAAAACCTCACCATGCCGGATCGCCTTCTGACTGAATGTTTCATTTTTCATAATGTTCGTCTCCTTACTCATTGAAAGCCTGATCTTTATGAGTGACGGCCCTGGGCCGCCCGCGTTAATCTCTAAACCGTTGCCGCCGCCCAGACTCGCAGCGTTTGACAACCTAACCCCGACCTGCCAAAACCGAGAGGCGTTTGAACATTCGCCCGATCAAGCGTCTCTCGCCCTCTTCCTTTTCCGAGGACTTTGGACTTGGGACTTGGGACTTTGGGCCATCTTCCCGCCTGCAGAATTCGCACCTCCGCTCCGCATTGAGCGAGTGAGGGGAATGGCATCGAATACAAAAGACCGACGCCATCTCGATTCGGCGTGTTCCTGGCGGGATA
>JAFAOW010000282.1 GCA_019247455.1 Acidobacteriota bacterium | reverse complement strand
TGTCCGGGTCGATAAAGATGCTGACGTGAATGCCTGCGGCCTTTAGCTTATCGACCGCGTTCTTAACGCTGTCGAAGTTCCCGATGACATCCAGTCCGCCCTCGGTAGTGATCTCATTTGGGCCCTCAGGAACGAGCGAGACTGCGTCAGGCTTGATCCGCTCGGCGATCGAAACCATCTCGTGGGTCGCTGCCATCTCAACATTTAGATAAGTTGTGACGGACTGTTTGAGTTCCTCAATGTCGTGGTCCTGGATGTGGCGTCGATCGCCCCGAATGTGAACGGTGATGCCGTGGGCACCAGCTTCTTCGCACATGCGAGCGGCTTCGAGAACAGAAGGCTCGATGGTCTTGCGGGCTTCGCGAAGCGTTGCGACGTGATCGATGTTGACGTTCAGGCGTGCGGTCATAATAAGGAAATTCTAACAGGATGGACAGGATCGGCAGGACAACGGATCGAACGCGATCTTTATCTTGTGCATCCTGGCTATCCTGTTTGAATCTTCTCGTAAACGCCGGATCGGGCATTACGGCGGATCTGCATCAACTCGCTGAACATTCGGCGCGTGTCGCGAACGGCGCTGACCTTCGAGCCGGCGACGTCGTTCCAACGAACCGGTATCTCAGCCAGCCGAAGGCCGTGATATTTCGCAACGAAGAGAAACTCCACATCGAAGCCAAAGCGGTCGATCGTCATTACGTCCAAGAGCGGTCGGAATTTCGTCATGTTGAACGCCTTGAATCCGCATTGCGTATCTGAGAAATCTAATCCCGATAGCTTTCGGATCATAAGGTTTACGAGCCGGCCGCCGTTCTCGCGAAACGCCGACTGGTGGGTGCCGATCAGGCTTCGATCCAGGGCCCGCGAGCCGAATGTCAGATCGTACTCACCTGTCCGGATAGGATCAATAAGCTTTGACATCTCTTTGATGGGCGTAGAAAGATCGGCGTCCGTAAACAAAGCAATGTCTGCCCTAGCAGCAAGAAGGCCCGTCTTCACCGCAAACCCTTTGCCCCGATTCTCCTCGTATCGAATTACGTTCGAGGGGAGATGGGATGCTTCCTCCAAAATGCGTTCAGCCACGAAAGCAGTGTCATCCGAGGAGCCGTCATCGACGACGATGATCTCGGCCGAGACTCCGGACTTGGCGAGATATTCGGCAATAGTGCGAAGCGGCGACCCAAGGCGGTCGCTCTCGTTGAATGCGGGGATGATTATGGATACTTCAGGCCTCATTTGGGCAAAAGTGTAATGGTAGGTTTTTGACCAAGAAAAGTAAATTTGCCCGCGTAAATACGCGATATTCAAACGAAAGCGGACCCGTTTGCGTATGCTATATTGGGTTTAGCTTTATGAATCGTCACTTCCTGCTAATTGCCGCTGTCGTTATCGTTATGGGGACGATCGCCGGGGGCCTGATCGGTAATTTGCCGTCACGGACGTCGGCGGAAACGGCTGTCACGCCCGAACGAGTCGAGGCCGATTACAAAGAGGCATTGAACGTGATCGATGATAATTACGCCGGCCAGATCGATCACGAAAAGATCACCGACAGCTCCATGCAGGCGATGCTTTGGACGCTTGACCCGCATTCGTCTTTCTTTACACGCGAGGAGTTGAAGAAACTCGAGGAGGAGCAGGCCTCCGAGTTTTACGGGATCGGCGTTTCGATCCTTCAGCATCGAGACGGCGTCTATGTGCAATCCGTCGTTCCGAATACGCCGGCAGACAAAGCCGGGCTGCGGTACGGCGATAAGATACTTACGGTTGAGGGCAAGGACGCTAAGGACTGGACAAGTGCCGAGGTTTCGAAGAACGTTCGGGGTGAAAAAGGCACCACCGTCAAGGTCCAGGTGGAGCGTGCAGGCGCGCCGAATCCGTTGGAGTTTCAGATCACACGCGGAGGCGTTCCCCTTCCGTCGGTCAGAAATTACTTTATGCTGCCGAACGGCGTAGGCTACGTGGGCCTTACAGGCGGGTTTCAGCAGACGACTTCCGATGAGCTTTCGACGGCGATCGCTGACCTAAAAAAGAAGGGGATGAAGAGTATCATTCTCGACCTTCGCGGAAACCCCGGAGGCATTCTCGACGAGGCCGTTGCGGTAGTGAGTCAATTCATTCCTGCCGGCCAGACCGTGGTCTCGGTGAAAGGCTCTCGGTCCGGTCCGCAGCGAGAGCTAAAGACCACCGGTGGAAACGTTGATAACTCGCCGCTCGTTGTGATGATCAATCAGGGGTCGGCATCCGCTTCCGAGATAGTTTCGGGAGCGCTGCAGGACTATCAGCGTGCCGTTATCGTAGGAGATAACAGTTTTGGTAAAGGGCTGGTGCAAAAGGTCTACAGGCTCCCTTACAGTACGGGGCTTACATTGACCACCGCAAGATACTACACGCCTTTCGGGCGCTCGCTGCAAAGGGATTATTCTGGCGGGTCGATCTACGATTACTACACGCACGGCGAGGACCAGCCGCCAGATTCACCCGAGCCGAAGCCCGCGGGCAGCCCGGTTGAGACCGCTAATGGCCGCGTGCTTTACGGCGGCCGCGGTATCGAGCCTGACGTCGTGGCTCCCGCGGCTACATCTAATGCGGCAAAGGGAAGGATCAACGAAGCCGCATTCTTCTTTGTCAGGCAGCTTGTCGCGGGTAAGGTGGTCGGCTTCGAGTCGATGAAGGCGGAGAAGCAGTCATTCCGGACAACCCTTCAGCCGAATGAATTCGCGGTCAGCCTAGCCCTGCTGGCCGCCTTCAAGAGTTTCGCGGCCGCTGATCCTAAGCTTGGCCTCACGCCTGAGGTGGTTGACGCGGTTGCTGATTACGCCAAGATGCGGATCCGCGATGAGCTGGCAACAGCCAATTGTTCGGCCGAGGCCGGTGCGCAGGTGCTGCTCGAGGGCGATCCTCAAATTCAAAAAGCACTGGACTCAATGCCGAAGGCAAATGAATTCCTCGCCCTGTTCGAGCAAAAAGGTAGATAGGCAGAATTGGATCGACCGGGAAGTCCCTTGACGCGTTGCGGAAAGGGACTTCTTCGCATTTGTAAGTCGTTCCAGTAAAATAGGATGTTGTCTTTGATGTATGTATAAGCAGATCGGCATTCTGACGGGCGGCGGCGATGCTCCGGGGCTCAACGCTGCGATCAGGGCGGTCGTGCGCACAGCGATCGGCGAATTCGGGATGACGTGCATCGGCATCGAAGATAGCTTTGAGGGCATCCTCGGTGAGACACATTCGGTAAACCTGACAACTAAAAGCGTTAGCGGGATCTTGCCGCGAGGCGGGACGATACTGGGCACGCGGAACAGGGGCCATTTCGTTAAGGTGGTTAATGGCAAGCAATGCTTTGCCGAGATACCCATAAGCGAGGCACTTGCGAATCTGGACATTCTGGGTATCGAGGCCTTGATCGCTATCGGCGGTGAGGGGACTCTGCTTATCGCAGAGCAATTTCACAAGCGCGGTTTTCCGGTGATCGGTGTGCCGAAAACCATTGACAATGACTTGGCCGCGACGGAGCTGACGTTCGGCTTTATGACCGCGCTGGACATCGCGACCGAGGCGCTAGACCGTCTCCACACGACCGCCGCTTCGCATGACCGTGTGATGGTTCTTGAGGTAATGGGAAGGAATACTGGCTGGATCGCGCTCCAGGCCGGGCTTGCCGGCAGTGCGGATATAATTCTGATCCCCGAGATCCCCTTTTCGTTCGATTCCATCGTCCGCAAAGTGCAGGCGCGCGAAGAGCAGGGCTCCCGTTTTACTAACATCGTCGTGGCGGAAGGCGCGAAGGAAGTCGGCAAGGGCGAGATCTACCAGGATCAGGAGGCGGTGCGGCTTGGCGGCCTTGGCTCTTACGTTAGCAACCATGTCGAGCTGCTAACCGGAAAAGAATCGCGCTGTGTCGTTCTAGGTCATTTACAGCGCGGCGGCAGCCCAAATGCATTTGACCGCATGCTGGGTACAAATTTTGGCGCGTGTGCCGTCCGCGCTCTCGCGAACGGAGAGACTGGAAGCATGGTTGCTCTCCAGGCCGGTACTATCGTGACCGTTCCGCTTTCCGAGGCATGCGCGAATGTTAAGACCGTCCCCGTCGATGGACAGCTTGTGCGTACGGCCCGTGACATCGGAATTTCGTTCGCCGCTCCTCGCGAATCAAAATTAGCGGAGCCGGCGCGATTCGAGGCACGAATGACCAATAACTAGTTTTATGGAAGATATCAAAAAGAAATTAAAGGCCGAATTGGATAAGCTTGAGTATGAGCTGCACCACGACCTGCCCAAGGCGATCCAGCACGCGCGCGAGTTTGGCGATTTGAGCGAAAACGCGGAATACAAGGCTGCAAAAGAAAAGCAGTCAATGGTACAAGCCCGTATCAGCCTGCTTCAGCAGCGGATGATGGAGGTTGAGTCGATCGACGTTTCCAAGATACCGACCGATAAGATCGCCTACGGGTCTACCGTCGTTCTGTTCGACCTGGATAAGGAAGAGAAGGTGACCTACGAGCTCGTCACTTCAGAGGAAAGTGATCCGGATAAAGGTAAGATATCCACTGTTTCTCCGATCGGTCAGGCATTGATGGGCAAAGAAGAGGGTGACGAGGTAAAAGTAAGAACTCCCACAGGCTGGCGCAATTTTGAGATCAGCCGTTTAACGACAATTCACGAGAAGGGATGAGCCGTCCGCAGTCAGCGATCAGCAGTCAGCCTCTTTGATCTGCGTCGCTGAAAGCTGAGGGCTGAATGCTGAATGGTAGAAGTCGGTGCGAATATCGGGCGCGGGGCGATGTGGATCATCAATGGCATGGTCCGCGGACTGACCTCCCTCGGCATTCCGCCGAATATTCTGACGATGATCGGCGTGATCATCAACCTCGGCTGCGGAGTATTATTTGGATTTGGCGAATTCTTCTGGGCAGGGATCGTCTTGATCATCGCGAATCTGTTCGACATGCTCGACGGTAACGTCGCACGCCTCTCGGGCCGCGTTACGAAGTATGGCTCTTTTCTTGACTCCACTCTCGACCGGCTGTCAGATATGGGAGCCTTTCTGGGAATAATGATCTTTTACGCGAGGCTCACGCCCCAGCACTCGACCTTGAACGTGTTCCTGGCGGGTGTGGGGATGATCGCGTCTGTCTTGGTGAGTTACACAACGGCCCGCAGCGAGGGTCTAGGCGTCAAGGCCAACATTGGCTTCCTTGCGCGTCCTGAGCGGGTCGTGCTCCTGATCATAGGTGCATTGTCGACGTGGAGCTGGGATTCGACTGGCTGGTTCGCGAACCGAATGCCGCAGGTGCTTTGGGTGCTCGCGATATTGTCGATGTGGACGCTTGTTCAGCGAATGGTATTTATCCGGCAGAAACTGCGGGCAATGGACCCCAACGATAACGGATGATCGCGTGGCTTGAGCAGTTTTGGGCGTCCTTGACCTGGACCTCCGTCATTCTAGGCGGCATAGGCGTCGTTGTTACGTTTGTTGTTAGTTACGTCGTCGTGACGATAATTCTGGTGAAAATGCCCGCGAATTATTTTCATTCAGATTACGAACATCATTTCTTTCCCGACAGCCATCCGGTTGCCCGCGCCGTCGCTATCGGTGTAAAGAACGTTTTGGGCATCCTGGTTATCGTGACTGGAATAATACTGTCGCTCCCGGGGGTGCCGGGCCCAGGACTACTCACGATATTCATCGGCGTGATGATGACGGATATTCCCGGCAAGCGCAGACTTGAATCAAAGATAGTAGAGCGTCCGGCAGTGTTATCTGCGATAAATCGTCTGCGGGCGAAATATAACAAGCCCGCACTCCTTCTCGACGAAAAATGAGCCTGATCGACAAACTACTGCGGCGAAGAAAGCCCGACCCCGGTGCGCGGCGCCGATTCCTGCTCGCGAACGGGCGCATTACAGATGGGACAATACTCGACACCGAGGTAAAGGGAACGGACGAGATCGTTTTCTACATGTACACGCTCAACGGCGTCGATTTTGAGTCGTCCGATATTCTGACTTTTGAGCAGAAACAGCAGCCGGCAAAATATGCACCCGGTGCGAAAGTGGGTATTCGGTACGATCCGAAAAATCAGGGGAACTCGATCGTAGAATGATAGAAGTATCTAGCAGCTAGCAAGCTAGTTTCCAGGTGATGTGAGAACGATGTTCAAAAAGATCCTCATAGCCAACCGCGGAGAGATCGCATGTCGGGTTATTCGCGCGTGCCGGGAGATGAAGATCGCAACGGTCGCCGTGTATTCGGATGTCGATGCGGACGCCTTGCATGTGAGGATGGCGGACGAGGCCTATAATATCGGCCCTGCGCCCTCCTCCGAGAGCTATTTGCGCGGCGAGAAGATAATAGACATAGCCAACACCAGCCGTGCCGAAGCGATCCATCCGGGCTACGGATTTCTGTCGGAGAACGCCGCTTTTGTTCGCGATGTTCACGTAGCTGGATTGACGTTCATCGGGCCCCCTCCCGAAGCCATGGAGGCAATGGGCGGTAAGATGTCCGCTCGCAGGATCGCGATCGAGGCGGGAGTGCCGGTCGTGCCCGGAACGACCGAGCGTCTCAGCGGGTTTGATGAGGCTAAAGAAACCGCCGTGAAATTCGGCTACCCGATAATGCTCAAGGCCTCCGCCGGTGGCGGTGGTAAGGGAATGCGTCTGGTGATGGACGAATCGGAGCTTAGATCAGCTTTGGAAACCGCACAGGGCGAGGCCCGGGCGAGCTTTGGCGACGACGCTGTGTACATTGAAAAGGCCGTTCAGCGGCCGCGGCATATTGAGATCCAGGTTTTCTCCGACACTCACGGCAACCACGTTCACCTCGGCGAACGGGAATGCTCGATCCAGCGCCGTCATCAAAAGGTCATCGAGGAGGCACCTTCTCCGATAAATTCTGCCGACCTGCGGGCGGAAATGGGAGAGTGCGCGGTGAAAGTCGCGAGAGCGGTAAATTATGTAGGTGCCGGGACTGTTGAGTTCCTTGTGTCGGACGTCGACCGCTCATTCTATTTCTTAGAAATGAATACTCGGCTGCAGGTCGAGCATCCCGTCACCGAACTCGTAACGGGGATCGATCTCGTTCGCGAACAGATCCGGGTGGTTGCCGGGCAGCCTCTCTCATTTACTCAACAAGACGTGAGCCTCACCGGCCATGCGATCGAGTGCCGCATCTACGCTGAGGATCCTGAGCAGAATTTTATGCCTTCGCCGGGACGGATCTCGCGGCTGCGTATTCCGCAGGGACCCGGCATTCGCGACGATGGCGGCGTTTTCGAGGGTGCTGACGTGTCGATCTATTACGATCCGATGATCTCCAAATTTGCCGTGTACGGCAGGGACCGCCGCGAAGCGATCGACCGCATGCGGCGAGCCTTGATGGAATATCGGATCGAGGGTATCAAGACGACGCTTCCGTTCTTTCGCGAGGTCATGGAAGACGAGGTGTTTATCGAAGGCCGGTTAGACACGGGCTTCATTTCCGGATTTAATGAGCGGAGAAAACCAAACGTTGCGGACCCAATAGCTCACGATATCGCGATTATCGCCGCAGCTCTCCAGTATTCAAAGCGTCAAGGGCTTGTCGACGCTGCTGCCGCGTCCACCAGTGTCCCGAACAGCAAATGGGCCGCCGCCGGTCGCGAAGCCGCCCTCAATAACAAGCTTTGATATAATGCGATTCGAGACATGGAAGAGTTGTTAAAGACCCTGTTGGGCAAGCGTATCGATGTGACGTGCGGAACGAACGCGGCGTTTCGGGGCGATGTGATTGACGTTAAGGGTGGAGTGCTGTTCCTGCGTGATGAGGACGAAAAGGTCGCTTACGTGGCTGTTGATAAGATCGCTGTGGTATACGAATGCGACGAGCCCCATATTCGTCCCGGATTCGTGTCCTAATAGCAAGTATTTTGAATAAAAAAGACCCGAGGTCACAATGACTCCCGGGCTTTCTAAGCTGGTCTTCAAGGTGCTCTACCTGGCTTCCTATTTGGCTGCTTTGGGGGTCTCCGGCTTCAGACGACGAAATCCGACGATGCGGCTCGACCAATAGCCCTTGAACGGCGAATACATGATGCCTTTTGATGAGGATGCGTGATAGAAACCGTTCTCGTCCGCGACAATGCCCATGTGACCAAGACCATTCAAGAAGACAAGCGTGCCGAACTTGAATCTGTCGTCACCCTCTACCGGCTCCGACTGGGCCCAAAGTGTGCGAACGCTCGCACGGGTAAAGGGAATTCCTGCTTCCTGAAACGCGCTCCACACGAAGCCTGAACAGTCGTAGGTGCGGGGTCCTGTTGTGCCGTACAAATACGGTGTGCCGTATCGTGACTTGATCGCCGCGTCGAGCTTGACGCTTGTCTCTCTTCCGTAAGCGGTCTTGCCCGCTGCCGCCATTCCTTGGACGCTCGTGGGCGCGACCGATGCTGTCTTCTGTACTAGCGGGGGATCAAAGGCCGGATCCGCGGAACGCACTACCTTGATCTCATTCGTGAGAACAGGCCGGGACGAGCCGGTCGTCTTGATCTTTTCAACGGGAGCAGTGGCGGGCGCGTTAACTGGCTGGCTTCCTGTCTGTTTTACGATCCTCGGACGATCCTGGGCCAATGCAGTGACGGTAAAAACGGCAGCAACGCATACCGATAGAAGCAGACACTTCGCAAATACTTTCAAATTTAAAAAAACTCCTTATTTCTTTTGTGGGAAGCGGGAACTGGAGAGAGGTGAGGGAACCCACCTATTAATAAAACATCTCCAACACAAGGCCAATTCCTGAGAAATCAGAAACTTCTGACCCTAACTGTGTAAATTGTTACCGCTTGATTAAGCCTAGAAAAGTAGACTAACAGATATTATGACCCATAAGAGAATCAAATGCAAATATAGCGAAATCGATATGGATTCGTTTTCGCGCGATTGGCATCCCGGGCTGGTTTGCCCATCCGATCATCCCTTCAGTTGTCCTGGATGAGAGAAGAGAGGTGTAATCGCGTGAAGCTTCCAAAAAATGCAATAAACGTGCGCAGTAGCAACGGCGACAGCGATACCTAATGTATATCGACCTTGCCAACGAGCAGGGCTCGGGCAAAGTGTCTTAGGCCGAAAATGACGTTCCGCAGCCGCAGCCGCCGGTCGCGTTAGGGTTCTCAAACGTGAACCCCGAGCCCATCATGTTGGACGTGTAATCGATGGTTACGCCGTTCAGGTACTGGGCAGAGAACATATCGACAAAGAGCTTAATGTCGTGCTGGTCGAGAATAAAGTCGCCCTGACGAGACTCTTCCTCGACATTGAGGCTGTATTGGAAGCCGGAGCACCCGCCCGGCACGACCCGCACGCGAAGGCCCGCGCCTTCCGGCAGATCCTCCTCAGCTGCGAAAAACTTCTTGATCTCTTCTGCGGCCGCCTCGGTCACGTTCAACTCTACTGTCGGTGCTGCAACTGCTGACATAGCTAAATTTCTCCTGTAAGTCTTGAATCCTTACTTATTCGTAAATATTACCTATTGGAGATAGAAAACACAACTCAATTTGCTCGTGACATGATCACTAGCTCTGGCTTCATCGCCTCGATCGAGACGTGGCGCGCGACTTCCTCGGCTGTCGAACGGAAAGCGGCGGCCTGCGGCGAATCCGGAGCAGAAATGACGACGGGGATGCCGTTGTCGCCGCCTTCACGCACTTCCATGCCGAGCGGTACCTGGCCAAGCAGATTCAGGCTGTATTCATCGGCAAGTTTTTGGCCGCCGCCCTTGCCAAAGATCTCGTATTTCGTGCCGGTGTCCGGTGCGATGAAGTAAGACATATTCTCGACCACGCCAAGGACGGGAATATTCACCTGTTCGAACATCTTTATCGCACGCCTAACGTCGGACAGAGAAACTTCCTGTGGTGTCGTTACAAGGATCGCACCCTGGACCGGTACAAGCTGAGCAAGAGAAAGCTGAACGTCTCCCGTTCCCGGCGGCATATCGACGACGAGGTAATCAAGCTCGCCCCAATTCACGTCGGTCAGAAACTGCCTTACGACTCCATGAAGCATCGGCCCGCGCAGGATCATCGGTTTGTCGGGCGGAACGAGCACGGCCATCGAAATCATCTTGATGCCATGTGCCTCGATCGGCTTGAGCTGTCCGTCGATCACGTCCGGCTGGTCATAACCGGTTCCGAGCATCAGCGGAACATTCGGCCCGTAAACATCGGCGTCCATAATGCCGACCTTGGCTCCATCAGCAGCGAGTGCAACAGCAAGATTGACTGCGACGGTGGATTTGCCGACGCCGCCTTTACCCGATGAGACGGCAATGATGTTCCTGACGCCCGGGATCGCGATGTTGTTCTTGATCCCGCGTCCCTGCGGCACCTCGGCGTCCATCGTCACATTGACATTGATCACGCCATCAAGGCCGGACACGATCTCGCGTGCCTGTGATTCCATTTCTTCCTTGACCGGACACGCCGGGGTCGTGAGGACGATCCGGAACGACACGTCGCCCTCGTTTATGGCGAGATCGCGAACAAATCCGAGGGTGACAATATCCTTTCTAAGGTCCGGATCAATGATCGTCCCGAGTGCTTCTCGGACGGCTGCTTCAGTTACGTGGCTCATTATGACTAACGCCCGCGGGCGTAATAAAGTAAATGATGATTGTAACAAACGGCTTCGAAATAGCTGATAGCTGATAAGTGATAGCTGATAATCAACTGGAAAAGTACAGCCTGATCCGCTCCGGACGGGCGGGATTCTACGAGCAAAAGCGCGGCCTCATTGCGGTCTGGGGAAATGAGTCCCTTCAATTCCTGGACGGGCTGATCACGAACGACATGAAAACCCTTGAGGACGGGCAGCAGATGCTAGCCGCATTCCCCAACGCTCAGGGCCGCTTGCTCGCCGTCATAAGAATGAAGAGACAGGGAGAAAGATTCCTGATCGAGACGGAGGATGCGACGCAGGAAGTGCTTTTTCAGAATCTGTTTCGATTTACCTTTGCAGGCGATTTCTTTATCGAGGACCTGTCCGATGGCTACACATATTTCGAGCTGTTCGGTCCAAAGAAGGATATTTACCATCCGAATGTCGCGGAAAGATGGCCCCAGTCGTTTGTCTATGAGCTTCCTTATGGAGCCGGATATTTTGTGCCGACAGATCTCGCACCGAAGTTCCGCGATTTCCTCGAGTCCGAGAACGACTGCCGGGTGATCGACGATGAGCTATACCAGATCTTGAGGATCGAGGCCGGCATTCCCAAATTCGGTATCGACATGGATGAGACGACGATCGTTCCCGAGCTGGGGCTCGATGGCCTCATCTCCTACACCAAGGGCTGCTACATCGGGCAAGAGATCATCGCCCGTATCCATTTCCGGGGACACGTCGCAAAGCAGCTGACGGGCCTTGTTTTCAGCTCCCCTCCTTACGAAGGATGGGTGGCCGGAGGCCGGGGTGGTTCTCTCTCTACGGATGAGTTAGTAACTGAGGACGGTAAACCCGCCGGACGAATAACATCCATTACTTATTCCCCCAAGCTTGAGAAGACCGTCGCTCTCGCTTACGTCCGATACGAACATCTCGGGGCTGGCACGGAGCTGAAAGCAGACGAATCGACCATCACTGTTACTGATCTGCCTTTTGTAAACTAAATGAACGTCGCCCAGATCAATATGGATGAACTCGACATCGACCTGCCTAACGCAAAGCTCGCGTACACGATCATTCAGTCGTTGCTCGACGGCCATGAAGCGCTCAGCGACTTACTCGTTGTGATGTCGCACGCCCTCGACGAAGACGTACTAAAAGCGCTAACGGCGACAAACGAGTGGGAGAAATACCTGGAATCGAAGCGGAACATGGAGAGCACGCGTGCGCAGATCGAAAGGTTCACAGAGGTACTAAGAAAGCTGCAGGAGGAGGAGAATTAGCTGACAGCTATTGGCTAACAGCTAGCAGCTGTCCTTCAACATGTTCGATCTGATCATCATTGGAGCCGGGCCCGCGGGCATTATGGCAGCCTACGAAGCCAAACAGGCGGGGCTCGACTATCTTGTTCTCGAGAAAGGACTTATCGCAAATACGATCTATCAGTATCCGGTCGGTCTTACGGTGTTTTCGACCACGAATGAGCTGGAGTTTCGAGAAGGTGACCTGAAACCCGCGCGAGATAAGCCGACACGCGAGGAATTGCTCTCGTACTACGTACGATTTGTTCTCGATAATGATCTGAACATACACACTGAAGAAACATTTTTAGGCGTGACGGCGGAACCACCTGCGTTAGCGGGTGGGTTCCTGGTGCAAACCGTCAAGGGTAGCTACGCGTCAAAGAATGTCCTCTTCGCTATGGGCGCCATGGATTTTCCGCGCAAGTTGAACGTCCCCGGCGAGGACCTGCCGCACGTGTTCGATCATTTCCGGGAGACGTATCCTTGGGTCAAAAAGAAAGCCCTGATCGTCGGCGGCGGCAACTCAGCGGGCGAGGCTGCACTTTTCCTGGCGCAGGAGGGGGCGGAAACCACACTCGCTATTTTCCGCGACGACTGGGAAAACACTGACCCAAAACAAGGATGCATCAAGTACTGGGTCAAGGAGCCGCTTGAAGAAGAGTTGAAGGAACATTGCCTCAACCTTTTTTTTCTTGGAAAGGTCATCGAGATCCGAGAAGGCGAGGTTGAGCTCGAGAGCGAAAAAGGCGACCGCGTCGTCCTACAGAACGATGTCGTCTTCGTACTTATCGGTGCCGACGCCGATCTCTCGATCCTAAAGGGCTTAGGCGTCGCGACGGAGGATGGAAAATACGGTGAGGTGCCGGTTTATGATCCCGAAACCTTTGCGACGAATGTCCCGGGCATTTATGTCGCTGGCCACTTCACCAATCAGCGGCACATTAAAGGTGCGATCGACGCGGCAAAGGTAGTTGTTCACCAGATCGGTGCACGACTCAGATCCGGAAAAGAAAAGAGCACGGGAAAGGCTTAGCCGTTTCCCGCGCTCGACAGCACTAACGAGGAGGGTTAGTGATCGTTTCCCGTTTTGAGTTTTACCACGCCCAGGCCGCCGGTCTTCATCGGCGCGTCGGCGGGGTTGATCTCGTAACGCATTACCTCAAACGTCTCATCAGCATCGTTGCCGGCAGTCGTCGTCCACTTGAATGGGAGCTGCACGCCGTTCATAGATCTGTAGTCCGAGAATTTGACCAGGTAATCGACGGTTTCTCCGGCTCGCTTAAAGAGGACGTTGCCTTTGACGTCATTTCCCTCGGGAGCATCAGCAGTAAGGACCATCGTCTTGACCGAGCCATCGGGCGGGGCGGCGACACTGGTATTGAAGGTTGATGCGCCGCCCTTGTTGTCTCCCGGAGCGGGAACGCGAGCCATGACAGTGACGGCAACTTCCTTTGGTCCGCTGTAGCCAAGCGCGATAGGAAGGTCGCTCGATTTGCTAAGAAAGATCTTGTAAGACGTGCCTTCAGCAGAGGCCACGACGATATTGCATGCAGTGCCGTCAATGTCGCCTTCGCCCCCGTAGGTGTAATCGACGTCCATTCCATCCGGTGAAGACATCAAGAGACCAAGCGTCAGGCGAAGAAGGCCATTTTTCTCAGGCGTCCCGGCCGGATGACGGAACATAACATTGCCGCCGTCGCGACGCTCGAATGTTGCGTTGCCATCACCCATCTTGCGGATCACGATGCCGTTTTCCTGGCCATCGCCTCCGGCGATGCTGATGGTGCCGTCCTCTTTTTTGAGAAAGATGCGGCGTTCACCGGCCATATCACCCTGATGATCCTTTATGTAATTCTCGGCGTCAGCCCCGGTTAGTTCCTGCACCGTGCCGTCGTCCTTTTTGATCATTACATGCACTTCACTCACCCCGGTCCCGGTCCCTGCGCCCATTCCTTCGCCATGGCCTTCGCCGAGCCGGATCTTCATCTCACCCGGCTGGTCCGAAGTCACCATCACCGAGCGGTTCTCGGATCTCAGTTCAGTTCGCGCCCTCGCGCCTGGCTCGCCTTCACCTAAGCTGTCGCTCCTTGACAGGACGCCGGACCGCGAAAGCGTCAGCTCTGTGTCGCCCGAGTGCGTTTTGGCGACCCCGTCGACCTTTATGATCTTTGTTGTGTGGCCTGAGATCCGCAGGCTGCGAATGTTGGCAAGCGTCGCATCTCCGCCCAGCGCCTGGCGAGCTTTGCGAATCAGCTCAAGAGCCCTGTCGTCTGACTTGAACTTTGCCGTCGTCTTCTCGATCAGCGTGCCTACGCCGAGAAAGAAGATCGCCACCGTTAATGTTGAAAGAATAAAGCGTTTCATTATTTTGCCTCCGAAAAAATATGGATCATTGCAAGATCTGCTTGATCCAATCACGAACCTGTATTCCGGGCTGCTCGGCGCTCGGCGGGTCGAGATTGGAAAGAACGATGACCGTGTAACCGGACCTCGCACTGGTTAGGAAAATGGAATTTTCTTCTTCAGAACCGCCGGCGAAACCCGCGGTGGTGAATTCTGTTGGAAACGTGCCGTCGTCATTCGGAATGACGAGCTTGCCCGACTTGAGAGCGGCGGCAAACTTGAGCATGTCGCCAGCGGTCGAATAGCCGCCGCCGGCTGAGCTGCCACGCCCTGGCTGCGCCTTTGTATTGGGCCGCGGAGCACCGCCAGCACCAGCGGCTCTTGTCATGTACCCGACCGCGGTGTTAGGCGGGAGCTTGTCGATCTCAAACGAATCGGTATCAGTCATGCCGGCAGGCTTAAAGACGTGTTCGCGGACGTACTCGTAATAATTCTGCCCACTGAGCTTCTCGATAACGAGACCGAGGACGAGATAGCCGGCATTCGAATAACGCGACTTCGTGCCGGGCTCGAATTCGAGCGGTACGTCTACGAACAGCGGAAGATAATCCTGCAAGCTGCGGATCTTGTTCGGATCGCCGGCAAGAAACTTCTCGTTGAAAAAATTGCCGAGTCCCGACGTCATCGTGACGATCTGACCTATCGTCACACGATCCGCGATGGCTTTGTTCGGATAGTCGGGAAGTACCCTGCTGAGTTTATCGCTGAAAGAGAGCTTCCCGGCCTTCACGAGTTGGCCGATCGAAATGCGCGTAAACATCTTGTTGATCGATCCCAGGTTGAATTTTGTGTCGACCCGGTTCGGGACGTTCTTTGCCGCGTCGGCCAGGCCATAAGCCTTTGAAACGATTGGCGTGCCATCCTTAGCGACCAGCACAACGCCGGAGAATTCACCATCCGCCGACAGCGTGTCGAATAGCTTCTCGACCGAGGAGGGTAGTTCTGCAGCGGTCTTGGGTGCCTGCACAATGGGCGGTGCAGATACTTCTTCGACCGGGCCGATCCCCATCCCGGCGATCTTTTTGTCCGGCGAAATATTGAAGTCGTATCCGATCATCTCTCCGGCGGCCGCTCGGCCGATCACTTTGATCTCATCCGGGGCTATCGACACGACCGAGACAAGTTCGATCTTGCCGTGATTCGCCCGCACCTGCTTGTGGAAGGCAAGACGTGGCTCTACGGGACGCTGCTTGAGCGAGTCCGCTGCAATATTGTCCGTGAAGAATGCTCTGAGCTGATCTTCGCCGGCGTTGTAGGCGTCAAAGTACGCGATAACGCGGCGGCCAGCCTCGTCCGCTTTAAGGGCGGAGAGGTCATGATTCTGGGTGAATGCTTGACCCGCGAGCGAGAATAATATGGTTAGAAAGAAAACGATTCGCATAAATTAACGGTCGATGACACCATAATAATGACAAGCCGCTCAAACAAAGGGATTAAGAGCACGCAAAGAAAATGTTAAGGATGTAAAATCTGCCCGAAATCGATAGACAGCGAGTGAAACGCGTACGACAATATCTCTCGATGAGGCGAAGCTGGCCCACATATTTGCTGATCGGCGGTATCGCGATAGTTATCGCGGCTCTTGGTGTCCTGCAGTACCAGTGGCAAAAAAGGATCAGTGTCGCGGACGCAGAGAAGGCACGGTCTCACGTCAACGAACAGACGCAGCATTTTGCTGAGGATTTCAACCGCGAGATACAAAATGCGTACTTCAATTTCCAGACCGATCCCATCAAGTGGGAAGAGAAGGATTGGGGCCAATTCAATGAAAGGTATAACTTTTGGCGCCAGCGAGCGACGTACCCCGAGCTGATCTCCGGCTTCTACTATTTTGAAGCAAAGCCGGATTCCCCGTTCCTTCGATACGACGCGGAAAAGGGCGAGTTTGTACCGTCGGACGGCGACGCCGATGTTCAAAAGGTGCGCGCGGCGACTGCCGATCCCGCGAACTTTCGTCCCGCGATGCCCGCTCAAAATTCATTGATACTCCCGGTTCCAAAGCCTGAGAAGCAGTTGGGTTACGGTGTCGTTAGATTAAGGGAACCGGGTTCCGAGATCCGAATACCGGAACGGCTCGGCTATCTAATCGTCAAACTCGATCCCACGGTCATCAGGGAAAGGATCTTGCCTGAACTGACCGCAAAGTATTTCCCAGATCATGAGTTCACCCCGAGTGTCGGATCGATAGACGGAGATGCGATCTACAACAACGCCCCTTCAGGCCCGCCCGACGCGACGGCGGCGCTTTTCGACCTGTCGCCCGACAACATGATCTTTTACGCGAACAAGGAATTGATGTCGTCGCTCGAGGACCACAAAACGGCGGGCACGGTCATGGTCGATTCGCACGTCGAGAGTAAGACCTTTAATCGGGTTCAGACCACCTCGGGAAATTCCAGTACGCTGAAGGTCGAGGTAAAGGGGCCGCTTCCTCGACGGTCAGTATTTACCGCCACTACCGTAGGCGACGCACAATATCCCTGGATACTTGCGGTTCAGCATTCCTCCGGGTCGCTCGACGGCTTTATCGCGTCCACATTGCGGCGTAATTTGGCGATCGGTTTCGGCTTGCTCGCGCTGTTGGCGGCGGCGATCTTCGCGATAGTTTTCTCATCCCTTCGTTCGCGCATCTTGGCACAACGGCAAATCGATTTTGTCTCTAGTGTTTCTCACGAGTTCAGGACGCCGCTCGCTGTTATTTATTCCGCAGGCGAGAACCTCGCCGATGGCGTCGCGAAAGATCCCCTTCAAGTCGAGAAGTACGGTGCCCTTGTTAAGGGGGAAGGTAGAAAACTATCCGCGATGGTCGAGCAGGTACTCGAATTTGCCGGCGCGAATTCGGGTCGACGAAAATTCAATTTCGGGAACGTGGACGTTGAGGACGTTGTCGATACGGCGGTTTCGGAGTGCAGACCGCAGATCGATGAGAAATATCTGACCGTGGACGTTGATCTTGCGCCCGGGTTGCCGTTGCTCCGCGGTGACCGGCCCGCGCTGGTCCAGGCCGTTGCGAATCTTCTGGCAAATTCGATCAAGTACAGCAATGGATCGAAGTCGGTTTCGATCAGCGCCTCAAATGGCAATGACACCGTTAAGATCGCCGTGGAGGATAGCGGCATCGGTATTTCAAAGAGTGATCTCAAGCAGGTCTTTAAGCCTTTCTACCGGTCGAAGGATGTCGTCGATGCCCAAATTCACGGTAACGGTCTCGGTTTGGCGCTCGTCAAACAGATCGTAGACGCGCACGGCGGCAAAGTGACGGCTGAGAGCGAACCCGGAGTCGGAAGTAAATTTACGATCGAACTGCCGCAAGTTTAGCCACAGAGGACACAGAGAACACCGAGAAAGAATATCTCAGTGTGCTCAGTGGTCTCGGTGGCCGTTCTTATGAAAATTCTTTTAGTCGAAGACGAACACGGCCTGATCGTGACCCTTACGGACCGCCTGGTCAGCGAGGGTTTTGAGGTCGTGAGCGCAAGCGACGGTAAGGCAGGTTTTGAAAAAGCCTCGACCGAGTCGTTTGACCTGATCATCCTCGACGTGATGCTCCCCAAAAAGAATGGATACGACGTAGCGCGCGATCTCAGGCAGCGCGGCGTTCAAACGCCCATCCTTATGCTTACTGCAAAGGGCGAGACGATCGACAAGGTCCTCGGCCTAAAGCTTGGTGCCGATGATTACCTCACGAAACCGTTTGAGGTGATCGAGCTGCTGGCACGGGTCGAAGCGTTGCTCCGGCGTTCGCCGCATCATGCCGAAGCGATGCCGAATGGTGCGTTTCGTTTCGGCAGCGTCGGCGTCGATTTCAAACGCGCAGAAGTCACTCGCGGCGGTTCGCCGGTCGACCTCTCCGCCATGGAGTTCAGGCTGCTGCAATTCTTCATCGAGAACCGCGGTACCGTTCACTCACGCGACGACCTTCTCGACGCCGTCTGGGGCTACGACGCGATGCCGACGACTCGCACCGTTGACGTACATATTGCTTGGCTTCGCCAAAAGCTCGAGGACAATCCACGGCACCCTCAGTACATCCAGACGGTCCACGGAATGGGCTACAAATTCACCTGCTGATCCAAAATTCCAGTTAGGCGCAAGGCATCGTCCTTCATCGTAATGTTGTTGAAAAACACATATGACGACTCATTCTTTGGCAGCATCGCCACCAGCTCGTACAGTTCCTCGTCGTCGTACGTGTATCGCCAGCGCGGCTGCCCATGCAATCGAAAATAACATCGATCAGGTGTTGTCGTCCGCCGCTGAAATGGGTTCACGCAATCCCACAGGTCGAGCTCGACACAAAGCTCATGGATAAGCTCAGGCTCCCATGCTTTCCCGCGCGGCTCCCAGACACAATTGAGGCCGGTTCGGTCAAAGCTTGCGAAGAATTCCTTCATATTCAAGATGTTCTCCGGAATTGGCTGAAACTTTGCTGGGCATTGAAAAAGTATGGTCCGAGCGTTCAAAGCCCGAGCGGATGCGAGAGTGACCTCTAATCCCTCGCGAACGGCGACCGTCGGCTTAAAGAATCCAACTTCCTCGCACTCCTCGTCCGTGAGCGGCCTGCCGAGACGCCGATAGGTGGGACTCGATCCTTCGTGCGTGATCATCTGCCAGGCCTTGAGAGTGCATTCGAAATCGTCTGGCAGAGCGGCGCGCCATTTTTCCAATGTCTCGATCTGCGGCGGGTGATAGAACGTGTGCTGGATCTCGACCACCGGAAACATCTTGACGTAATCCGGCCGCTTCACACGGCCAAAACCACATGTGCCTACCTTCACATTCGCCATAACGTAACGAGTCAAACAGCCGCCATCGACAGCATACCCGTATAATCAAATGTATGAGAGTAACTGGCAATACAGTGCTGATAACTGGCGGCGGCAGCGGGATCGGATTCGCTCTCGCTCAGCGATTCGCTGCGCGAGAGAATACCGTGATCATTTGCGGCCGCCGCGGGGACAAGCTTGAGGAAGCAAAACAGTCCATCTCCGGTTTGCACACCGTCGTCTGTGATGTTGCGAGTCCCGGCGAACGAGAAGATCTCGTCAACCGAGTAATGTCCGATTTTCCCGAGATCAACGTGCTTGTAAACAATGCGGGCATTCAGCGGCGAATCGATCTGACTTCGAATGAAGATTGGGATCGGACCGGGTCGGAGATAGCTGTCAACCTTGAAGCCCCGATCCATCTTTCGCAGCTTTTCTTTCCGCACCTTGCGTCGAAAGAGAATTCTGCGATAGTGAACGTCACCTCGGGACTTTCATTCGTTCCGCTGGCGAATGTCCCTGTTTATTGCGCGACAAAGGCCGCGCTCCATTCTTTCACCGCATCGCTTCGATGGCAGCTAAAAGATACGCCCGTAGAGGTGATCGAGATAATCCCTCCGGCTGTCGATACTGATCTACAGGCACCCGGGCTGCACACCTTTGGCGTGGACGTCGATGAGTTTGCGGATCATGTATTCAAGGAACTCGAGAAGGGAAAGATCGAGATCGCATACGGAACGGCGTTGGCCGGAAGTCGTGCTTCACGCGACCAATTAGACGAGACCTTCGAGCGGATGAATTCGACATTCCGCTAAGCTCGCGGAACAAGGTACATCACTATCGCAATGTAATGAAGGATGCTGCCTCCCAGGACGAAAACGTGAAAGATCGCATGGTTGTGTGGAATGCGGTGCCAGCCGAAAAAGATCATACCCATTGTGTAGCTGATCCCGCCGCCGGCGACCAGAAGCATCGGTACCAGTCCCAGGATCTCGTATATCGGCTTCATGCCTAGGATGCCGATCCACCCCATTAATAGATAGAAAACGATACCAAGAGCTTTGAGGCGTTCGCGGAATACGATCTTCAGGGCAATACCGACCGCAGCAAATCCCCAGATAAACGCCATCATCTCGTTCCCGCCCACGTTGCGCAGTACCGTTAACAAGAAAGGTGTATATGTGCCTGCGATAAGCAAGTAAATGCAGCAATGATCCGCAAGCTGAAGCCATTGCTTTCGATTTGGGTCAATGACGGTGTGGTAAAAGGTCGATGCCGCGTACAGCACGACCAGCGACGAGCCGTAGATAAGGCTGCTTACAATGTGCCATGTGTCGCCGTAAAGGAAGGCAAGAGAAACCAAAAAGACGAAACCGGCGAGGCTGAGGACAAGGCCCAGTCCATGAGTCAGCGTGTTCGCTACCTCCTCAACAGACATCTCGCTGATATGCGCACGGATCATCTAGCTCATTGATGCTTCGAAATGGGATTCGGATGTAGCGCGATCGCGCCGGGCAACGCCTGAGAGGTATGCGGCCTCTTCCACGCGGGCAGCGACGGCCTCACCCACACGGCGATCGAAGACGCTGGGGATTATGTAATCGGGATGCAGCTCTTCCGGAAGGATCGTCTCGGCAATTGCATTGGCGGCGGCAAGCTTCATCGGCCCGTTGATCTGCGAAGCCCGGCAGTTCAGCGCTCCGCGGAATATGCCGGGGAAGCATAGAACATTGTTTATCTGATTCGGGTAATCAGAGCGGCCCGTTGCCATTACTGCCGCATGCTCAACGGCGTCTTCAGGCATGATCTCGGGGACCGGATTAGCCATCGCGAAAACGATCGGGTCCTTGGCCATGTTCTTGAGATCATTGACATCGATGACGCCGGGAACCGAAAGGCCAAAGAAAACATCCGCGCCCTTGATGACATCGTGAATGTCGCCCCGTTCGCCATCTGGGTTAGTGTTGCGCGCGTACCAGTCTTTTACCCAGTTCATGTTCTCCTTGCGGCCGGCATACAGCGCGCCCGTCGTGTCACACCCGACGATATTCTTGACACCGGCAGCCATCACGATCTTTGAACATGCGACCCCTGCCGCGCCGATCCCGTTCACGACAAGCTTTATATCCTCCATCTTCTTGCCTGTGATCTTGAGCGCATTGATGAGAGCTGCCAGAACAACGACAGCCGTTCCATGCTGGTCGTCATGGAAAACAGGGATGTCCAACTCTTCTTTTAATCGCTCCTCGATCTCGAAACATCGAGGTGCGGAAATATCCTCCAGGTTGATCCCGCCGAATGCAACGGAAATATTCTTGATGGTTTCGATGATCTCGTGCGGGTCTTTTGTATTTAGGCAGATAGGAAATGCATCGACCCCGCCAAACTCCTTAAAAAGCTGGCACTTGCCCTCCATCACCGGCATGGCGGCCGCCGGGCCGATATCCCCAAGGCCAAGGACCGCGGTGCCGTCGGAGACGACCGCTACCGTGTTCTTTTTGATGGTCAGGGTAAATCGCTTTTCAGGGTCCTTATGGATAGCCTCGCATACACGGGCGACGCCGGGCGTGTATGCCATGGAGAGATCAGCACGAGTCTTTAGCGGCATCTTCGAAACGGTCTCGATCTTGCCGCCCAGATGCATCAGGAAGGTGCGGTCCGAGACGTTCACAACCTCCACACCGTCGATATCCTGGATGGAATTTATGATCTCCTCGTCATGCGTTTCGCTCGCAGCGTTGACCGTAATGTCGCGTATCAGGAAATCCTTTCCGACCGAGACAATGTCAATACCCTCAATATCTCCGCCCGCTTTTCCGATAGCGGTCGTTATCTCGCCGAGCTTGCCCGGCATGTTTTGAATGCGCACGCGCAGCGTAACGCTGTAGCTCGCATTCGGTGTTGGTCTGGCCGTCATAAAAAAGGCAGAACCACCTGCGTTAGCCGGTAGGTTCTTAGAAATACATCTCCAAAAAGTATGACGAAAAAGGACTTGCAGGGCAAACACACTTAGTAGTGCTCAGGTTTCGGATTTCGGCGTCAATTAGCACTATTTCCCATTCGAGCAGGGTCGTGTCAAAAGAGCATTAGCCGGAGTTATTCATGTTTCCTCGGCTTTTGTTCCAGCGTCCCTGCCCTTATCTACTCCGATTTTCAAGAAAATTTGCCTTGCCTTCAAAACTGGCTTATTCTGTAGCTGATGTTGCAGTGATGCAACGATGTTTAATAACACTGTTTTACGTAAATGCCGCAACTTAGCCTTGTAAAAAGCCTGTCCCACCTCAAGGAAGAGCAGCGGTTTGTCGACGAGGTCGTACTTGATCACGTCGGCCTTACGCTCACCCGGGGGGCGATCGTGGAGATAGTTGGCGACGCGAGCGTAGGAAAAACAAGCCTTGCACTGTCGCTTCTCGCAAAGCTCACAGGTGATGGTGAGACCTGTGCGGTTGTCGACGCGAGCCATAGTTTTGACGCCGTCACTGCCTCTCAGGCGGGTGTCGCGCTACAAGATCTGCTGTGGATACGATGTGGAAATGATGTGGAAAAAGCCTTTATGTCAACCGACTATCTGGTGCAGGCAAAGGGGTTTGGGGCGATCTGGCTGAATCTTGCGGGCTTGCCGGAGAAGAAGCTGCGGATGGTGCCGAAGAGCTATTGGTTCCGCTATCGCACGCGCCTAAAGGAAACGCCAACCGTCCTTCTTGTCACAGCCGCCGGATCGCTCACCGGATCGGCGTCGCAACAGTCTTTTGTTATCAGTCGCAAGGAGGCCCGCTGGTCCGGAAGCGGCAAATTCAAGCTCCTTCGCGAGTTTTATGTGGAAATGGCCTCACGGCGAGACTATTTCAGCTCGCCCGTGCGGACCAGGATCCAGATGGATTATTCGGAAGTGTAATGTCTCTTTTTGTTTCACCAAAATGAACGCGGATCGCGCGGACGGAACGGAAAAACCCGGATATGAAAATTTTTTTATCTGTCTTTTATCCGCCTGATTCGCTTTATCCGCGTTCAAAGAATCACTAAATGTCTCGACTTTATGCATGCATTATCTCACCGCAGAACAAGAGTGTTCTGACCGATGTTGCGCATCGATTCGCGCATTCGATCGAGGTGCTTGAGGACGGGATTCTTTTCGACGTCAGCGGACTTGAACGGCTGATCGGGCGTCCTGATCGCGTCGCGCAGAAGATACTTGTAGAGACAAGACGGCACAAGATCGAGGGAAATGTCGGTGTTGCGGACACGGTCGAAGCAGCGATGCTGCTCGCACGTAGCGCTAATGGATCTGATCCACAATCGGCAGGGCTTGTGCAGCAGGAGATGTTCACTCAGCTTCCGCTCCAAGATCTCGCTATCGAGCAGGACACGCTGAATGTCTTTGCGAATCTCGGGCTAAAGACCGTCGAAGACCTGCTCGTCATTCCGCGTGACGAACTCGTCAGCCGCTACGGCCGTGAATTCCAAACGGTCATCGACACGATCGAGCAAAAAGGCACGTCGCTCATCGTGCCTAACGTTAAAGAGTCAAAGGTGGAATGGAGCTTCGATCTTGATCAGCCGGTTGAGAATTTTGAACAGCTAATTTTCGTCCTCAATCACGGCCTCGAACGCCTGCTTACCGAGGTCCATCACTGCGGATTTAGCGTTGAGCATCTCGATCTGCTTTTCGGTCTGAGGAATAAGGCCGAAAAGTCCTATGAGATCAAAACGTCATTTCCTACGCTCGATCGTAACTTTTGGCTAAAGCTCATCAACTTGCGAGCCGCTCTCGACCCGCCTGAGTCTGAGATCATGTCGGTGTACGTTGTCGCACATTTTACAAAGCCGCGCCCCGCACAGAAGGGATTATATGCCGTTTCACGCCCCGAGCCCGAGAGCCTTTTGCTTACCGTTAACAAGCTCAAAAAGCTGGTGGGCGAACAGCATGTCGGCGTGCCCGTGCTCGTCGATCAGCGTATCGCCGAGCCATTCGCCCTTGATGCCAACAAGATCCCGGATGTTGTTAAAACAGGAAGAGGTAACGACCGGGTAAAAACTGTCGTATCGAAATTCCCCAATATCACGCTTAGTTACTATCGCCCGCCGCTTGCGGCTGAGGTGCTTGTTCGAGATAGGCAGATCGTTTTTATAAGGACGCGCGATTTCGCCGGTCATGTCGTGAATTTCAGCGGCGTTTGGCGGTCCAATTCACGCTGGTGGGACAGGCCCTGGCGTACTAACGAGTGGGACGTTGAGGTCGAGAATGCCGGTGTTTACAGGCTGGCAAAGGCCGGGGAAGAGTGGTTTTTGATCGGGGAATACGACTGATGAGTCGTCTTGAACGCGGATAAAGCGGATCCAGCGGAAAACCCGGATCAGAAATAGTTATTATCCGTTTCATCCGCTTTATCCGCCCGATTCGCGTTCAATTTTGGTTTGCATAAAATGACGTTCTGCGAATTGCACACACGATCTGCCTTTAGCTTTCTCTCTTCGGGGTCACAGCCGCAGAGGATGGCGGGGCATGCGGCTGAGCTGGGAATGCCCGCGGCGGCTTTGATCGATCGCGACACGGTTGCCGGGGCAGTTCGTTTTCATTTCGAGGCCAAGGAGCACGGTATCAAGCCGATCATCGGCTCTGAGATCACGATGGATGACGGCAGTCTTCTCCCCCTCGTTCCACTAAACATCGAAGGCTATCGCGATCTTTCGAAACTCCTCACGACGATCAAGCTGCGTAGCAAGAAGGGGGAGCATTTTGCAACCCGTGAGGACATTGAGCAGCATTCAGCAGGACTGATGTGCTTTACGGGCGGAGCGGATGGCTTCCTGCACCGTAGTATCAAGCACGGCACGGGACAGATCGACCTCGCATGGCTGAACTATGTTTTTGACAAGTGGCTTTACGTCGAGCTGCAGCGGCACCATCTCCGTCCAGAGGAATACATCAATCAACAGCTTCTCGGCCTTGCTCACAAACTAAAGCTGCCGTATTTCGCATCGAATGGTGCCTACTACGCAGACCGTATCGACCGCGAACTTTATGACGTATTCACCTGCATAAAAAATCACACGACCATTTACGACGCGGGCAAATTGCTGAGCGAAAACAGCGAGCGTTATCTAAAACCTGAGAAGCTGATGCTCGATCTTTTTGCCGACATGCCCGAGGCTGTTGAGATCACAAGAGAGATCGCCGATCGCGTGGATTTCTCGATGGATGAGCTGGCGTATACCTTTCCGGATTATCCGGTGCCCGCAGGCGAGACGGTGAATTCGCTGCTCAGGAAAAAGGCGACCGAGCGTTCGTACGTGCGATATCGCGACAAGGCATGGCCGATCCGTGCCCAGGTCATCCCGCGGCTTGAAAAGGAATTCCGCATCATCGAGATGAAGGGGCTCGCAGGCTATTTTCTCACCGTCTCTGACATCTCTGATTTCTGCAAGGACAACAACATTCTCTCGCAAGGACGCGGGTCCGCGGCGAACTCCGTCGTTTGCTACGCGCTTGGCATCACCGCCGTCGATCCTATTCAACACGATCTGCTTTTTGAGCGGTTCCTCTCAGAAAAGTACGAGCGCTATCCCGACATCGACATCGACCTGCCATCGGGTGACGATCGTGAGGCTGTTATCCAGCACGTCTACACAAAATACGGCCGTCGTTCGTCAGGTATGACCGCGAATGTCATCTGCTATCGCGGCAAGTCGGCCGTTAGGGAAGTGGGCAAGACATTCGGATTTGGCGACGACGTGCTTGACCGCTTGTCTAAGCTCAATTCTCATTACGAGACTTTCAAAGGCAAGGAACTCGACCGGCGTTTAAAGGAAGAAGGATTCGATCCGAATGAGAGCGTCACACTGCAAAAGTTTGCGAACCTCTATCAGCGCATTCTCGATTTTCCGCGGCATCTCGGCCAACACTCAGGGGGAATGGTCGTTTCCTGGGGCGGCCTCGACGGGCTTGTCCCGCTCGAGCCAGCATCGATGGTCGATCGTACGATCATTCAATGGGACAAGGATGATATTGAGGAGCTGAAGATCGTCAAGATCGATCTGCTCGGTCTCGGAATGATGGCCGTGCTTCGCGACACCATCACGCTGATAAAAGAGCATCATGATGAAGACCTGAGTCTCTACAAAGTCCCCCATGATGATCCTGATGTTTACAAGGCCCTGCAGGAGGGCGACACGATCGGCATGTTCCAGGTCGAGAGTCGGGCTCAAATAGCCTTTCTTCCTAAATCAAAGCCCGCAAATTTTTACGACATCGTCGTGCAGGTCGCGATCATTCGCCCGGGTCCGATCGTCGGCAACATGCTGCACTCGTATATTCGCCGCCGGCAGGGGTTGGAGCCCGTGACATATCCGCACGAGTCGCTCGTCCCGGTCTTAAAACGCACGATGGGCGTGCCGCTTTTTCAGGAGCAGCTTTTGAAGATGGCGATGGATATTGCCGGATTTTCCGGTTCAGAAGCCGAGGAACTGCGTCGTGCTATGGGATTTAAGCGGCCCGACATCAAACTGCAAAGGATCGGCGAGAACCTGCGCGCCGGGATGAGCAAGAACAATATTCCTCCTGAGGTTCAGGATCAGGTCGTGGAATACGTCAAGGCTTTCTCGAATTATGGTTTTCCCGAATCCCACGCGTTCAGCTTTGCCCTGCTCGCATACGCGTCGGCTTATTTCATTGTCCATTACCGAGCTTGTTTTATGGCGGCCATGCTCAATAATTACCCGCTCGGTTTCTACAACGCCGCGACTCTTGTAAAGGACGCACAGCGCCACGGCCTTCACTTCCTGCCGCTCGATATAAATAGATCGGACTATGACTTTACTGTGGCGGAGGATCCGGTCAGTACCCGGACCAGTAGCGACGGGGGCGGTGTCAGAACCGGGAACGGTAGTGACCGGATTCTTCAAAAGAAAGTACGAGTAGGCCTCCGCTTCGTGCGCGGGCTGCGTGAGGAAGTAGGAAGAGCCATCGTGTCGGGACGCAGGCAGCCTGCCTGCGTGCACGGTCGATCGCAGGCTGGCAGCCTGCGCTCCGACGTACCCTTCACCTCCATCGCCGACCTCATCGAACGCGTCCCTCAGATCAACAAACGTGAGATCCGAGCGCTCAGCCTGGCCGGAGCATTGAATTTTGATAACACCGTTCACCGCCGTCAGGCGCTGTGGGATTCGGAACTGGAGATCCAGCCAACGGGCTCATTGTTCGAAACGCCGTCGCGGCTTAGCCGCTCTATTTGCGGTGAGGCTTGCCTCACCGATGAGCTGCTGGAGACACCTGCGGCTGCGCCGCTGCTGAGTGGGATCGGCGGCATAGCCGCAGATCAGATAAGTAACGGGCCGGAAAAGCATAGCTTTTCCGCAAATAGAGTGGCACAGCCGCAAGATAAATTCCTTTCTCGTATCGAGGGCCTTGATCTTGTCGAGACCGACCTTCGCCAGACCGGCATCTCGATCGGCAAGCATCCGATGAGCTTTGTTCGTGAAGAATTAAAAAGAAGAGGCGTGCTGTCCGCCGTCGAGGCTCGCAACCTGCGGCCCGGTCAGGTTGCCGCTGTGGCCGGGGCGGTCATTATTCGGCAGCGCCCGATGACTGCAAAGAATGTCGTATTTATCACCCTCGAGGACGAGACGGGCCATTCGAATTTTGTCGTGATGCCGGATCTCTTTGAAAAATACCGCTCGGTCATTACGCAGAATGATTATCTGGTCATTAAAGGAATATTTGAGGAGCGGGGAATGCTGCGATCGATCCACTTTGAGCCGATAAATGATTTCACCGCCGAGGTCGTGTCGCACAATTTTAGGTGAAGCTATCCAGCCGTTTGGGTGAAATGGATCGTCGCACAGTTGTCGAGTCGGAATGCACTGAAGTACCAAGTGTTCCGAATTCCATCGATCGGCGTCGGCATATCCAAATCCACCGATTCTATAAGCTTTTCCTTAAACTTTGGCTCAAAGTACTTGCTCTCAGATTCAGCATCCGGAAACTCAAAACTCTTTGCCCAGACGGCGGGTGCGCTTCGAAAACTCCTCGCACGTACCTGGGCAATATAGGTACCTCCACGATACTCCAGGAAAAAGGTATAGAGTGGCAATGCTCTCAAACCGTGGCGGGAACCCGCGTAATTCGACCGACTCGCCGGTGGTCCAACTGACTCAATTCCCAATTGTTCTGAAGATTCAGCCAGAAATTCGGGCTCGCCCCGAGCGCCTTTGACAGTTTCCATGCCATTTCGACACTAATACCTCGCTTGCCGCGGCATATCTCATTGATAGACTTCGGCAACACTCCAATATGCTCAGCGAATGCGGTCTGACTAATACCGATCTCATCCAGCTCATCCTGGAGGACTAGTCCCGGGTGTATCGCTGTCAAATGTGATCCCATACTCCCTCAGTGATAATCGACGATCTCTACATCTTCAGCATCTTGTCCCGTCCATCGAAAACAGACTCGATACTGGTCATTTATTCTGATGCTGTGCTGACCAATTCGGTCGCCTTTCAAGGCTTCCAGACGATTGCCGCGGAGTTCGCTCAAGTCGTTCAGGTTAGTAGCGGCACCGAGAACCGCAAGTTTGATACGAGCTTTTTGATGCAGCTGGCCCGGAAGTGCACTCAGCGCCTTCTTTGATCGACGACCGTAATTAATGTCCTCGGTAGCTTGATCTTTGAAGCTGCGAAGAGACATCTATCCCAACTATACCACACCACGGGATAATACTACTCATTCACCATAACCTCGACCGGGTCAATGAGTGAGGCCCGCCATGCGGGGTATAGAGCGCCGAACAGGCTGCCGAGAATTGCGATTGCAACTGCGGTGATGATCCAGTTGGTACTGAATTCGAAAGTGAGTGAGAAACTGCGGCCTATGAGTTGGGAGGCAACAACGGCAACGACGCCGCCGAGAATGACGCCGAGGATCCCGATCATGAACGCCTCGCCCTCGATGGTGCCGATTATGAAACCTGTTGATGCGCCGAGAGACTTTAGAATACCGATCTCTTTTCGCCGCTCGGTAATGGTCGTGTACATCGAAAGCAGTACAAAAACTGTACTTACGAACGCTCCAAGAACGACCAGCACTCGAAGGAACGTGCTAAGTCCGGGAATGCGGTCCTGAGCGTCAGCTACCAATTCTTGCGTGAGCGTTATCTTGTTGCCGGGTAGGGCCTCGTTGATCTTATTGGCGACAGCCACCGGATCGGCGCCCGTCTTAAGCTTTACCAGGATGTACGAACATTTTTCGGTCTGTTCCACTTCCTGAAGGGCTGCCAAGGTCATCTTGATCCGAGCCCCCGATGGTGGTGAAAAGACGCCGACGATCGTATAGTGTTTTCCGCCAAATAGCTCGTAATCGTCGCCTATATTGACGCGGTCGTCCTGCATTTGACGCTCATCGAGAATGATCTCGTTATTTGCCTGCGGTGGCCGCCCCGCAACGATACGGATATCGTTCATAGCCGCAAACGGCTGCCAGTCTACGCCCTCGAGCATTCGCACGCCCCAGGTACTCTTATTGTCCGGTGAAAAATATCTGAGGACGGGAACCGCGGCTTCGACTCCCTCGAATTCCTTCAGCTTTTGAACGTAAGCTAGATTTACCGACGCGTTCGAGCTGCTTGCATCCATCGCGCCCGGCCGGGTGAAGACTATCTCTGCCTTCCAGTTGGCGACACGTTTCGCCAGGTCGTTCGTCATTCCTTTCGCGAGGCCCGTGAAAAGAACGACAAGAATGACGCCTAAGGCGACGCCGATCACGGATATCAATGTACGGAATGGACGGACCCTGAGGTTGGCGAGAACTAATTCGAGCATCCGGCGGGAGGTAGTTTAGGAGGGGCGATTTACGTAGCGGTTATGGTACACCTTGCCTTTCTTACGCATGATCCAACGGATCAGAAGGGTGCCGATCGTCACAAATCCCAAGATCGCCCAGCCGCCCAGGGCAGTTGTCCATGCCCATTGCCACTTAAAGCGAGCTGCTCCGAGTATCGCACCGACCACAACGCCGAAGCTAATAAAATAGAGCAACGCGTTGAGAACCTTACCCGTCTCTAAAAATCTTGCGATCGATACCGGAATGAATGCCGTAAATTCGCCAACCATCCGGGGCATGCTCTTTAGATCATCGGCAAAAGATCTGGTTTCTTCTCCTGCGCCAACCAAGAGAGCACCGTGGCGCATAGCAAACAGATTGAACAAAGTGGAGATCACTGAGAAAAACACTGAGATCGCGAAAGCCCGCTGCCGCGCCACACCGTCTTGCGATGACGCGAATATGTCAAAGAAATACCGTTCTTGTGCAAAATGCGTCAGGAATTCCACGCCGTGACTGAATGCAGGCAGCATTATCGACATGATAATGTTCGCTTGCCAAAGCGGCGTCGCCTTACGGAAAGATTGAACAACAGCTCCGGCCAGCCCGGTTGTCAAAAAGCGAAATACCAACTCGACCGATACCGCGGTTAGCGTTACCAACCAACTCTCACGGCTAGCCTGATAGACTGTGTAATAAAAAGAAGCACGCAGGACCGCCCCGAGGAACGCCGCCTTCCAGTGCCACCGCGTGACCATCTGGAGAGGATGGTGAAGGAGGTTCTTTAAGACGTCGGCGACCTCGATCCGCTCATCCCATACCTGCTCCATGTCATCCGCATCCGTGATGGAATGATGG
>JAFAOW010000257.1 GCA_019247455.1 Acidobacteriota bacterium | reverse complement strand
CGACGATCCCGCCCTTCCAATGACCGAGACGACGGTCGAGTCACTGCTGCTCGACGCGGACCTTTTCGTCAAATACAGCTCGCCGGAGAAGGCCTTTGACCTGTTGCGAATGTCGCTTGAACGTTCGCCGAGGTCTATCCCGCTAAGAGAGAAGATGCGTGAGATCTGTGTCAGGCAAAAGAACTTGAATGAGGCCGCCCGCCAGTGTCTCGCTCTTGTAAGCTTGTACATTGGCCGTGAAGATTTTGACCTCGCGTACGACCGTTTGCAGGAGGCAAAGCTACTGGATCCGAGGATATCCGTTGCCCCTGGACTGGAGGCAATAAGACGTGCGCGTCGACCGGAGTTTGCCTCAAACCGGGACCGCTCACCTCAGAAGGTGCGGACGGATGTGACCTTTGCCGGAAACTTGGCGTATGTAAGTATCTTTGACGCGGTGCAGGTCATCGAGAGCGCAAAAATGACCGGCCTGCTGGTCGTAAAGTCCGACCTGCATCTAGCGAATGTCGCATTCAACGAAGGAAAGATCGTTGATGCGGAATGCAACGGTACAAACGGCGTCACAGCGTTTCGCGACATCATAGAGATCAACCACGGGACCTTTGAATTCTCGACCGCTGACCATGAATTCCCCGTCGTGATAAACGTAACAAACAACACGAATTTTCTTCTCGACGTTCTTACGGAGCTCGATCACGAGCGGGCCGAAAAACAAGGCCTTCGCGACGTCGGTTCAGAGATGATATAGGTTGACTTTCGAAGGCATAAATCACAAAATATAGTGCTTCCCGAAAACGCAAGCACTATATAGATGTTTAAGCTTCAGCGCCTAGAAATAACAGGCTTCAAATCCTTTGCAGACTACACTGAGATCGTCTTTACGGGCAGCGGTATAACCGCTGTTGTCGGGCCTAACGGCTGCGGTAAATCCAATGTATCAGACGCTATCTCGTGGGTGCTTGGCGAACAGCGCGCAAAATCCCTGCGCGGCGGCGAAATGAAGGACGTGGTGTTCGCGGGGACGAAGAGCCGAAAGCCGGGCGGGATGGCGGAAGTGGTACTGCACCTCGTCCGAGATGACAGCGCTTTCGACATCGACGAGAACGAGCTTGAGGACATCGACGAGGCGCTGAGCGAGATCGACGACTCCGCGATCGACATGGCTGAGATCGAGGGTGGAGAGGACAACGTTCTTGACGCGTCGGAAGTCATCGCCGAAAGGACCGTTCAAGCTGAGGCTCTCTTGGAAGAACCTGAAGGCGAAACAGCTCTCGTTGCGGCAGTCGGCTCCGCGCAGGTTTTCGAGACAAAGGTAAAAACCAAACGGCATTGGCGCCCGCGCTCGTTTGCACTGGATTTTGCGCCCGGCGAAGCGGTGTCGGTAACACGTCGGCTCTACCTTTCCGGCGAGAGCGAGTATCTCCTCAACGGGAAAACTTGCCGCCTGCGCGATATTACGGATCTTTTTGCGGGCACGGGCCTGTCTGGTGCGCACTACGCGATCATCGAACAGGGCCGCATCGGCCAGATCCTTTCAGCAAAGCCCGCCGATCGTAGGAGCCTGATCGAAGAGGCCGCGGGTATCTCAAAATTTCGCGCACGCCAGCGCGCCGCAGAAACAAGGCTTGAAAGTGCTAAGACGAACCTTGGCCGCATTTACGATATCGTTTCCGAGGTCGAGAAACAGGTCAATTCACTGCGCCGGCAGGCTGCAAAGACTCGGCGCTTCAAGATCCTGCAGGAAGATTTTCGAACCCTTCTTCGACAGCTATACGCAGCAGAAGGGCGTTATCTCTCTGGTCTTTCAGAGGAACTGAAGACGCAGCTCGCGGCCGCCGCCGAGGTCGAAGCAACACTGCAGGCGGATGTCACCGCCAAAGAGGAAGCGACAAAAGAAACGACGGCCCGGGCACGTGCGGCTGAAGAAAGCCTCGCCGAGCTCCGCCGGATCCACGCAACCAACGCGCTGGAGCGGGACCGCGCCGAGCGCGAGCACATATACAAATCCGATCAGATCGTCACGATGAATCAGCGCTGCGAGACGCTGCGTGCCGAGATCCATGCCAGTGACGATAGGCTTAGGCTGCTTAATACCGAGCTTGAACGCCTGCAGGAAGCTGAGGCATACGAGACCGCCGAGCACACAAAGGCCGCCGCCGTACTTCGGGAATCAGAAGATAGCCACCGCGCAGAAGCAGAATCGCTGACAGCCATTGAGAGATCGATGGAGGATCTTCGCAGCGAACTGATCCAGCACACGGCGGCAGTTGAGAGGTTCGCCGAGATCGAGCGGCAGCTTACTCATAACCTGGAACGTCTCCATTCTCGCGCCGACGGCCTGAACAAAGAAGGCCGACGGGCCGGTGAAACCTTCGCCTCGAACCAAAAGACAGCTGAAGAGCTTGCTCTGACGCTTAAAAGCGAGGAGTCGAAGCTCGCGGGTCTCAATTCAGAGAAGGATGAGCTGATCGCCGCGACTAACGCCTCGCGCAATTCTCTTCGTTCCGCAGAGGCTTCCCTGCAGGCTTTGCAGGAAGAGTATTCAGCGAAGAAGCACCGCCTGGCGACACTCAGCGAGCTTGAAGAGAAGCGCGCCGTTTACACTCCGCCGGTGCAAAAGATCTTCGAAGCGGCTAATGAGATCGGCGTTCGCCTAGCGGGCGTACTCGCGGATCATCTTCATGTCGCTGCTGAAGCCGAGACGGCAGTCGAAACGTTGTTTGGGCAATTCCTTGAGGCTGTAGTGGTCGAGTCTTTCGAGGATGCGCAGCGCGTCTCAAAATGGCTGAAAGACAATGATGCAGGCCGCTCGGCGATGATCATATTGCCCGGAGGCCGGGTCGAGCGGGCAGAACGTCACGGCGATACGATGGCGGACGTGCTCGGAGTCTCGGGAAGCGCGGAGGCCGCTCTTCGTGAGATATTCCCGAGCGAAATGTCGGCAAGACTCGTACGCGAACTCTCACCAAACGCCGGCGGCACTCAAATAAATCATGACGGCGAAATGCTGATCGGCGGACGGATGTTCGTTGGCGGACGCCGCTCCGAAAAAGGCCGCAACGAATCACTGCTGGCATTCAAGCGAGAGTTGAATGAACTCGAGAGGGACTGCGACCGGCTAAATAGCGACGTTGATTCAGCGACACACGCCGTAGAAGCCGCCCGAACGACCCTCGTCGAAAACGAGAGCAAGATGGTCGATCTGCAGTCACTGATCATTAAGATCGACCGTGGGATCCATGGGCTGCAGATCCAGGTGCACGCGGCGCACGAGGAGATCGATCGGGCCGATCGACATCGACGCGTCGTTTCCGACGAAGCCGGGCGGATCGCGGTCGAGATCGCCGACGCAGAAAAGCAGCGGCTGGAAGCGATGGCTGGCCGCAATAGCGCGGATGGATCAAGAACCGAGGCGGCGGCGCGGCTCGAGCAGATCGCAACGGAGCTTGGCACCGCGCGGGCGAAGACCGAAGCAGCCGCCTCGGTTCTGAATGAAAAGCGAATGATCGCCGCCACCTCTGACGAAAGGCGGCGTTCGGCTGTATCGGCCTTGCGACGAGTTGAGAACGAAGCGAAGGAAACCGGTTCGCGTCTCACCTTGCAAACCCAGGAATTGGCGGAAGCAGAAGCGAAGATAAAGGCCCTTCACGAAGAGATAACCGGTATTACCGACCGGATCGCTTCAGCGGGTGACGAGATCGAACGTGAGAACACCGAGATCTCAGAAGCGATCGACGTTTTGGCAAACGCCCGCCACCTTTCGGACACCACCAGCGAGGAACTCGCCGATCTGAACCACAAAGCAGCCGGCGCACGAAATGCACGGGCTCAGATCGAGATCCGCCAGGCGGAGGCGACCACGGAACTCAAGAACCTAGCTGAGAACTGCCATCAGGAATTAACGCTTACATTGGGCGACCTGTTGAACGAGATCGAGCCGGATCCTGAATTCGATCTGGAGGCTGCGCGCCTTAGCGCGGCGGAGCTGCGCGAGCGACTAGACGGATTCGGCGCCATCAACATGCTCGCTCTCGAGGAATTGGGCGAGGCCGAAGAGCGGCATATCTTCCTGACGACACAACGCCAGGACATCGTCGACAGTATCGCCGCGACCGAGGAAGCACTGCGCGAGATCAAGCAAAGATCACGCGAGAAATTCCGTAACGCCTTTGAGGCGATCAATGAGAATTTCACTCAATTCTTTCAGGAGTTGTTTGGAGGCGGCCGCGGCGAGATGACGCTGATGGAGGCTGACGATATCCTCGAGGCGGGTATTGAGGTGGTGGCGCAGCCGCCCGGCAAGCGCCTGCAGAATATCCAGCTTCTATCCGGCGGTGAAAAAGCGATGACCGCTATCGCCCTGATCCTCGCGATCTTCAAGTATCGTCCGTCCCCCTTCTGTCTCCTTGATGAGGTTGATGCTCCGCTCGATGACGCAAATGTGGGACGCT
>JAFAOW010000127.1 GCA_019247455.1 Acidobacteriota bacterium | reverse complement strand
CTACTGGATGCGTATCTTGACCAATTTTCGAACGGCAAGAAATTGGATATAGAGGTACGTGTGGCTCTGCGGCTGGGCCTGTATCAATTATTGTATTTGGACAGGATCCCGCCCCACGCCGCCGTAAACGAATCGATCCGTTTGGTGCAATTTGCGAAGAAGCGATCAGCGAGCGCGCTTGTCAACGCGATCCTTCGAAAGGCCGCGAGTGCGTTGCCCAAACTAGAGTTCAAAGACGAGCTTGAACGGCTTTCCGTCGAGACGTCGAATCCTCTATCGCTTCTAGAAAGGTGGGTCGCACAATTTGGGATCGAAGAGGCCCGGCGAATCGCCAAAGCCAACAATTCAGCCAGTCAGCTGGCCTTTAGGCTGTTAGTAAGTCGAGACGAGTTCCCGTCGGCGGTGTCCGAAGAATGGCGGGAATCTGAATATGTCGAGGGCTGCTATTCATCTGCGGGTCAGACCAAGGAGCTGTTGACCCTCAATTCGGAGGGCAAGATCTACTTTCAAGAAGAAGGGTCTCAAATGGTCGCTGCGGCGGTCCGACCACCGGCGGGAGGGCGATTACTAGATGTATGCGCCTCGCCGGGCGGGAAGACTGGGATGATCCTTGCCCGATGCGCGGCGTTTTGCGTGGCGGGCGATATTAGCTTTCGTCGAGCCGCCTTTCTCGACCGCAATTTGAGCAGGCAAAAAGTGGAGGCAGAGGTGCTCCAATACGACGCAGAAACAGCGCTGCCATTTGAGGACGAGGTATTTGATACGATCCTGCTTGATGCCCCGTGTTCGGGAACAGGGACGATCAGAAGCAATCCTGAGATACGCTACCGTGTCTCCGCGAAGGAGATCGAGCGTTTATCGGCCAAGCAAAAGCGGGTCTTAAATACGGCCACAAAGGCTCTTAAGAAAGGCGGCATGCTCGTTTATTCGACATGTTCTCTTGAAAGAGAAGAAAATGAAGGTGTCATTGAGCCCTTTCTCATTGCAAATCAAGGATTCGAAAAGCATCTCCCGCAGGTTCCGGCCCGTCTTGTGACTACTGACGGGTTTGCCCGCACATTCCCGCACCGAGACGGAATGGACGGCTTCTTTATCGCGGCTCTGAGACGTATCTGACGCAGGAATTTGGACGTTGGTGCGTTCTTGGTTATAGGCAAAGATGTTAATATTACTGCTTGGTCTTGCGGACTACTTAGTATGAGCTTTATTTCTTCAAGCGCCTCAGCGATCGGACGGCTTGCCGCCTTAGTATTGCTCGCGGCTGCTTTTCTGTTTGGCCTGACCGGCGTCGTTTATATGTCTCTGCAAGGCACGGAGGTAAAGGTTCCTGAGATCACCGGTAAGAATCTAAGCGACGGCGAGAAGGAGCTCGCCTCGCTCGGGCTAAAGATCAAGAAGCGAGCCGATCGGCCCAGCCAGGAAGCTCCGGGTACGGTGATCGAGCAGCTCCCCAGAGCGGGCGACACGGTGAAGACGGGTCAGATGATCCTTGTGGTTACGAGCAAGGGTCCGGGCGAGGGGGACGAGCGGCCCGCGAGCCTGAAGAAGGCTACCGAAGAGGACGACACTGATAAGATCGAGGAAATGATCACCGATAAGCCGAAGAAGAAGTCAAATTCGAATTCGGCGAAGAAGAAACCCGATACCACGAGGGACGTTAACGCGATCACATCAGATACTAACTCCGGATCAGATGGCGAATCTGGTAATTCCAATAAAAAGGAATCGGGAAATACCAGTAGTTCGGGGGAGAAGGGAAATAAGAACACGCAGAGCACTGGACCTGTGAAACCTGGTGCGACCAGTAAACCAACGGAGAAGCCCAAGCCGAAGCCGCCAGGGCATCCATAATAGGCACCTGCAAAAGCAACGAAAATACCCTTTTTTGCAACAAATCACTGCTAACTGAGCGAATGTTTGAAATAGCTCCGTCTTTACTCTCGGCGGATTTCACAAGACTTGCGGATGAGATCGAAATCGTCAAGGCTGGGGGGGCTCGGATCCTTCATGTCGACGTTATGGACGGGCATTTCGTTCCAAATATCACGATCGGGGTGCCCGTGGTCCGTTCGATCCGAAAGTCGACGGACCTGACCATAGATGCCCACTTGATGATCGCGGAGCCCGGACGATGGGCTACGGAGTTTGTCGAGGCCGGTGCGGACATGGTCTCTGTTCACGTCGAGGCTGACCCTCACCTTCAGCGGACATTAACGGGAATACGAGATGCCGGAGCGAAAGCCGGAATTGCCATCAACCCGGGAACCCCGATCGAGGCTTTGACCGAAACAGTTCCTTATGCGGATTTTGTTCTGCTTATGTCGGTCAATCCCGGATTCGGAGGTCAAAAATTCGTTCCTACGATGCTCGACAAGCTTCGAAGACTGAAACAGCTGATAACGTCGCGGGAGCTTGACGTAAGGATCGAGATCGACGGGGGGATCGATGATACGAATATCGGAGATATCGTCGAGGCCGGAGCTGAGATCATCGTTGCCGGTTCCGCCGTTTTTGGTAAAGGAAACGCCGCGTCCGCGATCAAAGGTCTTTATGAAAAAGGCGCGGTTTGGGTTTAGCGGCCGCCGATCGAAATTACTATGTTTTTGAAGTCCAAGATCTCACTTCTTCTCATTCTGGTAGTAACGGGTTGTTTCGCCTA
>JAFAOW010000104.1 GCA_019247455.1 Acidobacteriota bacterium | reverse complement strand
CCTGAACGAGGAAAAACCCGCGTTCGGCGTTAATCCATTCCCCAACCCGATCGACTCATACATAGCCATCTGGCAATGGGGCAAGTACCTTGGCGAGGAGGCGATCGAGGGCGGTATCGATGTCTGTGTCTCGAGTTGGACCCGGATCACGTCCAACTCCATGCCCGCTATGGCCAAGGCGGGTGCGAATTACATGAATTCGCAGCTGATAAAAATGGAGGCCTTGCTCGGCGGGTTCTCTGAAGGTATAGCCCTCGATGATCGAGGCTACGTGTCCGAGGGGTCTGGCGAAAATATCTTCCTCGTCAACGGCGGCAGGCTTATTACCCCGCCGCTAGGTGCGTCCATCCTTCCCGGGATCACACGTGATTCGGTCATCCAGATCGCTCGTGAAATGGGCATCGAGGTCGTCGAAACTTCGATCCAGCGGTCGGCGCTTTATCTTGCTGACGAGGTCTTCTTTACAGGTACGGCCGCAGAGATCACGCCGATCCGTTCGATCGATCGGATCACCGTCGGATCGGGCAAGCGCGGCGAAATGACCGCTGCCCTTCAGGATGCTTTTTTTAAGGTGATCGATGCCGAACGGCCTGCTCCAAACGGAGCCTCTTGGCTCACGTTTGTGGACACGGCCGATGAAAAAAAAACGGTAGCAGCTAGCCCCACGGCTGACTAGGATCCAAAAATTCGCGCAAAATAATACGCCCGGATGATCGCCGGGCTTTTTTGCTCTTTGCAAGAGAAAAATAAGCATGTGACGCGGATCCCTTAACGGTCGATAGCGGGGTTTGGGATCTTATCGCAATCCAAATCCGGGCTGTTCCGTGCCGAAGGTCCCGATGCCGTTGAGGCGGAAGCTGAAAGTGAAGCGGTTCTCGTGGCGGACGCCCACGTTGAACGTCGAGTACTGCACCGCTAGGGCACAGCAGTCGTAAGCGTAGCCCAGCGTGAAGAGCGAAGATATCATCGGCGAACCGTGCGTGACCTTGCGATTTTCAAAGTCAAAGAAGAAGGATGCGCCGCCGTAAAATCCATGCCCGCGGTCACCGACAAATATCGAGGGGCTCCATTGCGAGCCGCGAAGCGTACCGACCTCTTTTCCCGTTTTCGGATCCGCGTATTGTGCAAGCGAGGGGATCAATGTGACCGCGCGCGTGTAGTAAAAAGTTTGGAAGAATTTTACTAACGACGAATCGAATCCGACAGTTGAGGACAGGTCGCGGATACCGCCCCCTTGCACGCCATAATCCATCCGAGCGTTGATAAAAAAGGTGCGCTGCGGCCGATAGGTAGCGTCGATATTGATAGGTGAAAAACGCCGGGGCACTCCGCCGAATGTGTAGAAGGAAAGCGCCGTAATTGGCTCGATCTCATTCCGCCGCCCGGGGATCAATGCCCCGCCGAAGGTCTTGTCGACGAAGTATTTTTCACGCACGGTCACCGTAAAGACCTCGTACGGCTGCATTTGGCCGGACTTAGCATTCGAGTTTGCAGATGCGGCGCCGTCACTATCTGCATCAGTGTTCGTTAGCGAATAAGTGTCGTCCGTTGTAAGAGGCAAGCCTCGGGCGTATTTCAACAAACGTTTGGCGGCCGGCGTCACTGCCTCTGTGTACTTCCGGGTGAAGAATCGGTTGGTTACGCCAAACTCGATCTCATTTGTGTCGGTCATCGTGTCGACATAGTCGAACCGAATGATCTTGTTGAAGTTATCGATCCCACGGACGTATCGATATGTGGCGAAGGGTTCGATGACATGCCGGAACTTGAAGCTGTCGTCCTTTCCGTAATAGTTCTTCGCGAAAGCGACGGGCCGGACGTCGAACGTGAAAGATCCATACTTTCTTGTCAGGGTCTCGCCAGAGAGCCGGCGCATGTCGTCGAAGGAATTTGAGTAGTGGGTCACGCGCGCCGATCCGGTCGCCGTAAAGTTCACATACTTGGTATGGATAGGCACCATCAGTTGCGGATAGATGTCGAAACGGAACATCAGACCCTTTGTGTTTACCGGATCGCTGCCTGCATTTGACTTATAAAGGGTCAGGTCGTCGACATCCTCGTGACGTGAAACTCCTCCGCCGCTGCCCAGGAATGAGAAATAAACTCCCTTCAAAAAAGATGGCATCGATGGCCGCTTCTCGAATGTGAACATTGGCATCGCCCTGGTACGTTCGCGTATGTTCGGGATGGAGATAACCTGCTGACGCGCCAGGGCATTGAAGGTATAATCGCCAAAACTCTTACTGAGAGAGACCTGCGAAACTTCGATCGGTGAGATGATCTGCTGCACTCCTTCGGAGAAGGCTTGCCGAAAGGCGAGACTGGAGGTTTGTCGGTAATCTACCGCCGCGGTCCAACCGTGTGGAAAAAAGTGAACGCCCTCTGCATATACCATGGAACCGCCTTGGTCCGAATGCGCGGCGTCTTTTTTATGTCCAAGAATGCGGTCCTGTACCTTGAAGAATCCGCCATTGAAGTACGAACGAGAATTCGCACGTGTCCGCAGGTCCATGCCATAACCTATGCCGCGGCTGGTATAGATGTCGCCTCTTAGGGTCAGGTCGGCCGACCGGCCGAGGGTCAAGTAATAGGCGGTGGAAACATGCAGCCCTTTACTCCCTGAGAAGCCGATCGTCGGAAGAAGAAACCCCGAGCTGCGCCCCAGCGCCTTCAGCGGAAGAGACGCTCCCGGTAGGATAGCGACCGGAATGTCCTTTATCCGAAATCTCGCGTTCTTAAGGGACAAGCGATCATGGACCCGGATCTTCGCTCTTTCGGCTGTAAAACTCCACTTTGGCACGGCCTCGTCACACGCCGTGAATTTGCCATTTGTAACGATCAGGTCGTCTTCATCGACGCGCTCGACCCTGTCGGCTGAGAAGTAGAGCACTGTCCCGTCGACGGATTGGTTGGTGAACCCAGTAGCGTCCTCAAACCACCCAAGCTTGGTCTTGTAGTTCCACTCGGCAGTGGCGCCGGTAATGCGCTGGTCATCGCCTTCGTCGAATATCACACTGCCCTTCGCAACGACACGGTGGTCTTCTTCAAAGATAATGATGTCGTCGGCCTGCATCCGAAAGATCCCGTAACGGACGTCGACATTTCCCGAATGGTGAAGGATCCTCTTCCCCGCCTCTCCTTGCACGGTCTGGTGGTCCGAATAAACTATGAGTTCCCCATCGCCGCCTTCGGGGGGAAGCGCGGGCTTTTTTCGCAGTTTTGGCAAAGCGACGCTTTGCTGCGGCGAAACAGGGTTGATATTCGGTGTATCGGTGATGGGGTTTGAGACCTGACGATCCACCGGATTGGTCTGCTGGGCGAGAGCTCCCGCAAAAACCAACAAAATGATCAGGCTGATCCCTAGAAACCGCATCGTCTAAAGATGTTATCTTCGATGCTAACAGAGGAGTAAGGAGGCGGCAACATCCTGTCCGGGGTGCTATTTAGCATCGAGCTCGAGAACAAAATAATCCGTACCTTCGATGCGGATAAGCCGCCCCGAGTTGAAAGGTTCCTGTACGAACTGATCCGGTGAATACGCCTGTCCCTTCAAACTGTCGTCACCCGTGCTGCCGCCCTGCGCTACAAGCTCATCCGGAAACCAGGGTTCCGATGAGATGATCGCCGGTTCCGGCTGTTTCACGGCGGCGGCGGCACTTACGATCTTCGACGAATCCTCAGGGGAGAATCGAAAGACGGCAAGCAGCTTATGCGGTTTCGGATACTCCTTCCAAACGATATCTTCGGGAGCGTACGGAACGTTGATCATCATTCCGAGTTCCTCGACATTCGAGTGCTCGGTGGTGGTGTTCGCTGAATTGCCGGACGGTCCGGAATTTGCATTTTTCGAAACCGAACGACCACGCGCCGTGGGAAGCACCAAATTCGCGAAAAACAGTGTTAGAATGATGGCGCTTCTAGCAAAATTCATTAATCAATAGTATGAGTATGGACGCCGCTTTGCAATTTTTGCTGACCGACGACGTTGGACGAAAACATATGACGATAAACAAGTTGACGCTGTCTCTGACAATGATATTTTCACTCGGCCTCATCGCCGTGGCCCAGCAAAACAGCCCCGGAAACGCCACGAAGTCATTCTATGCGTTCGATCGCTCGCATTCGCAAGTCTTCAACCGCAGGAATATCGATGCGCGTAAAGGGTGGTTTTCGGCGGCCCTTTATAAGCTTTTTCTTTATGAGCTTCGCCGAGAGGCCGCATATCTAAAAAAGAATCCGAACGACAAACCCTATTTCGGCGACGGACTTCCCTTTCAGCCGATCGATGAGACCTGCAAGGTTGGGGGCCGCGACACGCACCGCTCGGTGTCCGTCCACCAGGAGTTTCAGCAAAAGTCTCGCGGCGCGGCGACCGCCACGTTTTCGTTTCCAAAAGGGTGCACCGACGGTGACAAGGTCGTCTACACCATAGGCCTCGTACTCGAACACGGCAGATGGGTCATCGACGATGTCAATTACGGCGAAGATACCTCGCTTAAGCAACGCCTCCATCGCAAGGATTACTAGCTGTACTCATTCGTTGCTATTAACTACACTAAATGTTGGACATAAGCGGCGATGGATACAACCGAAGTAAAAAAGGCTGGGGTCAGCGAGGACCTCGAGCGATGGGAAAACGAAACGTTATCATCGGCCCTCGAGCGTGCGCCCGAGCGTAAGGAGCGCTTCGAGGGCGTTAGTCTCGAGCCGGTCGAGCGTCTTTACACTCCTGCTCACTCTGAGGGCATAGAGATAGGATTCCCGGGTGAATACCCATATAAACGCGGCATTCACCCGACGGGTTATCGCGGCAAGCTGTGGACAATGCGGCAGTTTGCGGGGTTCTCTTCGCCTGAGAATACCAATGCCCGCTTCAAGTACCTGATGGAGCACGGCCAGACCGGCCTCTCGGTAGCATATGACCTCCCTGCCCTTATGGGCCTTGACGCGGATTCACCGTTGAGTGAAGGTGAGGTCGGGAAATGCGGGGTAGCTGTATCGTCACTTGCAGACTTTGAGGTTCTCTTCGATGGTATCCCTCTTGACCAGGTCACTGTCTCTCAGACGATCAACGCTCCTGCCCCGATATTCCTCGCGATGTACTTGGTCGTCGCCGAAAAGCAGAAAGCCGATCTCAACAAGATCTCCGGGACACTGCAAAATGACATCCTTAAAGAGTATATCGCGCAAAAGGAATGGATCTTTCCGATCAAGCCGGCGATGAAGCTTGTCATCGACACGTTCGAATACTGTTCGGAAAACGTAAGAAAATATAATCCGATCTCGGTCAGCGGCTACCATATCCGCGAGGCTGGCGCGACCGCCCTTCAGGAGCTGGCGTTCACGCTCCGAGACGGCGTTGAGTATGTCCAATACGGAATCGACCGCGGAATGGACGTCGACGAGTTCGTGCCGCGTATCTCCTTCTTTTTTAACGCACACAATGATTTCTTTGAAGAGATCGCAAAATATCGTGCGGCCCGGGTGATATGGGCCCGAACAATGAAGGAGCGTTTTGGAGCGAAGAATCCGCGTACAATGCAATTGCGTTTCCACACGCAGACTGCTGGTGTATCGCTTACTGTGCAGCAACCCCTCAACAATATTGCCCGTGTGGCCATACAGGCACTTGCCGGGGTGCTAGGGGGAACGCAGTCATTGCACACCGACTCGTATGACGAGGCCCTCGCTCTTCCAACTGATGAGGCCGCATTGATCGCCCTGAGAACGCAGCAGATCATTGCCGAAGAGACAGGTGTTCCGAACACCGTCGATCCTCTCGGCGGCAGCTATTATGTGGAATCCCTCACTGAGAAAATGATCTCAGGGTGCTTCGATTATTTCGATAAGATCGACGGATTTGGGGGAATGGTCGAGGCTGTCGAGGCAGGCTTTCCGCAACGCGAGATCCAGGAATCGGCCTATCTCTATCAAAAAGCTGTCGAACGCGGAGAACAGACGATCGTTGGCGTCAATAAATATGCGATGCGCGACGAGCCTATCCCCGTCGATATCCTTCAGATCGACGAGACCGTTCGCGACCATCAGCTTCAGCGTCTCGAGAAGACTAAAAGCACCCGTGACAATGGCGCGGTATCCAACTCTCTCGACAAATTGAAGAAGGCGGCACGCGATGACGAAAACACGATGCCCGCGATCATCGAAGCGGTTGCCGCTTACGCAACGGTCGAAGAAATCTGCGTTGCCCTTCGAGATGTATACGGCGTTTACGAGGAACCGGCGTTCTGATCCTTACCCGAACCTTCTGCGGGGGCATCTAACAACAAAAGAATGATCATGAAAGCTGCAGTTTTGGTTTTCGCATTTGTACTTTTTGTTTTTGGAATGCAGACGTTCGCACGCCGTGGTGAGAACGATCAGCCGGCCCGGGGGCCGAATTGTTCCGAGGGCTGGCGCATCACCGGCTATTACACACCCATAGAGACCGACTTTACGACCCCTGAAACACGAGAGATCGAAATTCGAAACGTCGGTCGAGATTCCTTCAACGCACAATTTCTGAAGACGATCTTTGATGGGGATCAGGGTTTCGGTGAAGGTTGGGGCAAAACACGTTATGGATGGTATTTGGGCTATTACAACGGCCGATGGCACAAATCGGACGCTCCGCTCGATGCGAATGATAAGCCTTTAGAGGCCGGCTCGGTCGCCGTAGATCGCTCGGTCATACCTTCCGGCAGCTCTGTTACGATCCCGGACCTCCCGGACGGTCTTGGAAAGCTCGTTTTCAGAAGCACGGACGTCGGAGTGTCCGTGCACGGAAAGCACATTGATGTGTATACCGGTGAGGGGCGCGAAGCGCGCCGAAAAATGTGGCGTTTCACTTATGAAGACGATGAGGACGGCAAGGGCTTGACTCGCGTATGCTTTCAACCGCCTCCTTCTCCATCTGCCGATTGAAGATAAATGTCGAACATCCTAACTCTGCTGAATCAGAGCGAAAAACCCCCGTTGCGTCCCTCCGAGCTCCTCGGTCATGAGGGAGAGAAACTCGCTGCTCGATATCTCCAAGAGAATGGATATCGGCTCGTCTTGACGAACTTTAAGGCGCCCGTTGGGCGCAATAGCAAGGGAGTGCAAGTCACGGGCGAGATCGATATCATCGCCTTGGACGGTGACACGCTTTGTTTCGTTGAGGTGAAGGCTCGCCGGTCCGAGGCATTTGCACCCGCGATCACCGCGGTTCATAACCGAAAGCAGCGGCAGATCGCACGTACTGCTCGCGTTTATGGTCGACTGTTTTCCTTGACGGACATGCCTAAGCGTTATGATGTTGTGACGGTCATAATGAATGAGCGATCCGGCCCCCAACTGACCCTCTCAAAAGGGCACTGGAATGACGGAGTTCTCACGAGAAAAGTGTGGCGTGAATATGCTTGGGAAGATCGATTCTGACCTTGCCCTGCAATGATATTCTTAAGTAGAATACCCGTCATGAAAAGAGCAGCAATATTCACCTCGTTCCTTGTACTCCTGACGTTGATCGCGATTCGCGCTTCGGCGCCGGTCGCGGCCGCCGAAGACAATGCAAATATCGCCGGGCACTGGGCCCTTGTCACAGATACGGGCGGACAGTCGCTTGATATTTCCTGTGATCTCAAGCAGACGGGGGCCGATTTTACGGGCTCTACCTCATCGTCATTGGGCGCAGGAACGATCGATAGTGGAAAGGTGAACGGCAAGAACTTCACGGCTATTCTGCATGCTGACATTCAAGGCCAGCAGGTCGATTTCAAAATGGAAGGGTCAGTCGACGGAGATAAAATGACTGGCTCATTCGGTAGTCAGAACCTCGGAACGTTTTCTTTCAGCGGAACCCGCACAAAGTAGATTTTCAGCAAGGCACACAGATGACGCGGGCGTTGGCCCGCGTTCTTATTCTTGTCCCGCGATGAGCTGCGCCGCGAGCAGCGGCATCGTCAGCTCGTGATGTCCTATGATCGAATATCCGCGGCCGGCCCCGTTCGCAGTGGGGCGCCTGACCACATTCTTTAGCGGCCGATAGGCCTGAATGAAGTCAAAGTTTGCGGTAGTGATGTCTTTCAGATCGTTCCCGAGATTACGAACGACGGTAACCGCCTTCAAAAAGATCTCCGGCATAACGACGGCGGATCCGTAGTTTATATAAACCCCCCCGCCGTTCATGCCTTTCACAAGCGTGCTGAAGAGGCGAAAGTCCGTGTGCGATGCAGCTCCAAGGGCTGCTCCGTCCGCCGAAGGATGGAAATGCCCAATATCGGCACCGATCGTGAGGTGTGCGGTGAAAGGCAGCTTCCTCCGATATGCCTCACAAAGTAATGAGGACCCTGCATTTGCGGGCGAGCACGATGAAACTTCGCGTCCCATAGCTTCCCCCAGACCAATCCTTTCGTCCGCGGCTCTCCGGGAGGCACAGTTTAGGATCTCGCCTGTCTCGCGGGCCGCGCCGAAATCTCCCTTTCCTAGTGAGGCGTCGACGTCTTCGCTTGTAAAACCGACCATGGCGATCTCCGTATCGTGCACAAGGACCGAGCCATTCGCTGCGACCGCGGTGACAAAACCCCTTTCCATCAGATCGATAATGATCGGAGCAAGACCCGTTTTCACGACGTGGCCGCCAATGCCCCATATGATCGGCTTTCCCAACGCCCGGGCGCGTCGCATGTCAGAAGCCAAGGAACGAAGACTTTGAACGGCGAGAATGTTCGGGAGCTTCCCTAAAAACTCACTCAGCGTATCGTCAGCCGCGGACGCCGACGCAAAGTCGGCGACCGTTACCTTGCTCGGCCGCGACGCCAATTCGTATGTCTGAATACCGGAGAGGCCTATCGGCTCAAGGTCGTCATAATGTCCCATTGCCGAATATTATAGGCGAGCTTTATTAGAGCCGCGAATTAGCGTGGGCTGGCTGCGTTAAGCTCAGTGAAGGTCAGCACGAGGGCAAACAGGGCTAGGAGCACCACGGCCAAAAAACTCGGCCACCCAGACAAAGGAGAGCGAAAGGTCATAGTTTTCCTCTTTATGGTCGATAACAATTTGAACCCTCCCGTATCACTATTTTCGTACGCCGCATTACCAAAACTGGTCAATTGTCTCAGATCTGCAGCGTAACCCCTAAGACAAACCTGACCCGTTGGTCAGTTACTATTAGCTCCCGGAGGTTATTCATATGCCAAATACTGCTGGCCCCGGACGCGGGTCGCCGTTCCAGGATGAAGGACAGGGTTGGAAGGGCCCAGACGTTGACACGGATAGAGATGCTGTCGATCCGCGCCTGGATCCGGCCGCGGGATCCGAGGATCCGAATAAAAACAGTGAACCGGCACCAAAAGAAGCGGACCGTAGCGATGTGAACCGGTAGTACGCCTCCAGATCTGGCGACCGGTGATCGATTGTTATGACACTATGCTCTGTTGCAATCCTACTTCCGAGGATCGTGTTCGCTTTATTGATGACGTCCGCGGTCACGGCTCAAACAAGGAGGATCGGAATGCGACAAGCCACGCGGATCGTGCAGAAACAAGAACTTCATCTTCGTCTTGGAGCATGAGCACGGTCGCTGCATTTTCTCGTTCGAATTCCGGATCAATCAAGGCTCCATTCGCGAAGTAGATCTTGATGCTCACATAAGAAAGCTAGCGAGCGTTGAACGGAAGTCTAACTTTTCATTAGCCCTTTCTGCGTTGTATTTTGGATGGGCGCGATGAGATAATTCCCCGAATTACCTCGTATGTATCACCCAGCATACCGACGTGCGGTCCTGCCGATAAGTATTTTTATTGGCGTGGCCGTCGTGATGTTAGCAGCTCCTTCTACCGAAGGGCAGATCCGGGGTTGGGGGTACAATGCGACGGGACAGATCGCGATCGGCAATAACACCGACCCACAGCCGAATCCTGTCACTGTGGCGTCGGTACCAGATGCCGTCGAGATCCGGGCCGGAGATTCCCACACTCTCTTCCTTAAAGCCAACGGGACTGTCGCCGCCGCAGGTCTGAACACTGATGGAGAGCTGGGCAACGGCAACATCGATTCCGGCGTTTCGTCACCGACGGCCGTTTCCGCTCTGACCGGCGTAATACACATTGGTGCGGGAGGGTTCCATTCTGCTGCTTTGAGGTCCGACGGGACGGTCTGGAGTTGGGGATTCAATCAATTTGGCGAAACAGGTAATGGGACTACAGCTACCAGCGGCTGCAGCTGCACGCCCAGCCCTGCGCAAAGCAGCATCGCCGGCGTTGTTTCGATCTCGCTCGGTTTTGATCACACGCTTGCACTGAAGTCGGATGGAACGGTCTGGGCTTGGGGTTTCAACGGTGACGGTGAACTGGGTGACGGTACGACCACCAACCGCAGCTCCCCGGTCCAGGTTGGCCTCGGAGTAGCGAACTTCAACAATATTATCGCTATCAGCGCCGGCGAGATGCATTCGCTCGCACTCAAGGGCGATGGCACCGTCTGGGTATGGGGATTTAACGGAGACGGTGAGATCGGGAACGGATCAACCAGCGGGCCGCAATTTAGCCCGGTAATGAACCAGACTCTCTCCGGGATCAGTCAGATCTTCGCCGGTGCCGCTCACAATCTGGCGCGGGCTAGCGATGGTACAGTTTGGGTCTGGGGTTCGAACACATACGGTCAGGGCGGTAACGGAGTCGGAACAAATCAACTCACCCCTGTAACGAAGACCAACGTTTCGAACGTAGTTGATATTTTTGGAAGTGGAAGCTTTCATAATGCGGTTCGAACGCGCGGCGGAAGTATTCTTACGTGGGGGTATAATGCGGATGGAGAGATCGGGTCTGGAACCGTCGACTCATTTCTAGTAAACGCGTGCGAATGCCAATCAACTCCGACTATTGCTTCAGTAGGTAGTGGTAACGCTTTGACTGTGGCAGGGCGATTCGGCGGCTTTGCCGGTTCTGTTAACGTTCCGACGCCCTCCGGTACCAGTATTTTTATTCCAGGGGAGCAGGTCCGCTTTATCTTCGGCAGCGTTTCAGCCAGCGGAACGACCAGCTACTCTGCCATCGATCCGACGACCACGGGCCTCACCGTACCTTCCGGTTACTCCATTAAGGGGAATGCTCCTGCCTTCAACATTTCTTCAACAGCTGCCCTGGTCGGCAACATGGACGTCTGCCTAAATGTTGCTGAGACCGATTCACAATCAAACTTCGGTGTATTGAAGGTCCTGCATGAAGAAAACGGTTCCTTGGTGGATCGTACGTTCTCGTCGTCATACGTTCGGCGCGAGATCTGCGCGAGGGTGACTTCTCTGTCCCGATTCATCATCGCGGAAGCGAGCGTTACTACGCCTACGCCTACGCCCGGGGGAACGAGGACGAACGTCGCATTGGCTACGAACGGCGGGACGGCGTCGGCGTCAAGCTACAGCAGCGGGGGATATTCACCGGCGGGGACGATCAACGGTGACCGGACG
>JAFAOW010000308.1 GCA_019247455.1 Acidobacteriota bacterium | reverse complement strand
ATCTTCAACATACTTGGCGACAACGGCCCCGGTAATGATCGCACCGGCGATGAACACGACGATGTGGGAACAGCCCGCGACCCAGCGGAACATAGCACAGCTTAGAAAGGACGGCGTTCATTTTGTCGAACCGGTAGCCGGTGAGCTGGCATGCAAAACGGTCGGTACGGGGAAGCTCGAGGATGTCGAGAACATCGTCCAGCAGGCGCTTGGCTTGCTCGAAAGTCAAAATTCAAAACTCAAAGGTCGAAGAAAGAATGACCTTGAGGATGAGCATTTTTTGATCACCGTGGGCGGTACGCGCGAGGCGATCGATCCCGTACGTTTTATTTCAAATCACTCGTCAGGAAAGATGGGCTTTGCGCTGGCTGAGGCCGCGGCTGAGCGCGGCGCGAAGGTAACGGTGGTTGCCGGGGTCACAGCTGTCGATGCGCCGCAGAAGGTGACGGTGCTACGAGCTGTATCTGCCGACGAGATGCACGATGCGGTGATGCGAGAGCTGCCAAATGCGACCGTTTTCGTCGGGGCCGCTGCGGTGGCGGACTATGCTCCCGCTAATGCCGCCAACGCCAAGATCAAAAAGGACGGACGCGAGGTTATGACGCTTGAGCTCAAGAAGACGCCTGACATTCTCTCTGAAGTTTCGGCTCACAGGCATAACGGCCTTTTAGTTATTGGCTTCGCGGCTGAGACAAATGACGTCGTTGAATATGCTCGTTCCAAAATGAAAAAGAAGAGCCTTGATCTCGTCGTGGCCAACGACATCACAAAAGACGGGGCCGGTTTTAACACCGACACGAATATCGCGACGATCATAACCGGGGATTCCGAAAGGGAATTGCCGTTGATGAGCAAAAGGGACCTGTCGGACAAGATACTTGATGCGGTCCTGGGCCTGCGAAAGAAATAATGTCAGTTACAAAGAACACGAGTATGGGCGAGTTGATCGCGGATGTGCGCGAGCGCGTTCTATTCCTTCAGGAGATGGGCGTTTCATATCTGGCTGTTGGCCTGCTCGAAGCGAAGACGGACATAGCAAAAACGGATGTTTGTACAGCCAACGGCGAGAAGGGGATGGCGGACAGTCACAATGATGCCGCAAGGCGTTATCCGATTCCCGAGATCAACATCCCATTGAACTCGAAGCCGGCCGAGCCGCGCCCGGCACCCGGATCGCGGCTTGCTTCGTTGCCTTCGCTAGGTAAACGAAAGGGAAGCAAGTTCTTTGACGAATACAATCCGCCAGAAGTTGAGAGTGGGGAGTTGAGAGTTGAGAGGAGTGGCCCAGAGACGGGTTTTCACGAAATGTCCGAGCCGACTGAGACCATCGAGCAGATCCGCGCGGAGATCGGCACGGACTGCACACGCTGTAAGTTGAGTGCTCTCGGCCGGTCGCAAGTCGTGAACAGTGTCGGGAATTTCAACGCTGATCTGATGTTTGTCGGCGAGGCACCCGGCGCGGATGAAGACCGGTTGGGCGAGCCGTTCGTCGGTAGGGCCGGCCAACTGCTTACCGATATTATCGAGAAAGGGCTGGGCATTCCCCGGAAGGATGTCTTTATCGGGAACATCAATCGCTGCCGTCCCCCTGGCAATCGTGCCCCTGAACCGGATGAATCCGTCGTATGCAAGCCGTTCCTTCTAAGGGAGGTAGCGGTCGTTAGGCCTAAGGTCATTGTTGTTCTCGGGGCCACCGCCGCGCAAAACCTGCTAGAAACCAAGACGCCGATCTCAAAAATGCGCGGGAAATTCCATGACTATCTGGGCGTCAAGGTGATGCCTACTTTCCATCCCGCTTACCTTCTTCGTGACCCGCACAAAAAGCGCGAGGTCTGGGAAGATATCAAGATGGTCCGCGATTACCTGCGGACCGCGGCATAGCAATATGGCTTCCGCTGAGATAATAGCTATCGGCTCGGAGTTGTTAACGCCGGACCGGACGGATACGAATTCACTCTGGCTTACTCGAGAGCTGAATGACATTGGTATAGACGTGATGCTGAAAACGATCGTCGGCGACGACGGCTCTCGATTGGAAGAGGCTGTTCGTGATGCGTTGAAGCGGGCCGACATAGTGATCACGACCGGGGGGCTCGGGCCCACGGCGGACGACATCACGCGAGAGTTTACGGCGAAAGCTGTAGGCCGCGAGCTTGTCTATCACGACAACATCGAGGCGCACCTCCGGGAGCGGTTCAAGGCGTGGGGCCGGGAGATGCCCGAGATCAACAAGCGCCAGGCATACGTGATCGACGGCGCCCGCGTGCTTCCCAATCCGAATGGCTCGGCAGTAGGAATGCTGTACCAAACGGAGGGTAAATTCCTTGTGGTCCTGCCCGGGCCGCCACGCGAGAACCAGCCAATGTTCACGGATCATGTTCTGCCGCTGCTCAGAGCGATCTCGGGGGAGGTCTTCGTAAGCCGTCGCCTTCTGCGAGTGGCAGGAATGGGCGAGTCAGCGGTGGACGAAATAGCAGCCCCGATCTACAAGAAGTATGACAACGTCGAGACCTCGATCCTCTTTACAAAGGTCGAGATAGAGATCCATATTGCAGCCAAGGCGAATACATACGCGGAAGCAGATATGATCGCTCAAAGGCTTACAAATGAGCTTCAGGCGGCCATCGGAAAGGCGGTATTTTCAACAAACGGCGACACGATGGAGGTCGTGATCGGAAAGATCCTGACCGAGCGGGGCGAGACCTTGTCTGTTGCTGAGAGCTGCACCGGCGGGCTGATCGGGCGGCGGGTGACCGAAGTGCCGGGTTCGTCGTCATATTTTATGGAAGGGGCGATAACCTATTCAAATGAAGCCAAGACGCGTGCGCTCGGCGTGGATCCGGGTATCATTCATTCACACGGAGCGGTCAGCCCCGAATGCGCGGAGGCGATGGCCGCCGGAATGAAAGCAAAGGCGGGTACCGATCACGCGATATCCGTGACGGGCATTGCAGGCCCCGATGGCGGGAGCCCTGCGAAGCCCGTCGGCACCGTCTTTATCGGGTATTCAGGTCCGGCCGGCACTCGTTCCTTCAAGATAATTCTGCCGGGCGATCGCTACCTGATCCGCTGGCGGGCCAGCCAGGCGGCTCTTGAGTATTTGAGGCGGCAACTTATGAAGGGATAGCCCCCATCGAAGGAGGCTGAGTTTTTGGTTGCTTTTTTGCGGTCTTACTTAGAGAATTACGTATTGATCCTCTATTTTGCATCGGTGCAAATTATTGAAACTTCGTCCATGACCGGGCGTGTAAATTCCCAGCTGCCTTTGTTGCAGGACACTTCTCTTTTTGCCGGAACCAAAGATATGAGAAAAACGATCACCATCCGTTTTATCGCCACCCTCTTAGTGCTTGCTTCGATGGTCACGCCGATGTTCGCTCTCGGCGGCGGGACCGATGCGCGAAAGCATTACAATCAAGGCCTCAAATTTGAGATCAGCGAGGAGTGGGACAAGGCAGCGGAAGAATTCGCTCTGGCGGTGACAGAGGCACCTAAGAACCCCGAGTATCACCTGCACCTCACCCGGGCTCTCTTCAACGCGTCGCAGATGTTTATGAAGAGGGGTAACTTGGCCGCAAAAGAGAACGATTACGCTGGTGCGTATGTAGCCTTCCGGCGGGCATATGCGTTCGATCCGACCAATGAGTTGGCAAAATCGGAAATGGAGCGGATGGTGCGCCTGCAAAAAGGCGTCAATGATGTTTCCACTCCCGGTACCGCGAAACCGGCTGCCGCCGATATCAAGAATGTCTCATTTCCGGGGGGACAAGTTCCCCAGATGCCACCGAGATTGGAAAAGCTTCGTGAACTGCCTTTCGCTGCTGGCGTAGATCTTCAATTCATTATCAAGGAGCTCGCGAAGGACCTCGATCTGAATGTTCTTTTTGATTCCGAGACATTCCGCACCCCGGGCCGCAAGACCTATATTGAGCTTCACAACGTAACGGCCGCCCGCGCACTCGATTACATCTTTTTACAGGAAGGGCTCTTTTTCCAAAAGGTCGGCCCTCATACGATCCTCATCGCCAACCAGGCCCAGCGAACAAAGTTCCAGCAGCTTGTGCTTCGCACCTTCTACCTTGCGAATGCGGCACCTAAGGACGTGGCCAAGGTCGTGCAGACCGCTATTCCAGCACAGCCGGGCCGCAGCCAGACGATCGTCCTAACGGATGATGCGACAAACAGCATTACGATCCGCGATACCGAGGAAAATATTCGACTGATCGGCCAGCTCATCGGCTCTCTCGATAAGGACCGCGCCGAGGTCGTGATGGATGTCGCGATCTATGAAGTGAACAAGAGCGACCTCCTGCAGCTCGGCAATCAGCTCGGCACTGCGGGCCAAAACGGCACCTTACTGAATATCGGAGGTGCGACTTTGCCGACCCTTCAGGAGGGGGCAACCGCGGCGGGAGTGCTTGGACATCTCGGTTTTACTCCGGCAGGCGCTCTGGGACTTGCGATCGGACTTCCGACATCGCAGATCGCCGCACTGCAGACAAAATCGGATACCAAGCTCATCGCTTCGACGCAGATCCACGCTTTCAATAATGAGGACTCATCCGCACGGATCGGTCAGCGCGTTCCTGTCAGATCCGCTACGTTTCAGACAGGCACCGTACCAGGCTCGAACGGGGTGGTTTCGGACGTTATCAATTATGAGCAGGTCGGCTTGACGCTTAAGTTCAAACCGCTGGTCTTCCCGAACCAGGACGTACAGGTCGCGATGTCGATCGAGTCGAAAGACGTCTCGGGAGCATCCACCCTCACACCGACGTTCACTGAAAGAACGATCACGGGAACCGCGCGTGTTCAAAACAACAAGACGCTGCTCCTCGCTAGTGTTGCGCAGGCTGTCGATACGAAGGGGCGCTCGGGCCTGCCGCTTCTCGGAATGATCCCGATCATCGGCCGCCTTTTCACTGCCCCGACCCGTGATAATCGTCAGGTGGATATTGTGATCGCGGTGACCCCGAGGGTGATTCGCGCACCGGCCATTCTTCCGGAGGACGAGGCTGAACGCCAAACCGGTTCGCTCGCTGTGCCGACGAATAACTCGCTCGAAGCTATGGTCATAGAGGATGAAGAGAATGACAGGCTTGCGGAGGCGCGCCGCGTTCCCAACACGACGGCCGTACAGCTTCCCGATAAGCCTCTTGATCAGGCTCCCGGTTACGTGAAGAGCGACAATGTCGCGTCGAATGACACCTCAACCGCCGTATCCAGCAACGCGGATATAGGTTCTCCTGTCGTGAAACCGATCGAAAGCAGCGTTAAAACACTGCAGCTAAACCAAACGGCCGATACCTCCGCGGCTGCAAAACAGGCTGATAAGCAACCCGGCGCCACGAGCGAAAAGGCGGCTTCGCCGGATGGCGGAGCGCTTTTGAGTCTTGGAGGCGTGCCCGACATGGTTCCCGGTGACAGG
>JAFAOW010000305.1 GCA_019247455.1 Acidobacteriota bacterium | reverse complement strand
AGCTGCAGACCAAGAATCGTGACAACCGGGATCAGCCCATTTTTCAATACGTGTTTGTAGAGCACCTTTCGTTCACTGACGCCTTTCGCTCGGGCGGTGCGAACGTAATCCTCGCCCAATTCTTCGATGACGCTGGAACGCACCATTCGCGTCAAGATCGCTGACAACGCGGCTCCAAGCGTCACGGCGGGCAGGATGATGTCATCCGCGTAAAGGCTCCCCGTAGCGTCGAGCCAGCCTAATTTGACAGCAAATAAATAAACTAGAAAGGGACCGATAACGAACGTAGGCAGCGAAATACCGAGCAGTGCAAAAAATGACGCAAAGTTGTCAATAAGCGAATTCTTTCGCGAACCTGCTAGGACACCCAGCGGAATTGCGATCGCCACGGCAACGAGCATCGCAGCCAGGGCAAGCTTGATCGTCGCGGGATATCGCTCGAAGATCATGTCCCGCACGGGCCTCTCCGTACGAAACGAATTCCCGAGGTCGCCGTGGAGCAGCCCGATCCAGTAATCCGCGTAGCGATTATCACCGCCGTTCCACACAAAGCCCTTTTCGCTCGAATATGAAAAGAAGAACGCCGGCCGGTCGAGCTCGTGCTTTACTCGAAAGTTATCGATCTGTTCCTGCGTCGCGGTTTCGCCAAGGATCGTGGTCGCGGGGTCGCCGGGCACGATCTCGATCAGGAAGGTCACGAGGGAGACGACCGTCCAGATAACGAGCAGCATCAGGGCAAGCTGCCGCGCAAAATTGAGTAGCTTGTATTTCATCCGAAACCGATGGCGAGCACCGAAATTTTATAACTATTGCCGCGGGGATAACAAACTTCAGCGTCTCACGCCGACGTGGATCGCGGCGACTCCGCCGGTGAGGCTCGTGAACCTGACCTGCGAGAAGCCGGCGTCCTCCATCATTCGTGCGAGCCGCTTTTTGTCAGGGAAGCGGGACACGCTCTCCGGCAGGTAGGTGTAGGCACCGCGCGAGCCGCTGATCATCCCGCCGACACGCGGGACCACCTTGTTGAAATAGAGGTCAAACAACTGCCGAAAACCGGGGAGCGCAGGGTTTGAGCATTCAAGGACGACAAGCTTGCCGCCCGGTTTCAGGATCCTGTAAAGCTCCTTCAAACCATCAGCGTGGTTAGGAAGATTTCTCAGCCCAAAAGCGATCGTTATCGCGTCAAAAGATTCGTCGCCGAAAGACAAGGCCATCGCGTCGGCCTCGAGCAGAGGGACGTCCATCGATTCGGCCGATATCTTGCCTGCTGCGACAGACAGCATCGGCCGGCAAAAGTCCGTTCCGACAACCTGAGCTCTCGCCCCACGGGCCAACTCGATCGAAAGGTCGCCGGTACCGCAAGCGACGTCCAGAACAACTGCTTTTGGATCGCTTAAGACGTCCTGCAATTCACGCCGCACCCTGCGCCGCCAAAGGCGGTCGATATTCATCGACATCACGTGGTTGAGCAGGTCGTAGCGCCCGGCGATGCCCGAGAACATCTCCTTGACTGCTTTTTCGTGAGCAGCCTCGGCCGCGTTGAGATGGGCCGTCATTGGCTATTTGGGTTTGGCGGGAACAATAACGATGGACGCCACCGGCTCGGCGGACATCGCAACGGCGAGGGCATTGATGTCGCCGATCGTGACCGCTTGCGCGCGACGGATCTCGTCATCGACCGAGCCTAACCCATAGGTATCTACGTCCAACCAGAGGGTATCCCGCGCCGCTCCTAATTTGCTTATAAGCGCGTTCTTTTGAATATCAAGCTCATTGCCATCAATTCCCGCGTCATTCGACTTGGTCATCCTGGGGCACGGCCCACCGGTTGCGGGCATACTAGTATCCGGTGATTCGTAATAGAGGCCGCGCAAGAGAAAGGCCTGATAGATACCCGCATCGGGGCATCTTTGGTCCTTTTTTATTTGAGATAGCAGTACCATCGGATAATAGTTCCGCGACGCTCGTCCTGGTGCGTTTCGCAAGAGCCGGCTGATCGGGTGCTGAACACTGGCGAACTCGATCTCGACAGGCTTCGAATCGGGTGCTCCCGGCTGTGCAAACGTCGCCGGCACTTTCTTATCAGCCTTCAGCCACGGCCCGAAATATCGGCGGATCGCGCGCATTGTAGAAGCCTTGTCGAAGTTGCCGCTCAGCGTCATCGTGGCGTTATCAGCGGCGAGGAAGCGTTCCTTCTGATCGAGAACGTCTGCGAACGTAAGTTTCTCGACGCTGACCGTTGAGCCCATCTGCGGCCGACCATACGGGTATGTTCCGAAGAGCCTTTTTGCCGCCGCTTGGTTCGCGACGTACGCGGGATCCGCCTCGAGTTGTTTTAACCGGGCGAGCAGCGCGGTGCGGACCTTTGCTGTGGAGTCCTTATCGATCGCAGGATTTGAAACGGCGTTTGCTATCGTCTCGATCATCGTCGAGAGGCTGTCCGGCTTGGCCGAAGCATCGACCTCGATGTAGTCGTAGGTCGTAACGACATTGA
>JAFAOW010000287.1 GCA_019247455.1 Acidobacteriota bacterium | reverse complement strand
GAGTAGGCGTGCCTCCTGCCGCCGTCTGCCATGCCTCAAGCTCGGTGACCCGGCTGTATGCGGCCAGTGCGTTGTTCACCAGGATCCTTATCTTCGACGTGGCGATGGCCGTGAAGCCGACCTGTACCCATACCTTGTTGTTGTTCGTGATCGAGCCTCCCGGAACGGTCGCCCATGCCGAACCCGTCCAGTACTGGACGTCAAAGCTCGTCAGCCCGTATTGGGTGAACACCATCGTGTTCGTCGGCTGCGAGGGATTCGCATAGTTGTCCTGGACACTGAACACGTCGATCTCGTCTATCGTCTTCGTCCCCGCAAAGTCCACCTCCAGCCAATCAGGGAACGTGTAGGCCGTGCCGTCGTTCCATCCCGTGTCATTGCCCCAGTTCGCTCCCGTCCGGTCACCGTTGATCGTCCCCGCCGGTGAATATCCCCCGCTGCTGTAGCTTGACGCCGACGCCGTCCCGCCGTTCGTAGCCAATGCAACGTTCGTCCTCGTACCGCCAGGCGTAGGTGTCGGCGTGGGGGTCGGCGTCCCGGAGCCAATACTGAAATTAGAACTCGCGCCCGCAGGAGATACGAAATTATATTCCCTGACCCGGACCTGTGCGGTTGAAGTAACCGAATTCGGAACCGTGAAGTCAAAAGATCCAGTGTTGGTGATATTTATCCCGAGAGCAGTCGGAAACGTAGTTCCGCCGTCGGTTGACAGCTCGACAGAGACGTTTCCGGCAAAGCCGCCCCCATTTACCCACGTTACGGTTGCGGTAGTCCCCGGCTGCAGAGTGGTGCCGTTAACAGCGACACTCGAGATCGTGTCGGGGACCCGGTCGCCATTAACGTCCCTATACCATCCGATGTCACGCAGCTGCTGCTTTGTTAGATCCAGATCGAGCGGCAGGCCGGTGTTAATGATCGGTTCCATCAAGAGATTGGGCGTAGCGGCTGTATCCCAGTGTGAGACGGATGAACCTGATTCATAGGTCGAAGGTGCATATAGCTGGACGCGCCCATTCGAGTTATCGCGGCCCGCTGTAAGCCCCCCGGAAGCTATATCGACATTCGGTCCTTCCCAAAGCAGATTGCCGTTATTGAGGGCTGAGTTCTTCCGCTCGGTATCAGTCATTTGGTTCCAGAATTTGCCCGAGGTCCGATCGTATATATGCCGGGCAAAGATATCTGTGAATCCGCTATTCTGCACACCAGTACTACCGCTAACGAAGGTCTGGAAGCCGAGGCCGTGCCCGAGTTCGTGCAGAAGAACTACCAGAAGGTTGATCCGTTTCGACGGAGTGCTGTTATCGAGGCCGTAGTAGAATCGCGTCCCCGTGCCTAAGCATCCGGTGTCGACACTACTATTGAACTTCGCATTGATCTCAGCCGTCGTGCCGTCCTGGTCCGCGCCCATTATCTTGTTCGTCAAAGCCGCCGGATACCATGTCCCCGAGAACTCCGCGCCTGTAAAGTCGCGGTAAATGCTCGTGGTACCGGCCGACCCGAGCACCCCGCCGGAGGTTGAACAGGGCGTTAAAGGGTCAAACTGAGCCTTGACGTTGATCGGCACGGTGCTGTCGATATATGAGGCCCAGATGGACGCTGCGAAATTGAAAAGGTTAAGTCGTTGATCGCCCAAGGTAGTGCCGTTGTTGCCGCCCTCAGGCGTCATAGGGCTGGTGTCGTTGAACCCCTCGCCGGCCCCGTCATTATTGACGATATTGATCACTGTTCGCTGACTCGTAAGCGCGGCGCCCGTCGGGTCAGCGGACGCCGAGTTTGGTGAGTCCGCTAAACTATGATCACTTGTCACGCCCGACCTAAGCCGCGGTGCCGCCCGCCGGATCATTTCCTTGTATTGAAGGAACTCCTCAATAGACATATCCGAGGACATAGCATGCTTCGTACGAAGGTACTCCTCAGTGTCAGTCGGAGACGTGGGGTAAACCTCTCCGGTTTCAAGGTTGCGTCCAAAAAAATGATTAGCTTCCTCGATACTAGTGACGCAGCCAACGGCAGGGTCGCCCTCGGGATCCAGCTTAACAAGTGCCAAGTCCTCGAACCGGCCCATCAGATCCATCGACCGCCCCCCATGAGGAAGTTTCTTCTCGACAAGACCGCTAGTGGAGCGGTTGGTCATCCGCCGTATCGTAGCCGCCAGCTCCTGATCATGATCGCCAGGGGCTGAGTTCCAGGACGCGGTACCGACCGTGTACGCGAGGGTGCTGAGAACGGCAGCCGACGAGATGACAGCGGCCAGAATAACGGATTTCTTTTTCATCACTAAGGGTTCCGGAGGGCCGAAAGACCCAGGGGGCCATATTATTTTACCCCTTAAGCTTCCTACAAACGAACAAAATTTTGCGTCGAGTGCAGGGGAATTCGATGTTCAAAGATTTTCCGAAGTTTGCCTTATTTTGACCGGGGTCGGGTTTTCGACGACCTTTAGTAAAATAGCGGTTCGATGCTCAGACACTACATGCATTCCCGCGAGCGCTATTTCGCGATGCTCACCGATAATCGCGTGGTGCGCCCATTTGATTGGGGGACGGAGTTTGTAGGACTGCCGGGTAAAAATCCGCTTAACGAACTGGTCGCGTTCTCACGCGATTGCGTGGAGAAAAGCGCTGAGTTCTATTCGCCCAAACCGATCGATGAGTATGGGCTGATGGCCAGTAATTGGTCCGGCAGAACGCCAGTCAAGGAACTGACATGGCGCAGCGCGATCCAGACGGACGCTCCGGAGAACAACACGGTCTACGCACATTATTTCCCCTTCGAAAAGAACAAGAGGCGGGTGGTACTTATCCTCCCGCATTGGAATGCTCAGGCGGGGACATATTTCGACCTTGCGAAGCTGTTCAACCGAGTCGGGATCTCCGCGATTCGGTTGACGCTGCCTTATCACGAAAGGCGGATGCCTCCCGATCTCGAGCGGGCCGACCATTTGGTCGCACCAAATGTCGGTAGGACATTGCAAAGCACCCGTCAAGCGGTGCTCGACACCCGGACCGCGGTAAGTTGGCTAAAACAAGAGGGTTACGAACGCATTGGCATCGTCGGTACCAGCATTGGGTCGTGCGTGGGCTTTCTCGCTTTTGTTCACGATATGGACATTGACGCGGGTGTTTTCAATCACGTTTCGGGATATTTTTCAGATGTCGTCTGGCATGGGCTATCCACGTATCACGTGCGCGAATCGTTGGAGAAAGGCGTTACGCTCGATGAGCTTCGCGAGATGTGGATGCCGATCTCGCCAATGGCCTATATGCAAAAACTGGCCGGCCAATCGCCTCGCCCTCAGCATTACATCTACACCCGCTACGACCTGACATTCCCTTATGATCTTTCTCTCGAGGTGATGGCGGAGCTACGGAGACTTAGGATCAGGCACAAAGAGTCGGTACTTCCCTGCGGGCATTATACCCTCGGTGAAAAGCCTTGGAATTATATCGACGGGTATAAAATAGTGAGCTTTTTGCGAAAGCGCCTCTAAGCAGTTACGGCCACCCGCGACAACGCCATCCCGCAACATTTACATCAAATCGGTGCTAAAATCTCCTCATTCACTCGATGAGTCGCGTCGCCGAAAAATACAAGAAGACGATCGATGAGGCCGTTGCTCGTCTGATCGCGCGCGCCGAGAACTCGAGGGCGTTGACGGCGGCTTCCATCTGCCCTAGAGTAGCGGCCGTCTGCGAAAAATACCTCTTTTCGGGCGGTGCAAAGGCGGAACATGCGGAAATAAGAGCTTTTATTGACGATATCCGGGCTGATGATCTGTGCCTGATCATTGCCTGTGAGAACGGCGATGAAGGGGCCTGGGAGGACCTGGTCGCAAACTTCGACTCGACCGTGAAGAGCGCCGCTCGCAAGATCTCGTCGAACGCTGAGGACGCGGAAGACCTCGCATCATCCATTTGGGCTGAATTGTACGGTCTGCGCACCGACGCAGACGGCAACAAAAAGAGCAAGCTCGCGTACTACTCAGGGCGGGGCAGTCTCGCGGGATGGCTTCGCGCCGTGGTTTCGCAATTGGCGGTCGATCAATTCCGCAAGCAGTCGAAATTTGTCCAGATCGAGGAGGACCGAGAGTTCGAGAACCTTGCCAACGAGGCCGCGGGCGATAACGGTAATCTGGCTTCCCATACGGCAAATCCTGAGGAGCTTTTTAGTGAGGGACAAGCAGCGGCAGACGTTTCAGAAGCGCTTAGCGCTGCGATCGCGGATCTTGACGCTGAGGACCGCCTCATCCTTAAGCTCTATTATTTTGACGATCTGAAACTGAAGGACATCGCCGCCACTTTCGGTTATCACGAGGCCACGGCAAGCAGGAAGTTGACGCGCGTGCAGGCTGACATTCGAAAGGGCGTCGAAAAGGAACTGAGGTCGCGTCATGGGTGGACCGACGGCGAAGTCAAACGGCATTTGAGCGATACTGCGGCAAGCTTGGGAATGAATCTGGAGACGATGTTCGCGGCCCTCGCGCTGCTGCTGCTGGTGCAAGATTTGTGGCGTTGAGGCGTTCTCTAAGCGGGCTACGAAAGCCATTTGCCGCATGGGCCACAGAGGAAATTGAGATGAAATGTGTTCGAAAAGCCAATAGAAGTCATGGTGCCGGCGACCCGGACGCGTGTCTTCTCAAACTCTGTGGCCTCGGCGGCTAATTAACGGATGGAACTGGAATTCGACAAGGAAATTGACGCTATCCTGCGACGAGCGCGGAGCGCTGAAGCTGTAGACCCTACGGCCAAGGGCTCTCATCTCGACGCGGATACGGTCAATGCATTCGTCGAGAATGCTCTGCCGGAACGCGCCCGCGCGAACTATACGGCGCATTTTGCAGACTGCGCCAGATGTCGCAAGCTGCTTTCATCCAGCATCACTTTGAACACAGCGGCGGTTTCGGCGGCCGGCATTGCCGCCGAAAGCGTTCGTGACACTCCGGCGATCAACGCAGCCGTCCCTTGGTACAGCAAATTGTTTAGAACGCCTAGCCTTGCCCTTGGAATGGGCGCGCTAGTTATAGTTTTTAGCGGCGTACTGGGCTATATGTTCCTGAAGGACCGCGGAGCGGCCGCGCCGACCATCTCGCAGCTCAAGCCGCCGGCGTATGAGAGCAGTACAACCGCCAACGCGTCGAATTCAAACGCCTCATCGGCCGCAACAGCTTCCGCGAACAGCTCCGCGAATGCCGCCGTATCAAACAGCGCGGTTCCGGAACCGCTTGCAGAAAACGAGCGTGGACCAGGCGGGCCGTCGACGGGAACCGGCTCAGGATCAGCCTCCGCGAATACCCGCGAGAGCGATGGCATCGCATCGAATAACGGGGGAGGTTCCGCCGCTCAGCCAATGGTATCTGCGCCTCCGCCACCGGTGAGCACCGATGCCCCGAAGCCGACCGACACTATGCGAAAGGCCGACGTGGCAGCTGCGATGCGCACCGGGGATGACAAGGACAAAGAGGACGAGAAAAAATCAGCTCGTACGGAGGATACCCGTCGCGATCTGCCGATGACCGCCTCGAAGGTCGGCCCGTCTCGCGCAGGCCCCGTGCAGAACCAATCCAACAACGTCGGCCAAACCATGGGCGAAATGGCCGTCACGCGCAACGCGGGGGGCAAGACGTTCAACAACCGTAACGGGGCCTGGTATGACAGTGCGTATCACGGCCAGGCCACGACGAATATCCGACGCGGTTCTGACGAGTTCAAAAAGCTCGACGCCGGCCTCCGATCGATCGCAAATCAGATAGGCGGCGTCGTGATCGTTGTCTGGAGCGGCAAGGCGTACCGCATTCAATAATAAAGCTAACCCCTTCCTCTGAGACCCTTCCGCGCAGATCGGGTCAGCAGTTAAAATACTAGGTATGAAACACGCCGCACGCAGTTTGTGCCTCCTGGTCTTTCTGTCTTCCGCATTGATCGCGCAGCCGGTCTGGCAGGCCGGGCTTGATTCCAAAATTCGCTTTTATCACGCCACGGACTTTGAACTTGTGCTTACAGCCACGGAGAAGAGTCTGTATGCGATCGACGCGCAAACAGGTGAACAAGTCTGGCGGCGTAAGACCGGCAAAATCCAGGAGACGGCGGTCACGCCCGTGCCAGGCACGGACCTCGTCCTTTGCACCGAGGACCTTGGCAGTAAGTCGCGTCTAACGGCGGTCGATCTGATGACCGGGAATGAACTGTGGGAAAGCGACAAGGTAAAGGGCGATGTGATGCAGATGGCCGTCGATCCCGAGCAGGACATAGCGGCGATCGTGCTCGTGAAAAATGCCCGGGGCGGGATCGGCGGGCTAAAACGAAGGCCGGTCATTCACGTCCTCGCGCTCTCAACAGGTGAGGAGCTATGGCACCGGGATCTCGACAGCGATATCGAGATGATGCCTGCGCGGTTCGTAGAGAGCGGTGATGTCGATTACACACTCGAC
>JAFAOW010000172.1 GCA_019247455.1 Acidobacteriota bacterium | reverse complement strand
AAATACAGTGGAGAATGAGGCCGAGGCGGACAAGTGGAATGCACCGCCGCAAGCAGCCGCATGATCGGCGAAGCGAGATGCGGGGAGGCGGCCGTCTTGGGCCTATTTCACCAATATCATAGTCCGCTGCCCGTCCTTAAGCGCTTGATAACGGCCGCAATACCATTGCCTTTCGGGCTGCTGAATGTAACACGAGAAGACCTGCTCTACACCGCTATCCAGCTGGTTATGCTGCCTGTAGTAGCTCTTAAGATCGAACTTAACTTTGTACGTATAGACGACACTATTGATAGTGCCGCCAAACGCGGTATCGTTGTACGGATCCCATCGGTGCGATCCCGTGGGCGTAAATTCGGTGATATCCATGGTCGTCGCGCCGTCCGCCCCCTTTGCTGAAGGCTGTTCGTAACCCGGCGAGCAGCGAATGAGCTGTTTCACTAGTTCGACAGGCGGAGGTCCCCCTTTTGCAGGCGGCTGATGGTATAGCGGTTCACAGTCGATGATGGCTCTATCCGCGAGGACTGTGTTGTTCGCATCTACATGAAGACGATCGTAATGGACGCCACCGGCGTTGCCGCCGGCGGGGTTTCCCGCTCGGTTGGCGCCGGGATTTCCGCCGCCCGCCGCCCGAACAAATCCGATCACGTTCGGCCGGCCAGAGTAGGTCGGACCGTCTTCGGCGAGCCGCTGCGAAACCTGGACGACAGAAGGCAGCCTCCCGGGTTTGGGATCGAGCGTTACCTCGTAGGTTATTTGACTTTGGGTCGAGCTCAACTTGACTGAAATGACGTTTGTGATCGTTGCCGGGACCCACTCGGCCCGGCCGGGATCACCGGTCTCGAGGTTGTCGAATTGTACGCGTTCGCCGACATGAAACTTCGGCGGGTTCTGAGCAAACGCGTGACAAATCAGAACGAACATCGCCAGCCCAAACAGCGCCAGACGATAAAAGGAAAGGGTCCTTTTCATGGCGAAACTCCTCATATTGGTCGATTCACGGGTAGTGTAGCTCAAGTGACCGCATTTGGAACTTTTTTTTGCTCCCAATAAACGGCGCGTGAACCGCCAGCGGCTAACGGCCCCTGCTAATCATGGTGGTCATCCATGAAAAAGACGAGCTTACCCCCGCCGGTGATGTCCGCATAGGTGAGATAACGGCGGTCGAGCCGCTTACCGTTCAACTCGACCTTTCTAACGTAGACGTTCTTGGCGCTTTGATCCTTAGCTTCAATCGACAGCGTTTTGCCATTCTCGAAATGCAGCGTTGCGGTTTTGATGGCGGGGCTGCCAAGCATGTATTGATCGGACGCCGGCGCCACCGGGTAAAAACCGAGGGCTGAGAAGATATACCACGCCGACATCTGGCCGCAATCATCGTTCCCGCCGAGTCCATCGGGTGAGGCGTGATATTGCTTCTCGAGGATCATGCGAACGCGCTCCTGCGTTTTCCATGGCTCGTCGGTCCAGTCGTAAAGATAGGCGACATGATGCGAAGGCTCGTTGCCGTGAATGTAACCACCGATGATGCCGTCGCGAGTGATGTCCTCTGTCTCAGCGAAGAACGAGTCGGGTAAATTCATCGTGAAAAGCTCGTCGAGATGCTCCGCGAACTTCTTTTTCCCGCCCATCATTCTGATCATTTCGTCGGGGTCGTGGGGGACGTAAAGGCTGTAATTCCACGAGTTACCCTCGATGAACCCTTGCCCCTCGGTCTTTAGCGGGTCGAATTTGTCGCTGAATTTCCCATCCGACATTTTTGGCCGCGTGAAGCCGGTGGAAGGATCATAGACGTTTCTCCAGTTGTCGGACCGCTTGATGAACTCCTTGTAGATGTCGTTGCGGCCGAGCTTCTTGGCAGCCTGAGCGATCGCAAAGTCGTCGTATGCGTACTCCAGCGTCTTGGAAACGGACGTTGAATTCTTATCCTCGGGAACATAGCCGAACTGCTCATACGAGCCGATGCCGTCGTAGAACTTTGTATGCGCCGTTTGCACCATCGCGTCGAGCGCGCGGTTAGCTTCGGCACCCGTGATGTTTCCCGTCACGATCGCATCGGCCAAAACGGAAACGCTGTGGTAGCCGATCATGCACCAGTTTTCGTTGCCGTAATGCGACCAGACCGGCAGCATGTGCTCGGGGCTCTGGTCGTAATGCGCGAGCATCGACCGGATCATGTCTTGATCGCGGGTCGGCTCAATTATGTTCATCAAGGGGTGAAATGCTCGGAACGTGTCCCAAAGAGAAAAGGTGGTGTAATTGGTGAAAGGGATGTCTTCGCCATGTTGAGTGTTAAGCCCTTGCATAGCCACTCCGCTCGGAGATGCTCCGGCGGGCCCCCCGGCTTGCGCGGGCTTTTGCAATGAGTTGTGAATACCCTGGTCGATGCCCTTGTATTGTCCGTCGACGTCCATGTACACGGTCGGCGAGATCATCGCGTGGTACATCGACGTGTAGAAATTGACCATGTCATCGCGGCTTTCGGTCGTGACCGACACACGTGCCAGTTCTTTTTCCCAGGCGGCCTGGCCCTCGCGTTTTGTTCGCTCGAAATCCCAGTGCGGAATTTCCGCCCGCATATTTGCGAGAGCGCCATCGGTCGATACTGGTGAAAGGGCGAACTTCACCTGGATCTTTTCATTTCGCTTGGTCGCGAAATCAAAGTGCGCCCGGATCTGCTTGCCGGCGATCTCGGGAAAGCTATTCGACTGGTCAAACTTGCGCCAAAAGCCCTTGTAATCCTGCTTCGCGAATTCCTTAAAGCCGTACGTCGTGAAAGGCTTGCTGAACTGCATCGCGAAATACTCCGTTCGCGTACGCGCCCAGCCGTTGGTCTGCCGATAACCCACCACGGTGTGGTCGTCGACGACGCGAACGTAGGTCCAGACATTCTTGTCGTCGTAGTTGTAGATGCCGTGCATCAGGTCGAGGATGATGTGCGCCTGGTCGGCGGCCGGGAACGTGTACTGATGAAAGCCGACCCGCGTCGTCGCCGTCAACTCAGCGAGAATGTTGTCGTCATCCAGCCTGACCTTGTAATAATCCGCTTCCGCTGTCTCATTGGCGTGTGAGAAGGACGAGCGAAACCCGCTGCCGGGATTTCCTTTTGTTCCCGGCTCCATTTGCAAAGTTCCGGTTGTCGGCATTACCAAAAAATCGCCGAGATCGGAGTGCCCGGTGCCGCTGAAATGCGTGTGTGAGAATCCGACGATCTCAGTATCGTCATATTGATACCCGGCGCAGTAGCGATACGTTTCGGGATTGTACTTGCCGCCGATATTGTGCGGCTGCTCGTCCGTGTCGGGCGACAACTGCACGGCTCCGAACGGTACCGTCGCGCCCGGGTACGTATGGCCCATCCGCTGCGTCCCGATGAGTGGGTTGACGTACTGTATATAAATCGTCTTTTGGGCGAATATCGGCGAAATGAAAGATAGTATGGCTAGAAGGGCAAGGGGGATACGCATTCGGTTAGTTCTCCAGTTGGGCGTCCATCGTGATCTCGGCATTGAGTAGTTTTGAGATCGGGCAGCCTGCCTTGGCGTTGCTGGCCGCCGTCATAAAGGCGTCGTTGTCTGCGCCGGGGACTTTCGCACGAACCTGAAGATGTACGGACGTGACGGTGAATCCGCTTTCCAGCTTCTCGAGCTTAACGCTGGCTTTGGTCTTGATATAGTCGGCGGTAAATTCCGCTGCACCAAGCTGGCCTGACAGAGCCATTGAGAAGCACCCCGCGTGGGCGGCGGCGATCAATTCCTCTGGATTTGTGCCGATGCCGTCTTCAAATCGTGTGCTAAACGAGTACTGCGTGTCGCTGAGTACGCCGCTGTCGGTCGAGATCTTGCCATGGCCATCCTTTAAGCCGCCCTTCCATTCTGCAGATGCATTGCGGATCATGAATAAATTTCCTCCTGGTGTGTAGAGCTAATTTAGCTCAAGGCAGCCGGGATTCCAATCGGCGGTTACTTCACACGAGCCGAGAAAAAAGCCCGGAGAAAGTTCCTCCGGGCGGTGTGTTTAAAGGTGGTCTAAGTGTCATGGACAGCCCTCGCCCATCTGCTTTACATCGTATCCGGACCCTAACGTGGTGCCGGTCACCGTGTAACACTTGTTGTAATCCACCGGCAGCAGGACCCGATTCAGTATTTCACGCCGCGGCTGCCATACGAGGCCGGTGTCGTTCTCGAATTTCACACGAATATTAGATGCATCACCCGGAAAATCGAACTTTATCTGAAAGCCCGCAGTTTTTCCTTCTTCTTTGCGGGTCCTTGTGACCATCACGTCCGGATTGTTCGGATCGGGCTCGTCCCAGGTCGCATAAAAATGGGCAATATAGGCGCCTGAGTGGATGACCTTTATCCAAATATTATCCAGTTCTTTGCAGTCCTCCGTAGTGAAATCGGTTGTCGATCCCATCTTGGCGATCGTGTTGTCCTTCAAAAACTTGACGGTGTATGCGATCGGCACACCCGGATTATTCTTTGAGTAAACGGCATTCTTGCCCTTGATGACCTTTTGCAGATCGGTGGCGGTCCTGGCCGCGACAGTTTCGGCGGCGACCTCCGCATTTCCACCCATGGTTACGACGGTGATCGATGAATTGCTAAGGATCTTGTCGTATTTGAGCTTCATATCCCCGCCCACTGTAACGGCGCCGGCGGCGTAATTGAAAGCGGCCTGTGCGTCGACGGCGCTGGCGCTCTTATCCGTCTCCATGCGGAACATAATGATCCTGCCGTAGTTAACGCTGCTCACATATCCCGGCGCCGAAGGCTTTTCGGTCGTGAACGTCTCCCTCGCTTCCTCAACCGAAACCGAAGGGTCGAAGAACTGTTCGGGCAGATTGGGCGCGTCGAACGTGACCGTGTAGAACACCTGTCTGTAGACAGCGACTATAACGTTCTTTTCGTTTGACGTGGAGTATTTGAACTGCGCGGCCGCGTCACCCGACGCCCACTTCGCGTTGAAGCCGAGGCTCATCGCCAATTGATCGCTGCTGTATGCGATCGTGGAACTATAGTTCGAGCGTGAAGGATTAACATAGCCGTCCTGAAAGCTGGTCGAGTTGTTCCAGAAGTTCAGCGCCTTATTTACGGCACTTTGCACCTTTCCATCCGTTGGGTTTGCTATCGTGAAGCTTCCTTCGTCCTGCAGGCCCGGAAGGTCCAGCCGCAGGTCTATCGGTGCGCGCGGCAATCCGGTGAGTGGACGGGGCTTTCCGTCAACCAGTTCCTGGTCCGCATAGACCAGGGCCCCAGGATAGATCACACCCTGGGTAGGCTGAAGGATCGCAACATCGTCAAAATTCTTACTTAGATTACGGGTAGTTCGAAGACACCGTATGATCTTGGCGTTTCCCGTTCGGCGCTCGTTCTTCTTGTCTTTTTCCTTGTCAACGATCATCGTGCCGCCGTCGCCCTGAACTGCGAGGAGGACACGCGGATCGTATTTCAAGCTCTTGATGTATTGTCTGAGCGACGCGGACGACGAGGGTGCTGTGGAAGGATTGCTTTTCGGCGCCGTAACACCCGGGTCTGTCGCAAGCTCTGTCAGTGGACCCGTTTCATCACCTTTCATGACCCTGGCAAATGCTTTTTCGAAAGCTGTGATCTGCGCAGCGTCGGATATCGACGCCCGGATATCCTCGAGGTACATATCGACGATCTGCTTTTGGGTCTTGCCTTCCATATCGCCCCGTTCCGTAACCTTGTTCGAGATCTCCGTGAACTTAGCGTTAACCCCGTCAATGTCGAAGAAATCGTTCAAAACGTTCTTGACCTGATCATTCATTTTATTGACGAAGGCTGCCGCTGCATTTGCGTCCAGAGGATCGTCAGGAGGTGTGGGCCGCGGGATGGCTATTGTTTTGCCGCTGGCCACCGCCGCGGCCGGGAAGGGCCGGATCGCCAACCCCGTTATTGTTAGTGCCACCGTTAACAAAAGCGCAGTTGCGACTCTTTTGCGAAACTCGATATTCCTTCCCATCATTTTTCCTCCTCTGGTCTATAGGGACAATTTGAACAAAATGAAACAAGACTGTTTCAAACTTGTAGAATGAAAACGCGTTCCTAGATCTAAGGCATAGGCCCGTGAAATCTATGGTATTCCGCGATAACGTCGGGCGGCCATCGCACACCGATCATCAGCCCGGTGAATACTTCTGCGACAAATTCCTTTTCATTGCAACAGCCATAGGCCGACACTTTTGCTGAGACGGCTGGGTTTGGCGTCCGGCCCTTCTCCCAGAAGCCGTCGCCCTCGTAACGCTCGTGGAGAATGTGCCCGATCTCGTGTATTGCCCGGATCGTGCGGGTGTCAAAACCGTTCAGGCCGGCCGAAGTGGCCGAAAGTGCTTTCGTCGACCCCCCGTCGCCCAGAACTATCCACGCGATCGGTGCCCAGTTATCGCCCCGTTTGAACGCCTGGGTCAGCGTCCCAACGACATTAGAGCAATAGAAGCGAAGGTCGTTGGGAAGAATGAATCCGTGGTCGATCACGGCTTTCACCGCCTTATCTGCACCTGTGATCTTGCCTTGAGCATTCTGATCAAGCGGATCCGTGGCGACAAGGACGGTGTACGAGAATCCACCATACTGGCGCTTTTCAGGACGCCACACCTTTACCGCCGTATAGGCTGACCGAAAGAAAGCCATCTCAGAAGCGGCGTTGGTCCGCTTTAGATCGTCAGTAAGTATCCACTGGCCGCCCACCCTCGGCACGGCGATGCCCCGCTCAGTTGGATCGTCAAAACTGACCGAACGAACGGGCGCCGCGGGTGGCTGAACCCCGGCGTTTGATGTGTTGGCCGGAGTGGAATCCTCTGAGACAGCGTCCGAGATGATATCCGCCCAGCTTTTCCAAACGGCGTCCTGCGTTTCTTTTTCCGTTACTACCGACTTTAAGTCTGCGTAGAGAAGGTCTATGATCTGCTTCTTTGTTCTTCCGGCAAGTATCCGGGCGTCCCATTTCCGCCCTATGGACGCGATAAGATCATCGTCGTCGATACTGTCACCGAGCGTCCCCATAAGTTGTTCGACCAGCGCGTCGATGGCTTGCTTGTCCGGTGGGGTTGGACGCGGGATCGCGAAAACCGGCGCGGAGCGACCAGTATGTAAAGGCAAGATGAGCATGGCGGCCGCGCTCGCAGCCAAGATGAGGAATATCGCGACGGGCCGATTCATAGCGACGATACGTGCGGCCACGCGGGTCAGGTGATACCAAATTCGCAAGGTAGGCCTCCTAATCAGATCCAAGTTGTACAAGATCGCGTCAATAGTGGACGACCGCGACCATGGGAAACCTCAGGGAGTTCTAAACGCCAAGTACTTATGCTGAGTGGAACACGGTGAGCATACACCAAATCCAAATTAGCAACAAACGTGAGGACCCGAGCCGCCTGCGCCAAATGATAAGCTTGGTGCAGGTATGCCTTCACTACCGAGATCCCGTCCGGTCTTGGTGATCGCCGGCCCGACGGCTTCGGGCAAAACTGCGCTCGGTGTGGAGTTGGGGCTTCGGATCGGCGGCGAGATCATCAATTGCGATTCGGTACAGGTCTACAAGGGGATCGAGATCGCTACGGCGAAGCCGAGCGAAGCGGAAATGCGCGGCGTGACCCATCATCTGATCGGCTACGTGGACCCGAATGTGAACTATACGGCAGCCGACTGGGCGCGCGACGCTGCGAAGAAGATCGTCGAGATCGAATCGAGAGGAAATGTGCCGATCCTGGTCGGGGGCACTGGATTCTATTTGCGGACCCTTCGGCAGCCGCTTTTTGACGCTCCTGCAACGGACGCGGAGCTGCGGGAGAGGTTCCGCGAAATACAAAGGAGACACGGACCCGCGCATCTCCACCGAATGCTAAGGAGGCTCGACCCTAAGCTTGCTGCGAAGCTTCCCGAAAAAGACTATGTTCGTGTGATAAGGGGGCTGGAGTTTTATTTTCAGACGGGCCAACGCCTCTCTCGAAAGCAGCCCGAGCGGGACGCACCGCCAGAATTCGCCTATCGACTACAGATATTCGTCTTGAACCCACCACGAGATGAGCTGTACCGGTTGATCAACGCTCGAACCGAAAAACACTTTGCGGACGGCCTGGTCGAGGAGGCTAAGCGGCTTCGAGGCTCTGGCGTCCGCGACGATACGAATGCCCTCGGGGCCCACGCTTATCGGCGGGTTTGCGAATATTTACGGGGCGAACGTGCCCTCGATTCGGCCGTCGAAAGGTCAAAACAGGACGTCAGGAATTATGCCAAAAGACAGCGCACATGGTTTCGAAAGGAGCCGGGCGCGACCTGGCTTAACGGCTTTGGAACGGACCCCGAAATCCGCGCCGAGCTATTTAAATCGCTGAATCTGTGATATTTCTTGTCGCACCTAGCATATTTGCTATAATCGGAAAATTACGCGAGTATTACTGATTTCGAGCGGAGAGAGTGTGCTATGGACAAACAACCGGCCCAGAACATTCAGGACGCTTTTTTGAATTCGGCACGCCGCGAAAGGGTCAACGTGGTGATCCATCTTCTACAAGGGGCGACAGTTTCCGGAAGGATAAAAAGCTTTGACAAGTTTTCGGTACTGCTGGACGTCGGCGGACCGGACGTACTGATCTTCAAACACGCTATTTCGTCTATTACCCAGGAGCGCCGCCCGCCCGAGCACCAGTCTTGAAAGGAAAATTCATTACGTTCGAGGGTATCGACGGCAGTGGAAAATCCACTCAGTTGCGCGCACTCGAAAAGACACTTCGCGCCCGGGGGACAGATGTTGTTATTACGCGCGAGCCCGGCGGGACCGCGCTGGGCAGGCATCTGAGGGCCGCATTCTTAGAGACGAAGGAAAAGGTAGCGCCGATGGCCGAGCTGCTCTCATTCGCAGCTGACCGCGCTCAGCACGTTGAGCATTTGATAAAACCCTCGATCGCCGCGGGAACCACCGTAATTTCCGACCGATATGCTGACGCGACGTACGCCTATCAGGGTGCCCGAAACGGCATCGCCAGACGACAGGTAAATCAAGTTATCCGGCTAGCAACGGGTGGTCTCAAACCGGATCTGACGCTCTTTTTTGATATTCCTGTAGAGGAAGCGATTCGCAGGATGGCCCTGCGCCGGCGGTCGCACGCTAAAAAGAATAGGATGGATGAAGAAACGGCTGAATTCTATACTCGCGTGCGCAGATCTTATCTTCGCATTGCGCGGCGGGAACCGAAACGTTTCGTAGTGATCGATGCGCACCGTTCCGTGGGCGAGATCCAGGCTGACGTCGTAAAAGTGATAACTAAGTTCATCAAGTAATGTTTAGCAAGCTTGTCGGCAACAGGAATATTAAAAAGACTCTGCGGCATCTTGTCGAGAATGGCCGCGTGCCGAATTCCCTGCTGTTTGCTGGACCGGATGGCGTGGGTAAGCGGCAATTCGCTCTCGAGCTGGCGCGGTCTTTTGTTTGTACAAGCAAAGATGAGGTCGAGGCGTGCGGTGTCTGCGCGGCATGCCGGCGCGCCGAGGTTTTTGTATTCCCGACCAGCGAAAAAGGTGAGGATTACGACCGCGTTTTCTTTAGCGAGCACCCGGATGTAGGCAGCGTTATTCCATTTCGCAGAAATGTTCGAATAAATGCCATTCGGGATCTGGAAAAGGAGGCGAACTTTCGCCCCTATGAGGCGGACGCGCGATTCTTTATCGTCGACGATGCCGAGAAGATGGCTGACCCCGCCGCGAACGCGCTTCTGAAGACGCTAGAGGAACCGGCGGCGACTTCCTACATATTTTTGATCACGTCGCGAGCCGACAGCCTTTTGCCGACCATTCGGTCGCGGTGCCAAATACTGCGCTTTGCTCCGATCGAGGTTCACGAGATCGAGAAATACCTCGTTGGCGAAAGGGCCTTTACGCCTGCCGAAGCGGCTCTTGCGGCGCGCCTTGCTCGCGGCAGCATCGGCCGTGCGATATCGATCGATGTAGACGAATTTAAGGCTGTTCGCACTCAGCTGATCGAGGTCGTAAGGAGTGCGATCGCAACCGGCGACATCGCGACGATGCTTAAGGCATCCGACTCGATGGCAGACCCGAAAAAGAAAGAGGCCTTTGAGCCGGCGCTGGAAATACTTGAGTCGCTGATCCACGACGTTTGGACGATCGCGATCGGCGGCGCTCCTTCCCGAATGGTCAACCAGGACGTCGGCCCGGAACTGGCTGACCTTGCCGAACAATGCCAGCCTTCGGATCTGGCGCGCTGGCTGACTGACATTCAAACTCTTCGCGAAAACCTCGCGGTGAATATCAACAGACGGGTGGCTACCGACGGGCTCTTCGCGTCGATGGCAGCCTGATCCAAAAGTCAGGTAGAATTCGTTAGATATGCAGGCCGAGGCGAAGATCGCGCAAGAGAAGCTGGCAACGACAGTTCAGCGATTCACAGCGGCGTCGGCTGTCGTGAGTGTTGCCGGAGCGTGCTTCCTGACAGCATATTTTGATCCGTCAAAAACGAGCTTCTTCCCGGTCTGTCCGTTCTTCGCGATCACAGGTTTTGCGTGCCCAGGCTGCGGTCTAACGAGGGCATTTCACGCACTTTTTCATGGCGATCTGATCGTAGCGCTTGATTTTAATTTGCTCTCGCCCGTCTGGGCGGTGATGTTCGGCTATGCGTGGGTCTCGCTGCTGCTTGTAGCTATCCGCGGCAGGGGATTACCGCTGTGGATGACGCGTCCGGCGTTCTTATGGACGTTCATGACGGTCCTACTTGTTTTTGGCGTGGTAAGGAATATCCCGGTTTGGCCCTTTACGATCCTCTTTCCGTAAGAGTGCCGCCACAGAGAGCACAGAGGACACTGAGGGAAGATATGGGGATTCTGTGTTCTCCTAATCACCCAAAATCAGGATATGGCCACTGTAGTTGGTTCTTCCGATTCAAAAGAGCAAGAAATGAGGAGAACCTGGGGCTCGGCGCTATTACTCAGTGCTCTCCGTGGCTAAGAAATTTGAACGAGGGGTTTGTCTGAACCGAGCGGCGTGGCAGTTGAGCCTTCTTTGCGAAGGAGCTCAACTTCTTTGACGAATTCCTCGACGATGTCTTCGCCAGCGACCCGGCGCATGGGCACGCCGTCCTTAAAGATCATTCCGACGTTGCGGCCGAAGGTAATGCCGAGCTGCGAATCGTGCGCTTCGCCGGGCCCATTCACCGCGCATCCCATTATGGAAAGATGCAGAGGCTCTTCGACATGAGCAAGGCGACGCTCGACCTCGGTAACGATCTCAACAAAGTTATCAATATCGAGCCGCCCGCACGTGGGACATGCCACTACTGTGACGCCCCTCTTTCTGAGGTCGAGAGATTTTAATATCTCCCAACCGACGCGGACCTCCTCGTGCGGTTTAGCCGCGAGGCTTACTCTTATCGTGTCGCCGATGCCCTCGTGTAAAAGCATCCCGATGCCTATCGCAGATTTGATCGTTCCGCCGAATGGCGTGCCCGCCTCGGTGACGCCGAGATGAAGTGGATAATCTACCTTCTGGCTCATTAGACGATACGCATCTACCATCCGATTGACGTCACTGGCCTTGAGCGATATCACGATGTCGCCAAAGCCGAGGTCTTCAAGGATACGGATGTGACGCATCCCGCTCTCGACCATCGCCTCGGGTGTTGCGGAGCCGTATTTCTTGAGCAGGTCCTTCTCTAGCGAACCGCCGTTGACTCCTATGCGGATCGGGACCTTTCTTGCCTCAGCCGCACGAACGACCTCGCGGACGCGATCTATCGAGCCAATATTCCCGGGATTGATGCGGAGCTTATCTATGCCCGCATCAAGCGCTTTGAGAGCGAGCTTGTAGTGGAAATGAATGTCCGCAACGATGGGCACGTTTGTTCGCTTACGGATCTCCGGCATTGCCGCCGCCGCATCATCATCAGGCACCGCGATGCGAACTATCTCGCAGCCAGCCTCGACCATCTGCTCGATCTGACGAATCGTGCCGTCGACATCGGTGGTGTCGGTTTTCGTCATCGACTGGACGGCGACCGGCGCTCCACCGCCGATCTGGACGTCTCGAATTTTTACTGCTCTGGTGACTTTTCGTGCCATATGCGGAAGCCCGCGCGTCAGCAAGGGCTTAACATTCAACGGCGCTAGTTAAGCCCTTGCTTACGCGCGGGCTTCTGCACCTATTTTCCTACCAATCGTGAGACATCAAAAAAGATCACCGTCACCATCAGCAACAGAACTATAGCTAGGCCGGTCAACTGAATTCGCTCTTTTGCCACCATCGAGAGGGTACGGCCGAACCAGGACATAACCTTTTCGACGCCAAGTACCGCGATCTGCCCACCGTCGAGCATCGGTATTGGAAGGAGGTTGAAGAGTCCAAGGCTCAGGCTGATCCCCGTGAGTATGATAAAAAAACCGTCGATCCCCATGATACGGGTGGCCTCAGCAGATTGCTGAAAGATGCCGATCGGGCCGCCGATCCCGGAGTCTTTCACCGAACGATTGCCGGCAAAGACCTGGCCCAGAATAGAGCCCGTCGTTTTGATGGTCTCGATATTTGTTGTGAACGCGTAGCTCGCCGCCGAAGTTAACGTCGCCGGCTCGAGCGGGAGATTCGTTCTCTTAAAACCAAAGCCGAGGCGTTCGGTTCCATCGTCGAGCTTTCTTACCGTTGCGGTAAGCGAGATCGGCTTCCCTTCGCGCTCGATGGATAAATTGATGGGTGCGGCTTTGCCTTTTTCTATGAATTCCTTCGTTTGGGAAGCGTCACGTACGGTTTCGCCGTTAACCGCGACGATCCTGTCACCCGATTGCAGCCCCGCTTCGGCTGCAGGAGTATTCGGCGTGATGTCACCCACGATCACAGGCAGCGCTCCAAGGTCTGGATCCGCGTCTATAGTGCCGACATATTGACCGGCGAATATCTTTTCCCGCCTCGGTGTTACCTGAAGCGTCATTCGCTGGCCGTTACGTTCGATGACGGCGGGGAGCGGACGCTCTGCGTTGACGCTTACCTCAATATCTACATTTCGCCAGGTTGGATCCTCAATACCATTGAACGAAACTATGCGGTCACCGACCTGCAGCCCGGCTTGGGCCGCAGGGCCGTCAGCGAGCACCTTCCCGACGATGGGCGCCGGCATTGACGGGATCCCCTGAACATAAGCAGTCGCGAAAGGTATTGAAAGCGCGAGGACAAGGTTCATGAAAGGCCCGCCAAGCATCACGAGCAGCTTCTGCCACCGAGGGCGGAGCTCATAGAGCTCGCTCGCCGGCACTTGCTCACCAGCTTCATCTTTACCTTCCAGGCCGGCGTTTGACTCATCGCCGTAAAGCTTCACGTACGCGCCTAAAGGAATTGCGCTGATGCGGTAGTCCGTATGCCCGCGCCGGAATCCCCAGATCCGCGGCCCGAGCCCGAAAAACGAGTATGCCTCTACTCGCATTCCGAACATTTTGGCGATGATAAAGTGGCCGAATTCGTGAATATTGACCGCGATACCGAGCACGATCAGAGGGATCAGAATGTAATAAAAGCCAATATTTATAACGCTTTCCATAAAAGGGCTTTGATTCTGAGTGCAGAACCAAAGTTGTAATCTTAAAGTTTAGGGCCGGGTGTAGAGCGAGTCAATCAATTAGTCGTCGAGACAGCGGCCGGGCTGCCGGTCAGGATGAAATTCGCGTGGCCTCTTGCCCATGTGTCAGCCGTTAGAACATCCGCGATCTCTTTCACCTGAGACGGTTGATGCGCCGCCATCGTATCGCGGTTAATACGTGCGATCTCAGAAAGAGTTATGCGGCCGGCGAGAAACGCTTCGACGCCGACTTCATTGGCCGCACTTAGAACTGTCGGCATCGTTCCGCCCGTTCGAAGTGCATCGTAAGCAAGCCCGAGGCAGGGAAAGCGTTCAAGGTCAGGCTCGGCAAAGTCGAGACGGCTCATGGCCGCGAGATCGAGCGGCTCGGTCGAGTTCTCGCGGCGGTGGGGAAAGGTGAGCGCGTATTGGATCGCATGCCGCATATCTGTCACGCCGATCTGGGCGATGATCGATCCATCGACCATCTCGACCATCGAGTGAACGACCGACTGCGGATGAACGACGACCGATATCTCGTCCGCTTCAAACCCAAACAGCCATTTCGCCTCGATGACCTCCAGGCCCTTGTTCATCAGCGTGGCTGAGTCGATCGTGATCTTCTCGCCCATTTTCCAATTCGGGTGATCAAGCGCCTGCTCACGGGTCGCGGCGGAAATCTCTTCTTTTGACTTATCGCGGAACGGGCCGCCCGAGGCAGTGAGGATCAGCCGCCGAACCTCGCTCTTTCGCTCCCCGCGAAGACACTGGTGAATAGCATTGTGCTCGCTATCAACCGGCAGGATCTCAGCCCTCGACCTCTGTGCGGCGGTAGTCATTAGTTCACCGGCCATCACAAGGGTCTCTTTATTGGCGAGGGCTATGCGCTTGCCCGCCTCGATCGCCCGCAGGGTTGGAACGAAACCTACTGCCCCAACCGTTGCGGAAACAACTGTGTCGGCCTCGGGATGGGTCGCAACGGCGACAAGACCCGCCTCACCGACCTCGATCCGGGGTTCCTTTGCGTGAAGGCCGTGCAATTCTCGCTGTAAGGCTTCTGCGCGGGCCTCATCGAGACACGAAACGAGTTCTGGCTGCATCCTTGCGATCTGGATTGCAAAACGATGCGTGTTCCTCCCTGCGGCCATCGCGACCACGCGAATATCGCCGAGATGTTGGACCACTTTTAATGTGTTGCAGCCGATCGAGCCGGTCGAGCCGAGGATGGAAATGGAGGTCATAGAAGCCAAAATCAGGTTATCACACAAAGGTTTTTGAGGGTGGAGATCATTCTCCTCGAGGGGCAATTATTTGGGGAACTTTTATGTCAAGAAATGTATCCAAAGCTTGAGGCCAAAGCCAGTACAATCTCCCCGCCCGGGCGGCCATCTTAACTATTTGGAGTAGATACATGAAGAAGTTCATAGCTGGTTTTGCATTAGTGGTTATCACGGCCGGAGCGGCCACGGTCGCGACGGCGCAGATCAACGATATTCTTCGCGCCGAGCGAAAGATCGAGAAGCACGTCAAACACGATATTCGTGACCGGCGTGACCGTGTTTACTACGAAACCCGTACCGTTTGGAAGGGCAATAAGGAATACGAGGACACCTACAAGATCACGATCAAACACGGGAACTATCACGAGAAGCGCGTGTCGCATCACCGTATTCGTTAGCAGTTAATTCTTTTCGTTGAATTCGAGTGCCTGGTCGAGAGAATTGGTGCTTTTTGCATCGCCCTCGGCCAGGTATTTGTTGAAATCAGCCGAGCGGTTTTTCGGAACGCTCAGAGTTTGCCAGTCCGCTCCCTTGAAGTGCTTCGCGAGCAGCACGATCTGGCCAACGTGGTACGCATAGTGCGTTAGCTGCCGGTTGATCGCCTCGACGACGGTCAGCTCTTTTGTGCGAATGGTGATCTTCCGCGACAGGTCATCTGCAGTGAGCGGCTCGACATTATCAAAGAGTGTCTGCCAGCCCGACTCCCAAAATTGCATCAAGCTGTCTCGGCTATCCTCTTGCAGCTCAAACTCGGTGTCCCGGTGGCGATCCGGCTTCTCGCCGTCCGACATCAGAAAGTCGCGCCATCGTGAATGTGAATTTCCGGCAATGTGCTTGACGATGATCGCGATAGAGTTCGATTCGGTGTCGATCTGAGCGAAGAACTCTTCATCAGAGACTTGCTCGATCGCCCTCTCCGCCATTTTCTTGTAATTGCGAAAAGTATTGAGCGCGTCGGCGTGGTAATTCACGATCACGTCTTTCATTTCTTGACCCGATCCCGGTAGTAGTCGCGGATAAAATCCTTCATCCAGATCTGCCACCAGCCAAAGCCAAACTTCTTTGCCTCCGCGATGGCTTGATCGTCAGTCCAGTGGTCTTGTGTCATTCGATAAACGGCGACGACGGTGCCTGTGCGGTCGGAGCCGCGCTTGCAATGGACGAAGACCGGTTGATTTGCGGGGTCATTTATCAGTGCGACGACGCGTTCGACGTCTTCCACCGATGGACGGGACCAGTTGCCTTCCTGCACGTTGACGAATTTGATGCCGTTATTGGCAGCCCAACCCGCCTCCTCTTTCGCAATGTCCCCGCCTCGCAGTGAAACGATCGTCTTAATGCCCATTTCCTTGAGCTGAGACACGCCGGCCGCCGTCGGCTGGGCTCCCCGGTAAAGGTGTTCGTTGACCTTAGCGAAATTGGAAAGGTTATCAGCCGGTGCGCCCTGGGGAATAGCAGGGCTAATACCAAGGGCGATGATCAATAAGAGAAAACCGAAAGCGGCGCGTTTCATTTCTGAAGATATTTGATGACCTCGGATCGCG
>JAFAOW010000251.1 GCA_019247455.1 Acidobacteriota bacterium | reverse complement strand
TTCAAGTTCGTAAAGTTTTGATCGGAGTACCTGCATCGCGACCGCGCGGTTTTGGATCTGCGAACGCTGATTCTGACAAGTTACCACAATTCCCGTTGGCAGATGCGTAATTCTCACTGCCGAGTCGGTCGTGTTGACGTGCTGTCCACCGGCTCCGGTCGAGCGATAGGTATCGACACGAAGGTCCTTGTCCTCTATGTTGACCTCGATGTTCTCGTCGATCTCAGGACTTACGAACATTGACGCGAATGAGGTCTCGCGGCTGCCGCCCGAGTTGAACGGCGAGATCCGAACCAATCGATGAACACCCGCCTCTGCCGCGAGCAATCCGTAAGCGTAGTCGCCCTCGACCCGAAATGTCGCCGATTTGATGCCCGCCTCAGAACCCGACTGCTCATCGAGGATCTCCACCTTGAATCCTTTTTTCTCCGCCCAGCGGATGTACATTCTGAGCAGCATCTGCGCGAAATCCTGTGCGTCCGTGCCGCCCGCTCCTGCCTGGATCGAGGCGATCGCGTTGTTTGCGTCCGTTTCACCCGAGAGCAGCGATTCGACTTCCGCTTCGGCAACCTCTTTTTCCAAGCGAGTGAGCAGGGTTTCGAGTTCTACGGCCGACGCCGCATCCGTTTGGGCAAAGTCCAGCAACACCTCGGCATCAGACACGCCGGTCTCAAACCCCTGTTGTCGCTCAAGCGCCTTCTCTATCCTCGAGCGCTGCTGAACGACCTTTTGCGCGGCTTCGGAATCGTCCCAAAAACCGGGCGCAGATATCTGCTGCTCTAATTGTGCTAGCTCTTTTTGCTTGGCAGCCGCGTCAAAGAAACCTCCCAAGTTGGGCAACTTTATCTCGGGTCTCTTCAAATTTCGTTTGGAGGTCTGTAAGTTCCATTAGAAGATATTCTACAGTCCGCTACGCCGTTGCAGAAGCCCGCACGAAGTAAGGGCTGGCGGGTCAACGTCAGCCCCAAGTTGGAGAAGCCCGCGCGTCAGCAAGGGCGTAAGCGAAGCGTCGACCGAATTCAATCCTCGGGAAGCTCCCTGACTATCTCGGAAGGGCCATTACCTTGCGAATAAAGTACATACTTCAGCGCAGCCGCTACATGAGCGGGCTTCCAGAGGTACCTCGTCCCCCGCGAGACCAGACCTTCTGATCGGACTCAACCGATCCAGAAACGCGTAGGTTGCGAGTTGAATAAGCCTTGAGCTCATTTAGTATCTTCTCGGGCTTCGTCTGGCCTGAAACAACTGCGTGGCCATGATTGGTGCGGATATGGACCGCTCGAAGTTCATACCCTCGAAATTTACATGTCTCACGGACTGACACTTCAACAATTTCTCGCTGTTCGGAAGTAAGCAATACTTGCGGGTCCTTTCTTGCCGATTTCATATTCTCGACGAGCGGGACACTCGGCACGACGAGGACGGTGCCAAACTTAGGATTTCCGGTCCGCTGCATCGAATGACGTTCGTCCCCGTGTAGCCACGTGCCGTAGGTGCGCCATGTTATCAGGTAGGCAAGAGGAAATGCGTTCTCTTCGAACTTTTCGAAGCCATAATCATCGAGGTTACTTCCCTATTGTTTGCCCATGGATAGATCGCTTATGCGTTCCGCTTACGCCCTTGCTTACGCGCGGGCTTCTGCAACCTCGTCGCCACCTTGATCATTCCCCACTATGGCAGGTGGTACTGACCTGCGCCGCAGGCTCATTCCCACCATCACCAAGGTCACCGCGACACATAGCCATGCGAACCAGTCTCCGTATTTCACATAGAAGGTCTGCGCGCCGTCGCTTTTTGACACGCTCCATACTCGTGTGTCCTCTTGATACGGCTGGGTCGCGTCGAGAACGGCGCCGGATTCGGTAATGTAGGCGGTGATTCCGACGTTCGTTACGCGGAGAACAGGGCGGTTCGTTTCCACCGCGCGGAAGACGGCGTTCGCAAGATGCTGGCGCAGAACGGGAGTCGGGCCTAGGTAGCCGTCATTCGTCATCTCGATGATGACGTCAGCGCCGTTTTGAACGTAGCGGCGAGAAAGCTGGCCAAAGTGCGACTCAAAGCAGATCATTACGCCCGCCTTCGCATCGCCAACCGGCAGCAGGTCGTAGTTTCGCCCGTACGCGAAGTTACCCACAAAGCCCGGCATTATCCCGTCAAGCGGGGGCGGCACGGCCTCGCCAAACGGCAGCAGATATATCTTGTCGTACTCAGCCACCTCCTTGCCATCGGGCCCGACCATCACCGCCGAGTTGAAATACTTCGTCGTCCCCTTATCAGGCTCAGCCGAGTTGAACAGCACACTCACATTATTCCGCCGCGCAAAATCCCCGATGAACCGCTGAAATTCCGGGTCGTCCTTGTACATGAAGTTCATCGGCGACTCGGGCAATACAACAGTAGTCGGTTTGCGGTTTTCAGACAGTTTCCGGAGTTCGGTCTCTGCCATCTCGATCTGCCGCTGTCGAAGTTGAGTCCATTTAGTCTGATCCAGTCCGGACATCGGGACATTAGGCTGGACCGCGACGACTTGTCCGGTTTTCGCTCCATTTCCATCGGATGGAATCGAAACCATGTACCAGATAAGAGGTCCCATGATCGCAACCCCAGCGATCATTACTTTCCCGCGACCGACGGATTTCCATTTCCATACCGCGTAATAGAAAAATGCGCTCCACACAGCGACCTCAAAGCTCACAAGCAGAGCTCCTCCTAGCCGCGCCGGAAGAATCCATAGCGAATCTTGGGAGTACGCAAGTGCATTCCAATCATTTCCCGTACACCAATACCTCGCAAATTCCGTAGCGACCCACACAAAGGGCGCGGCGAGCAGAGCCCAGCTTCCAAATCGATGGATCAATATTGAGAGCAGTCCGCCGAAAATCGCCGGAAAAACGCCTGCGCCGATGCATGCGATCAGGATGAGCAGATAAGCGAGCCACGCGGGAAACGCGGCGTAGTGGATCGGGGCGTAGGTGAGCCACCAGCACGTTCCCATAAAGAATGTCGTGCCCCATATCCAGCCTAGAAAGAAGCACGCGGCAATGGAAGTCGATTGCCGTTCGATGGCCCACAGCAGCGGCACGAGTGCGAACCACGCCAGCCACCAGATCCCGAAGTCCGGAAAGGCGAGGATCATCAACCCCGCGCTCGCGAGCGTCAGCAGTACATTCTGCCATTTGGGAAGCCTTCGCCTTATAAAGCCCAAAGCCATTCCCGCAATAGTACCAATCAACCCGCCTCAATGTCCTCTGTGTGCTCTGCGGCTAGGGCTTGTCTTCATCTTGACCGAACTTCGGTCAAAAAGGACAGAATTTGTCACATCAATCTGACGTGGAGTGTCATTTCCCGGTACTCCCGAATACATTGCAAGTCACTCTGACAACTCCGTGATCATGCTGGCAATGGCCACGATTCAAAATGAACGATTTGGTGTAGTTACGATAAAAACCCAATATTCGCGAATAAACGTAGGAAAGCCCGGCCTTTTGGGCCGGGCTTGGATGGTAGGACAACTGAAGGAACGCTCGGAAGGTGTACGAGCACAGTGGCAAACCGCGCTCGGAGTAGTGATGGCGGCGGGGTCTTGATCTTACTGACTCAAGCTAGCCGGGAATGTATATAGCACATGGCGTGCCACGGACCTCGTGAACCGGAAATAGTGAATCGAAAATAGTGAAGGACAATGAAAAGAGCCCATATTTACGGGCTCAAATGCGAAAAATAATTTTGGAAAGGGGGTGGTCTTGTGACTAAGAGCGTAGGGGTGATCCTGCAAAACTAACGTTTAGCGTCATTTCGAGCATCGCTCAGACAGTCGCTGCAGACCAAGGGCGTCCTGATTGTCCTTATCGATCTCTAGGGCGGAAGCAGCGTAGCTTTTTGCCTGGAGGCAATCGCCCTTTTCGACATAGATCTTTCCTAAGGCGACATGCGCGTCTATTAGCCTGTTGTCCCAAAAAATAGAGGTCTTGAATGACGAGATAGCTTGATCGATGTCCCCGCGGCGGAGGTGGATCTTGCCGAGCATCAGATAGCTTTCAGCACTCATCGGCTCGCTCGCCAGCACGCGGCGAAGCGTCTGCATGGCGTCGTCGTCGGCCCCCGCCTTGATCTGCTGGCGCGCGGTCGCGAGAAGGGTGTCGGTTTCGCTTAGCTGCGAACCGACAGGTGCGGCGGGCTTGCGGCTTAAAACAACGGCAACAAAATCCTTTCGAGCGGGCTGCTGCACTCTCAACGGAACATCGTTGATCGTCTTAGACTTTTGCCATTCCTTTTCGAGGTTGGCGTATCGGTTGCCATTGGTGAGAAGCTTGCGTGCCTGGTTGTCGATATCGGCTGCCGTGGGATCCTTTATCGATTCCAGGATCTTGGCGAGAATGTAGTATGCCTCGCCGTCGCGGGGATTCCCCGCAATGGTCGAGCGAAACTGGTCCGCCGCCGCTGCCGCATTATCGGTAAGGAAAAGAGCCATGGCGTAGTTGAATCTTACGCCCGGGTCGTCGGGTGCAGAGTCCGAGGCCTGCTTCAGCAGGTCGACGCTGTCGTTCAGGAGGCTCGCCGCGCGTGACGGATTCTTCTTTTCCGCCCGCGAAGCCTGTATCGAGATCGCCCCAAGCGCATTATAAACAGACGTGAGCTTGAGATCCTCAGCGAGGGGCCGGAGCGTTGCGAGCGCCTGTTCGTAATTCCCCTGTTGCCAGTACGTGAGCCCGATATAGAATGATGCCTCAGCAAATCCCTCGTCGCCGCATTGAGGCGGCTTCTTGTCGGTTTTGGCCCTTTCGTGACACGCCTGGTTCGCGCTGATCACGCGTTCGAACGAGTTGACCGCGTCACCCAGCTTCTTCTGTCCGAGATAGAGATGCCCGAGCTCCAATTCGGCTTCCGAATATATGCCGTTGTCCTCCGCCTCCGAGTACAGCCGAGATGCATTCTTGAAATAGTTCTCGCGCGCGGTCACATCACCTGTAAGGAGCCCTTTTATATATGCCTCAAAGGCCTTTGCGGGAACCTTGTTCGCTGCCGTGATCAGGTCATTCTGTGAAAAGGGAAGAGCCTTGTCCCGCTGATAGAGGATCTGATAAGCGATCTGCCCTTGGATGGTTTGCAAATTCGCGAGTGCATCATTAAGCGTAATGTCGCGAGTGACCTGACGCCCGTCGATCACCTCGCTCATAAAGCGTCCTTCATTCACGCGAATGATCTGTGCCGTGACGTTGATCGTAGCGGCGGTTTCGGCGCTGGCAGGTACGATCGTGTATCGGCCGGCGATCAGAAGCGAGGCATTGCTCTCACGTGCGAGTTTTAGTGACGTAGCAAGGCTCGGAAGCGTGTTGAGCGGAATACGGAGACGCTGCTGAATGATCTTTCGCTGTTCGTTGGAAACGACGTTAAGTGTGGGTACCTTTAGCAGGTCGGATAACGAATCGGCGAAGCTCTCGCCCACCCAATTAAATTCCGGTTTGGCTGATTGGTTCTCAAATGGGAGGACCATCGCGACGTCCGTTCCCTGTGCGAGCGCAGCGAGGCTCGAAACAAGAAGTATTGCGAAAATAAATGCAGCTTTTTTGATCATTTAGCGTCCCAAAATAAAAATTCGCTCGGACACGCGCGAGCGAATTCGTATTGCTAGGTTTGATGCAAAAATGGCCCGTGAAGATGGTAACCGGTACGGGATTTGAACCCGTGTTGCCGCCGTGAAAGGGCGGTGTCCTAACCCCTAGACGAACCGGTCGTGAGGCAAATAACAGCCTTGAAAATAAAGGTCAGGGTCAGTTTTCAAGCATCGTTTTCCTGACGCGCAGGCGAACGAAAAGAATAACGAACGGGTGGTTTAGTGTCAAACTTCTCGCTCTGTTCGGACCACCGCTTGTTTAGCGAATTGCCTTTCTCTATCATTCAATAACAAGATGAAACGAGTATTCCTGATCGACGCGATGTCGCATATCTATCGTGCGTTCTTTGCACCGATGGGTATGAAGCAGGAGCCGCTACGCAATTCGAAAGGGCAGGTCACCCAGGCCGTATTTGTCTTTACGAATATGCTGCGCAAGCTGCTAAAGGACGAGCAGCCCGAGTACATCGCTGCGGTCTGGGACACATTCGCACCGACATTCAGACACGATTCGTATACCGATTACAAGGCGAACAGGCAGGAAACGCCGGACGACCTTTTGACGCAGATCCCTTACATAAAACAGGTCTGCGAGGCGTTTTGTATTCCGAATATCGAGCTTGACGGCTACGAAGCGGACGACATTATCGGCACGTTTTCCAAGCAGATCGCCGCGAAGAAAATGCAGTGCGTGATCGTCTCAAATGACAAAGACTTGTGCCAACTCGTCCAGGACCCTTATGTCATTGCGATGCGAAACAACGCGACGAACATCCGCCGCAAGGTGCCCGTACCGTCGGTCGAATGGTGCGATGAAGCATGGGTGAAGAATAAGTTTGGCGTCCCGCCCGACAAGATCATTGACCTGTTGGGACTCATGGGCGACTCGGTCGACAACATTCCTGGAGCCCCCGGCATCGGCGAGAAAGGAGCGCTCAAGCTGGTTCTCGAATACGGGTCGGCTCTCGGTGCGATGGAGCACGCCGAGGAGATCTCGCACAAGACATATCGTGAGAGCCTGCAGAACAATCAGGAGATCATAAGGAAGTCACTCGAGCTTGCGACTATCCACTGCGAGGTGCCTGTCGAGCTTGATCTAAAAGCGCTCGAGCACTGCGATCCCGACCGGGCAAAGGCCTATGAGCTGTTTCGCGAGCTCGAATTCAAATCGCTGATCAATGAATTCGCGGATACGGGGGGCCTTTTCGACAATCTGCCGAGCCATACCGGCGGCGGAGGCGAGAAGATCGACACAACGTACACGCTCGTGAATGATCTCGATGGGCTCGACAAATTTGTCCGCCAGACCTTCAACAATCCGGCGTGGAGCTATCACGTTAACGACGCTAACTCGAATGAAAAATCCAGCTGTTTCGAAAAGGCCGCTCCTCACGGCATCGGCTTTGGCTTCCCCCGAGGCGAGGCCTACTACGTCGATCTCGATAACTTTGCCGGCGATAGTGATCAAGCGCTAAAAAAGATCGGCGATCTGCTGACAAATAGCTTTTTCGAGAATGCTGTGCACGATGCAAAGCGGAATGCAGGTGCACTATTGAAGCTTGGCATCAGGCCGGCGGCAGTTGACGACGACGTCCTGATCGCGGCCTATTTGCTCGATCCTACGCGTTCAAGTTATCCGATCGACTTTCTCGCTCAGACATTTTTAGACACGGACATCGCACGGAGCGTTCCAGAGGAATTTGACGAGCACGCCTTTCGGGCGGTCGAGACTGCGGCACTCGTTTCTCGGCTCGCACCTATACTGCGTCAAAAGCTCGCTGAGACCGGCGTCGAAAAGGTTTACGACGACATCGAATTGCCGCTCATTCCTGTCTTGACTGACATTGAGCTAACGGGAATGAAAGTGGATGCGGCGAGTCTAAATAGATTTTCGAAGGATATTACGCGTGAGCTGGAGAAGCTTCGGGATCGGTTGTACGAACTCGCGGGGCGGGAATTCAACATTGGTTCGCCAAAGCAGGTCGGCGAGGTCTTCGCCGAACTCAACATCGCGACGGGCAAGAAGACCGCGACAGGGCAGATCTCTACCAGTCACGACGTGCTCGTTGAGCTGGCACAGACGTATGAGATCGCTCAACTCATTATTGATTACCGCGAGATGGACAAGCTCAAGGCGACCTACGCGGACGCGCTGCCGAAGATGATCCGCGAGGACGGCCGCGTTCACGGCTGTCTAAATCAGACGGTTGCTGCCACCGGTCGCCTTTCATCCACCGAGCCGAATCTTCAGAACATTCCGGTCCGGACGGAGCTGGGTCAGGAAATTCGCCGTGCCTTCATCGCGGAAAAAGGCAATAAGCTAATATCTGCCGACTATTCACAGCTCGAGCTTCGCATCCTCGCCCACATCACGAAAGACCCGGTCATGACCAAGGCGTTCCAGGAGAATGAGGACATTCACGCGAATACCGCGCGTCTCGTGTTTGGTGCAACAGATGCTAAGGACCTAAAGGAAAAACGGCGCCTCGCCAAGATAGTCAACTTCGGGATCGCTTATGCTGTTGAAGCTTTTGGACTTTCGCAGCGGGTCGGCATTTCAAAGGCCGAGGCTCGAAAGGTGATCGATGATTATTTCGATACTTATAAGGGCATTCGCGAATACATGGATCGTATCCCCGAGGAAGCCAAACGCAACGGGTACGTTACGACGATCTTCGGAAGGCGACGCTATTTTCCCTCGATCAATGACCGCAACTGGACGGTGCGCGCCCGCTCCGAACGCGAGGCGATCAACATGCCGATCCAGGGTACCGCGAGCGACATTGTAAAGATCGCGATGATCCGTGTCGCCCAGGCTCTCAAGGACGAGGGTCTCGAAACAAAAATGATCATGCAGGTCCACGATGAGCTGCTCTTTGAGTCTCCAGCAGGCGAGGTCGACAAGGCCATAAAGCTCATCAAGCGAGAGATGGAATCGGCCGCCGAGCTTGACGTCCCGCTCGTGGTAGAGGCGGGCTCCGGCGACAATTGGATGGACGCAAAATAAGACTGCCCACGAAAAGCACGAAAATCGCTAAAGACTCCCATTTCGTGCCTTTCGTGTTTTTCGTGGGAACATCTTCTTGATGGATGCGAAGATAATGCAAACAGACCGGACGCGGATCAGACGCCTTCCAAAACGCGGCGCCTACGACCGCGATACGATAAACGCGATTCTCGATGAGGCGTTCATTTGTCATATCGGATTCGTGTCGGATGGACAGCCGTATGTGATCCCGACCGGTTTCGCACGGGTGGACGACACACTCTATATTCACGGTTCGTCGGCGAGCAGGATGCTGCGCGATCTGTCCCAAGGCATTGAGGTTTGCGTGACGGTCACGCTGATCGACGGGTTGGTACTGGCGAGGTCGGCCTTTCATCACTCAATGAATTACCGCTCGGTCGTGATCCTGGGTAACGCCCAGCAAGTTACAGATGCAAAGGAGAAGGAAAACGCACTGTTTGCGTTCAGCGAGCACGTCGTCCCCGGTCGCTGGGCTGAGGTCAGGCTGCCGACAGACTTGGAGCTAAAGGCTACGTCCGTGCTGAAGCTCGCGATCACGGAAGCCTCTGCAAAGATACGCAGCGGCGGCCCCGTCGACGACGATGAGGACTACGACCTTTCGGTCTGGGCGGG
>JAFAOW010000246.1 GCA_019247455.1 Acidobacteriota bacterium | reverse complement strand
GGACGCGGAGACGCAGCGATAAGTTCCTTATTCGGTGTGTCCCGCCCTGTCGCCGTCTCGCCATCCTTGTCCTCTGTGGCAAATGTCTTCCACAGCCAGCCGAGCACGATGATCGTAAGCGGCATTCCCAGCAGCAGGCTTCGCTGCGTCATGAAAAGCACGACAAGTGAGTTGCCCCACCGATAGTCGGTACCGATCGTGTAATCCGCCGTCAGGTGCGAGAGCGAAGCGGCCCCGGACCACCAGCCCGAAACAAACCAAATGAATCCAAGCCCGCCGCTAAAGAACAAGAGGAATGGCGCGATACGCCCCGCGAGCCTGCTCGCCGTCAGACGGGCTACGAACGCTTCAAGAATGACAAGCAGCGAAAACGCCCATCCAACATTCTGTACCCACATAGCCTCTTTGACGCCGGCTCCAAGCCTGATCCACACCGCGGTCAATAGGTCCGCTATGAAAGGATATGTAAATCTTGCGCCGGCCCAAGAGGGATTCTGAGGCGGGAAGTTCGCCCCATCCGTAAAGCTGAATATTGCACCCAGATGGAATGGCAGGTCGCCGAGATTCTGCGAGCCGCCCGTGTAAATGCCGTCCGCCATCTCGAACATCGTTCGCCCGAAAAACTGCCAAAACAGAACAAAGAAAAACAGGTAGTAAAGAAACGAGGCGATCTTTTTGGCATTAGCGCCTTGCAGCTTTCCGCGAGCCATTTGCCAGTCATGGGCGAGCATGCTCCGCTCTCGAACTCGGAAAAAAATGAGCGTCGGCAATGCTGTCAGTACGAGACTCGCAACCGCAACCCAGATCGTTAGGCCGAAAAGGCATGAGAGCACAAATGCGACGGTGCCGCACAGAGCCGATCCCACGATATTTCCCGTGCAGATCCTCCAGAGAAGCGGCTTTTCGCGTGCGACCGCGTACGTAAGGGCGGTACCTCCGCTAGCGGTGATCAGGAGAGCAATTAGTGAGATGAGCATAGGACTTACGGTCTCGAGACGTAGATAAAGGTACTGTAAATCAAACCCAAAAACCAGATATCACTCGCTTGCGATTTCGATGCCTCAATGTGTTATATTCGGTGGCGCGCCCACACGGTTTCCTCGTGAAGAAGGCCCTCATTGTTATTGGCATTCTTGCCTTGGCGGGTTTCATAGCCCTTGCATGGTCGTTTTCGGGCGCCGTACTACCCTATCAGCCCCTCCAAAGCTCCGAGCTTCCGATCGCGTCGCCGCCTGCGGGAATGACGCTAAGCGCGATAACGACCGGATCGATGGGATCAAAAGCGCTGTTTGCATTTCGCGGGGGCGGATTTGGCGACACGCGCGACTTCACTATGACGGCGTTTCTCGTGCACCATCCGAAGGGCGACCTTCTCATCGACACCGGTTTTGGACGCGATCTCGACGAACACGCCAAAACGATGCCCTGGCTGATGCGCCAACTCGCGTCTTACAAAAAGGGAACTGCGGTAGGGGATCAGCTAGCTTCGCATGATTATCCGATGTCACAGCTAGCGGGAGTCATACTCACGCATGCGCACTGGGACCATGTTAGCGGGCTCGACAGCCTTCCCGGAGTGAAGGTGTGGGTCAGCCAGGCAGAAAAGACGTTCATCGACTCGCGCGCATCCATGACCGAGCTGATAAACCGCTTGCCCAATATCAACTATCGCGAATACGCCTTTAACGGGCCTCCTTATCTGGGGTTCTCGTCCAGTTACGATGTATGGGGCGACGGCTCGGTAGTGCTCGTCCCGGCTCCCGGTCATACGCCCGGCTCGATCATCGCCTTTGTCAATCTTCCGACAGGAGCACGGTACGCATTTTTAGGCGATCTCGTCTGGCAGAATGAAGGCATCGACCTGCCTGCCGAAAAACCCTGGCTCTCGCGCCGCCTGGTCGGTGAAAACGACGATGAGGTCCGCGATAACATCGCAAGGATGGCCGCGATCCACAAGCGTTTTCCCGACATGCATATGATCCCGGCGCATGACGCTCGGGCCGCCGCGAGCATCCCGCAATACCCGGCAGTTGCGCACTGACCTTTCCAACCAAAGCTTGAGCGGGTAAAATCATATGTTTTGGCCTTCGGGCCGAAACGTGATCTTATGCTCCAAGCTGGTATTGTTGGCCTGCCCAACGTCGGAAAATCTACCCTTTTTAACGCACTGACCGCGCAGGAAGCCGCGCTTGCCGCGAACTACCCCTTCGCAACGATCGAACCGAATGTCGGCGTAGTGGCGGTCCCTGACGAGCGTCTGGAGCCTCTCGCGAAGATCGTAAAGACGGACGTGATCATTCCCGCAACGGTGGAATTCGTCGATATCGCGGGTCTCGTACGCGGTGCGTCAAAGGGCGAGGGCCTGGGCAATCAATTCCTTGCGAATATCCGCGAGACCGACGCCGTCATTCAGGTCGTCCGCTGCTTCGACGATGAGAATATCGTCCACGTCGAGGGCTCCGTCCACCCGGTACGCGATATCGAGACCATCCAGATCGAACTCGCTCTCGCTGATCTCGCGTCCGCCGAGAAGCGCCGTGACAAGGCGGCGCGCGCAGCCAAATCTGGCGACAAAGACGCGAGAGGTGAACTCGCGATCCTAGACAAGATCCAGCCCGTGCTCGAGGAAGGCCGCTCGGTCCGCTCCGCCGATCTGACGGACGATGAACGCGCGATCGTCAAAGGCTGGTTCTTCCTTTCAAGCAAGCCGACCATCTACGCAGCGAACGTCGACGAGGCGACACTTGCCGAGCCCGATTCGAATGGTCACGTCATGGCGCTCAAGGCGCAGGCCTCGAGTGAGAATGCAGAGGTCGTCGTCATCTGCGCGAAACTCGAGGCCGAACTCGTCGCTCTCGACCCCGCCGAGCGTACCGAATACCTCAAGGACCTTGGCCTCGCGTCGAGCGGCGTCGATGAGCTGATCAAGTCTGCATTCAAAATGCTTGGTCTGATGTCCTTTCTGACCGCAGGTGAAAAGGAAGTACGTGCGTGGACCATTCCCGTTAACACCCGCGCGCAGGACGCAGCCGGCGAGATCCATTCGGACATTCAGCGCGGTTTCATCCGCGCCGAGATCGTTTCTTACGAGGACCTTTCCCGTGTGGCTACTTACGCCGCCGCCCGCGACCAGGGCCTCCTCCGCCTCGAAGGCAAAGACTACATCATGCGCGACGGTGATATCGTGAATTTTAGGTTTAACGTCTAGGCAGACCGGCTGAGCGAGAGTTTAAGCGAGAGTACGTCTCATCAAGGATCTCATTAAGGAAGATCTCAAACTACAATTTCCCTAGCAGCATTAACACACCGATCACGATGAACGCTGCCGCCACGATCCGCTGCAGCCACTCGGTCGGAATGTATTCGCTCAATACACCGCCGACCAGCACGCCGATCAGCGTCACGACTACCAAGGCCGCAGCAGCCCCGAGGAAGACCGATATTTTCGACTCCGTGCTCGCCGTCATCGTGATGACCGCCAGCTGCGTCTTGTCGCCCAACTCCGCCAAAAACAAGGTTACAAAGGCCGTCCCGAAAATCTTCCAGTCCATAGTGCCATTATAACGCCACTTGCATGATGCCCAGCGAGTTGAAAAAAACGCGAGATGGGAACATCATTCTGCCATCATGAACGATCCGCCCGACGAACTGCGACGCATCTCGTCGCGTCTCACGCTTTACGTAAAGTTTGTTACACCACTCATTGGTCTATTTCTGCTGGGTAATTTCTCGCTCTTTGCGTACCGTTCGGTTGATGCGGCTGGGCTTGGCGCCTTGGGTATATTTGGGACCTTCTTCGGCGCAATAGTGGGCTACCATCTCTGGAACGCCTTTCGCATAAAGGCAATAAAAGCGGATTCCCGTAACCTGTATATTTCGAATTACTTCAAAGAGACGATGGTCCCGCTTGCCAACATCGCGGATGTCACCGAGATCCTATGGTTAGAACCGCGGGTTGTTACGATCCATTTCAATACCTCTTCAGAATTCGGCCAAAAGGTGGCATTCCTTGCGCCATGGCGAATGTTCAATTGGTACCGGCCATCACCGATCGTTGACGAACTCCGACGAATGGCGGGGCAAACTGTCTACAATGAAATTTCGACCGGTTTCTTCTCTTAGGGCCGGGCTTTGACGCTCGCATTCCGAAGCAACGAGGAAACAGCGCGTTTGAGCCGTTCCCGGAATTGTCTCGAAGCGCCTTGGCCGTCGGTGACAGAAGGTTCATCAGGATCTATGTACCGTCCGTTCTCTACCGCCTCTGTATAGAAGCGAGTATTGAGAAACCAGGGGTCGGGTGTAAGGTACTCGCGCATCTTCTCCGCCAGTGCATCATCGCGAGTGCCAATAAAATCTCGTTCGCGTTCGATATGAGCGCAGATGTCATCCACTGTCTGATACCGGAGGCAACTCGGTCCGTCCCCGTTATGTACCGTCTTGATCCCCATCAGACCAAGTTCCTGCACGGTATTGGCAATCCCATCATGAACGGTCGGCCTCAAAGCCAAGAAGCAGCGAGGGTAGACGTTCTCGATCAGATCCTTTCGCTCGTGGTACGTAGGCCTATGTTTTGAGCGATCTTTGAGGTACCCGGGTGAGTCAAGCCCCGCTTTACAGCATGCAAAAATAAAGTTGATGTCCGGGTATCTTTCAACGACTTGTTCATACAGCGCCGATCCGTAGTACCACTCAAACCCAGGCGAGGTGTAGATATAGATACTGTCGCCCTTAGTGACAGGATGATACTGCGACATATCCATCGGCAGCCATGGCACACGGACAAACGAAAAGCCGAACTCCCGAAGGCTCTGATCAGTGAAAGACGACCGGCTAACATGGACGACCCGTTCCAGTTTCTTGACCTCATCGACGTTCCTGAGAACTATTTCTCGAACGTAATCTTCGCGATACTCCGCAGCATTGATGTCGCCGCCGGTCCAGATGATCACCTTAAGTGATCGATTCGCCTTAAGAGCCGCTAGGTCGTCTTCCGTCCATATCCCGTAAAAAAGTGCGGGCAGATCGTTGTCAGTGCATTCGTGCAGGCCAGTTGATGTCGTCAGTCGCTCGTAAAACCCCTCCTTCAAATGTTCGGCCATCCGAAACTGCAGGATAGGAAGATCCCTGCGCTCCGCCATCAGGGTTACAGGGTGGTTTGAATCAGAGATGAAGGTCGTCACCTCGCGATCACCCGTAAAGTAATTCGCTGTAAAACCCTCGCTTCCCCTTTTCATCTCAAGGATGCCAAAGTCGGCGTCACCCAAAACGGCGAGCCTTACAAAGTCATTCCCGTGCCCGTCAACCCGGATCTCATAGTTACAGAATCGTTGAAGATCGACTTTATGTTCAGCCTTCATTTCGCATCTCCTGCCAGCGAACGGGTTCGCTTTCGCAGCACAAGCGTTGAGAGGGGGATGAGTTGCTGACCTAGGAACGATCGGGGTATATCATCGTCTGGCGAAGGCAGCCCGTAGGATTCGGGCATGTCCCCACGCCGCAGTGCCGTGCCGAAGACGTGGTCCCAGATAGTAAATAGGGACCCGAAATTAACATAAAGGTTTTCACGCGACGACGAATGATGCCATGCATGAAATCTCGGACTTACGATCAGAAAGCCCATCGGCCCGTAGTTCCAATTGATGCCTGAATGCTGGGCAAATTGGGAGGCGGCCAACAGTCCGACGACCAGCGGTGGATAACCGATGAAATCCCCGAGCAGCAAAATGACGATGAACGTGCCTACGTTCATATAAACGAACTCTAGCCAATGCGTACGCCATGTGGTCAGGGGATTGAGGTCTCGCTGGGAATGATGGACCCGGTGTAAGGCCCACAACCATTTATACGTATGCATCCAGCGGTGCAGCCAATAGATCGTGAGGTCCACGAGCAGGATCCATATGACAAAGTTGAGCCAAACCGGGAGGTACGACAGCACCCGAAGATGCACAAGTGGAAAATACGCATCTACGTTCTGAGAGACAAAAATAGTAAGCGGGAGGCCTATCAACAACGTATAGATCGGGAACCAAATGCTGTAAGCAATGTCTGTCCTGAAGCTTTTGGTCCAAAATCGCCGCAATGAACGCTCCCGCTTAATAACAGCCGCGCAAACAAGCAAAAACATTGCGCCGTAGCCGATCAACTGCGGAATTGTAAAAAACTGCGCGAGAGCCGTGAACGCGGCGCGTATAGATCCAAGAAGGGGAGAGAGGTTCAACATACCGCCGAGTGGCTTTGTTCACGTAATAATTCAAGATAGCTCTCTATGACCTGTTCAGGATGGCTAGAGTCTATCAGGCGGCCCCCGTCCATGAGCAAGGCGCGATCGCAGACGCGTTTTACAGACCCGAGGTCATGACTCGCAAAAATGATGGTGCATCCATGCTTTCTAAGCTCATCCATTTTCGTAAAACATTTTTGCTGAAATTCAATGTCTCCAACAGCCAAAACTTCGTCGAGGATCAGAACTTCCGGCTCGAGATTGGCAGCGATTGCGAAAGCAAGCCGTACATACATGCCGGAAGAGTAGTATTTGACCGGGGTGTCCATGAAATCCGTTAGTTCGGCAAAAGCGGCGATCTCATTCGCGCGCGTTCTCATTTCACGCCGCGACATCCCAAGTAGAACGCCGTTTAACAGAATGTTCTCCCGACCGGAAAAGTCCGGATGAAAACCGGTGCCTATCTCCAGCAGGCTCGCCGTTTGACCGTAGAGGTCGACTTCGCCGGATGTCGGCTCCGTTATACGAGATAGTATCTTGAGCAGTGTCGACTTGCCGGCTCCGTTACGGCCGATCAACCCTATGGCCTCGCCTTGTCTTACTGTGAAACTAACGTTCCTGACTGCCCAAAAAAGCCTTTTGCGCTCTTCGCGACCGGAGAAAAAGATCCTATCGGGCAGCCTTTCGAAAGCCTCGCGCAAAGAGGTCGAGGGCGTATCGACATTATAGGATTTGCTGATCTCACGGGCTTCCAGCATATCAATAAACGTCCCCCATGTTTCTCGACAAGGCGTAGAACCAGCGTATGCAAATGAGGCTTAGGATCAGCGTGATCGACCCCGATATCATCATCGCTGACCGATCTATAGGGGTTCCAAATAGCGCCGCTCGCCAATTTTCAACGATCCCTGCCATTGGGTTTAGGAAATAGAACTTTCTCCACTCATTGCCAACTATGCTCGCCGGGTAAACCACTGGCGAGGCGAACAGCCAAGCTTGGATCAGAATTGGCATGATCGAGCCCACGTCGCGAAATCTAAGCTGCAGCGCCGCGAGAACGGCGCTCAATGCAAATGAGAGTAGCGCCAATTGTGCGATCAGCAATGGGCACCACAACATCGACCAGGTGAAGGGAAGCTTGTAATAGAGCATAAGCCCCCATAGGGGGATAGCCGCCGCTCCAAGGTCAACGAGCCGGACACACACGCTCGCCAAGGGAAGAATGGAGCGCGGAAAATAGATCTTATTGATCAGGTTTGCATTGCCGCTCAAACTCATGCTCCCCGACATCAGGGCCTGGGAAAAAAATGACCATATCAGCAGACCGGAATAGGCGAAAACCGCGTAGGGGATCCCGTCTGAGGGGACTTGAACGATCATCCCAAAGAATACGGCGAAGACGATCGTCATGAGAGTCGGCTGAACGATCGCCCAGGAAACTCCAAGTATCGTCTGTTTGTATCGAAGCTTCAGGTCGCGCCATATCAACATGTAAACCAACTCGCGACGCTCCCAGATCTCACGAATGTCCGTCAAGGCCGTATTTGAGCCGCGCCGGATGACGAGTACCGGTAGCTTTTTTTCGGGATCCATCTTGACCGCGGAGCGGCCATCCTGTTGATGCGTTTCCGTGCCGATCATTCGCTGTCAATGCGGCGCGACCTGTGGGCCGCGCTGCGAAACCAGGTTCCGCCAAACGAGATCCCTCTCGAGAACAGGCCGAACACCCTAGATCTTAAGGCGATCAGCTTGTAGCGTGTCGAGCTCAAACTTCCACGGAGGCGGCAGTAAGCGGCATATACCCGGCCGCGAAGAGCGTAATAGGCGATCCGCATATTTCCCCTAGCGATGTAAGACTTGCAGAGCACCGCATACCAGAGTCCCCGCACCCTTGCGGCGTATACAGGAACATAGATGCGAATTACATAGTCAAGGAATATAAAACGGTAGCCCAAATATGCATAAACCGGGATCGAGAGTATGTGACGGCCTGCCGTAACTAATGGCCGGTAGCCCTTAGGATGCCGTGCGTGTTGTACCTGATAAAGGTTGTGTAGGTCATCTACGGTTCGCTCAAGCGAGAAACGTTCAAGTGCTAGGCGTCGGCCTTGCTCGGCCATTTTTCTCGCGCGGTCGGGGTCTTCCAGCATTGACCTGATGGCCGTGGCGAGAGCCCCCGCATCGTCGGGTTCGATTAGCAATCCCGTTTCGCCGTCCCGGACCGCGTCCGGCATGCCGCCAACGTTCGTGGCTATGAACGGGCGCCGCATCATCAGAGCCTCGATGCTGCCGCCCAGATTTTCGATAATAGGTATCTGGACGGCTACGTTCGAATCGAGCAGAATTTCATTCACGTCCGTGCGGTGTCCCGTGAATATGACAGTGTCGCCGAGCTGCCGGTCTTTCACCAGCTGAACGATCTTTTGGAAGTACTCCTCACCTCCGTACTCACCAAAAGGCCTTCCGACGAGTAAGAACTTCACACCTGGTACATCCTTCGACAGCAACGCGGCCGCTTCGACGAAGTTCTCGTGTCCCTTGATGCCCCTTCCCCACGCGACTTTTGGGATCCAGCGACTCTTCGTCAGCTCAGGATAGAAGTATGCGACAAGTACGACTATCGGTGTATCCGCTTCCCAGCCATATTCCTCTCTGATCCCGGCGGGTTCGATTTGATCTGGATCAAACTTTCTCTGGTCCGCGCCATAGTAGATCAGCGACAACTGTTTCGGACGAAAGAACATATCCTCATACAGGCGGACTGTCCGTTCACAAGAGGCAATGATACCGGTCTCCATCCAGACCGTCGCACCGTCGATGTATCGGGTGATCGGTGCTTCAAGATGGAACGGAGAGGCGACCATTGCGAGGCGGACCGGCACGTCGGCGAGCCAAGCGGCGATCCGTCCAACGAACATCGAGGAGAAAAGATGCGTTTGAACGACATCGAAACGCTCGCGTTTAAGCACGCGGGCCATCCGGTATATGGTTGCGGGAAGCTTTACGAGGTCCTTGAAAGATCGATAGACAAATGGGACGGCAATACGCCGCACGCCCGCATCTTTAAGACGCTTCGCGAGTTCACACTCGTCGTCGACAACCAGCGCGGTCACCTCATGCCCGTGGCGGTCGCGCAGTTCCTGCAGTTGTTCCGCGAGCCAAGCAGCGCCCTCGCTGGCAGCACAAATATGGCATACCTTCAGGCGCCTCGTTGTCGCGTTTTGGGCCTGCATTACTTATTGGTGCTGGCAGAGGCGACGGCTGGAATGAGCGACGCCTCGGGAACAAGCACGGCGAGTATACGTCTGATCGCTTCGGAATCGTCCCTTTTGCATAACGCTTCGATAGTCAAGAGCGCTTGTTCCACGACATGTGACGGATATGGCGATATCTTGCCTGCGAAAACTTTGGGATTGGCGGTATGCAGCATGTTCTCGTCATCGAACCCAAGCTGTTCACGCAGTTTCTCACCCGGCAATGCACCTGTAAATACGACCTCGATCTTCGGGCCGTCAGGCGGGCTGTGGAGCGCAATGAGCTCATTTGCGAGCTGCAGTATATTGATCGGCTCTCCCATGTCCAGGATGAAGATCTCCCCTCCGGTGCCGATCGCGCCCGCCTGCAAGACCAGGCGAACGGCCTCGGAAATG
>JAFAOW010000244.1 GCA_019247455.1 Acidobacteriota bacterium | reverse complement strand
GTCGTTAAGAAGTGCGTGCAGCTTTTGCGCATTCTTGGCAGTGCGCTTTTCGCAGATGATGTTCAGCTCACTGACGGGCTTCATCTTTCGCAGCCCGAGTTTCTCGATCCAAGTGATGCCGGCAGTGAAAAGCGATTCGACCGTCATCGTGTTTGTCACATCGGCGATCGCCGCGAGCGGGGTTTTGTCCGCGAGCTGAAAAGTGAGCTGGGCGAGACGGCCATTCGTGTTGCTAAGGGCGATGCGGACCATTTTCGACTTCGGATAGTGATCGGCGATCATTGCCGCGATCTCATTCGCGATCTTGAGACGCGCGGTCTCCACTTCGGCCGCGAGCAGCGACGCGGATGCGCGGGGAATAAGGCGCATCGTCTCGCGCTTTTGCGCGAAGGCACCCGCGACATCGATCTTTAGCCCTTCGCCATCAGCCTCGAATCCATTTAGCCGCCAGGAATGGAACCCGTGGTCGTCGATAAACCCGAAGTGGACCTTGCCGTCGGCCTCGTGAGCGTCGATCTCATGACATTCAAGCGGAAACGTCCTTCCTAACTCGCGCACCAGCAGCCACTCCTGATGGAGCGCGATCGCATTGCGCAGGTCGTCCGCGTTTACCATTCGTAATTCTGGGTGAAGAACTTCAACATAGCGGCAGACCAGTCGGCATAACCCTGCTCCGAAGGATGAATACCGTCGGCAAAGAAACCCTCGCGTTCAACAAGTGCAGGCTGGCGATAGTAAAATACCCGGTCCATCTCAGAGGTGAACTCGATGATGTTGTCGTTGTGCATTTGTGAGAGCTTCCATAACAAAGACTTGCTCGGTTCAGGAATGACCGGCGACATGATGATCATCGGGCAGTTAGAAATGAATATGACTGCGTCAGGATTCTTCTCGCGCAATCTGCCGATCAGTTCGATCATGTCGCGGCGCCATTTGCGCGGACTTGAAAGCTTCATCACGTCGTTGCCGCCGATGCCGAGGAGTATGTAGTCGAACTTCACATCTGGCATGTCAGGCAGAAGCTCGTCGATCACGCGGCGGGCTGTGACGCCGTTCTTTCCTAATACCGTCCAGTCAACTCGCCGCTTGAGATGCTTGCTCAGCTGCAATGCGAACTGCCCCGCGAGCGCTCTCGAATGATCGCGAGCACCAAGCCCCGCGACGGTGGATTCGCCGATGACGAAAAGCTTTGCGCTATCAGAGCCTTCGCCGGCGGAGCCCCTTTTTTCCCCTGCGGCGTCGGGCAGCAGGCCGACCTTCCAACGTGTGACGTGGCCCTGCAAGAAAAGGAATGGCGAGATCGGCAATACTGCTGCCGCGCCGATCAGAAAGCGCCGCTGAAGTCGGCGTAAGTTGTTGTCATCATTGCCCATCCGTTTTGCTATGTTAAAATTTAGTCACCCGAATGTCTTTGTCAACTTCGCGCAAAGTACTGGTATTCAGCGCTTTTTTGGCGGTAATGCTAACAGGTTGTGGGGGAGCACAGCCAGCCCCGAACCGTCCCATATCGCTCGTTGGCGATGAGCCGAGCGAATTTCCTTTTTCCACAAAAGAGCCCGAGCTGTATCAGGCCGATATCGTCATAACAACTGGCGACAAGGAGGACAAATTCTTTGTCGCACGCAACCGCGCAAAGTGGCGACTGGACTTTTTTGAGAATGGACAGCCGACTGTCACCGAGATGAACAGCGACAACCGTTATACCATCGATCATCAGGCAAAGAGCTACAAGGTCGTGACGGGCGGCCCGCTAACGGTAAGAGCGGATGATATGGCACGAAGCTTTTTCCGGGGGAAGGAGTATCGTGATTTCGAGGATATGGGGAGCAGCGGCGGGATAAAGAAATGGAGGGTCGTCAGTGATAACGACAACATCGTCATCTCGATCGATGAGGCCAGCGGGCTGATCGTAAAAGAGGAATTCAACGATAAACAGGGCTCGCCGCAGATGACCTACGAGCTGCGAAATCTGAAGCTCGCGGTGGACGACAGCGTTTTTCAGATACCGGTAGGATATAAGAAGAAAAGTAATTAGATGAGCGATCCGGAACGAGAAGAGATAACGGACGAGCATCGCAAGTATGCCGCGAATGCCCTGCATAATTTGCCGTTCGCAAAATTGATCGGCATGAAGCTGGTCGATCTGGCGCCCGATGTTGCGACGATATCGATAGAGATGCGGGACGACCTGCGGCAGCCGAGCGGAGTCCTGCACGGCGGCGTGACAGCGACGCTGATAGACACGGCAATGGCTTTTGCGGTGAGAACGCGGCTGCCGGTAACCGATGCGACCGCCACGATCGACCTAACAGTTCACTACTTACGCCCGCATACGACGGGTGTTGCTACCTGCGTCGCAAAGACCGTGAGAGCAGGAAAGCGAATATTCACCGTGTCGGCCGAGGTTTTTAACGAGGAGGGCAAGCTGATCGCGACCGGACTGTCGACGTATACAAAAGTCTAGGAAGTCCGATAGCGGCGGAAGGCTAGAGAGGGCTTCCGCCATTTGCAAGACTTTCGAGGCTTTTCAGATTAAGGCATGGAACAGCTCAGAAAATTCGCCAAGTATTTCGCACCGTACAAGGGCACGATCCTCGCGGGGATCGGCTGCATTCTGGTGTCGATGGCGTTTGGGCTCTTTGTTCCGTATATGGTCGGACGGGCAGTGGATGATCTCACTAAGGAGATCACGTGGAATAAGGTGATTGTCTATCCCGTTGTGATCCTGGCGATCAACGCGATGAGCGGCATCTTTCTCTTTTTGCAGAGGAGGCTGCTTATCAATACGTCGAGACATATCGAGTTCGATATGCGCCAGGATTTTTATGCTGCGTTGGTCGATCAATCACTACAGTACTTTCACCAGAATCGTGTCGGAGACCTGATGGCCCGCGCGACGAATGACCTGAGCGCCATTCGGCAGATCGTCGGACCGATGATCCTGTATTCATTTCAGGCGATCTTTGCGTTATGCATCTCGCTACCAATAATGCTCAACATCTCGTGGAAGCTCACGCTGCTCCTGCTTATCCCGATGCCGTTCGTTTCGCTCACCGTAAAGTTTCTCGGCGGGCGCCGACACACACGAATTGAAAAGATAAAAGAGTTCTTTTCTGACATTACGGCGCGTGCTCAGGAGAACCTGACGGGCGTTCGCGTCATTCGAGCGTATGCGCAGGAGGACAGCGAGATCGAGCAGTTTCAGGTGCTGAATAAGGAGTATGCGGGGCAGAACCTCCGGCTCGTAAAATATGCCGCTGCGATGCGTCCGCTTCTTTTCTTTTTTATAGGACTTGGATTCGTGATCATCGTTGCGGTCGGTGTTCCAATGGCAGTAAGGGGCGAGATCACGGCGGGTGATTTCACGGCCTTCATACTATACCTGCAAAGAATGATCTGGTACCTGATCGCCCTCGGATATGTCGTGAACCTGTATCAGCGAGGAACTGCTTCTCTCAAGCGATTCAACGCCATACTAGAGGCAGAGCCGTCGATAAAAGACGAAGAAGGTGTTGGAGAACAGCCGGCGGTGAAGGGGGAGATCGAGTTTCGCGATCTAACGTTTGCATACAACGGCCGCCCGGTCTTGCAAGACATCGACCTTAGGATCGCCCAAGGAGAAACAATCGCCTTTGTCGGAAAGACGGGAAGCGGGAAATCGACACTTGTTAGCCTGATACCCCGCCTTCTAGACGCCCCTGAGGGGAGCATACTAGTTGATGGGAAGCCCGTGCGTCAATATCCGCTTGCTCAACTTAGGCGGGCGATAGGGTTTGTGCCGCAGGAGACGTTTTTGTTCTCGGATACGCTGGCGAACAACATAGCCTTCGGAATTGAGAATGGACAATTGGGAATGGAAAATGGAAAAGCCGATTCTATTTCTCAATCCTCACCTTTCAATCCTAAGTTCAGCGTGGAAGACGCCGCTGAGATCGCGGGACTTGCGGACGACATAGCTGAATTTCCCGGCGGCTACAAGCAGCTCGTCGGCGAACGCGGCATCACTTTGTCGGGCGGGCAGAAGCAGCGGACAGCGATCGCGCGCGCCGTGATGCGAGACCCACGCATTCTGATCCTCGACGATTCACTCTCAGCGGTAGATACATACACCGAGGAAAAGATCCTTCACAACCTGCGCAACGTGCGCGAGGGAAGGACAACGCTGATCGTTTCGCACCGCGTTTCCACGATAAAGGATGCGGACCTGATCTGCGTTCTGAGTGAGGGCCGCATCATCGAGCGAGGTACTCATGGCGAATTGCTGGCCCTTGATGGTGAATATGCCGACCTGTACGAGCGTCAGCGGCTCGAAGAGGAACTGGACTCCACTGAATAAGAACTAGGTATACGACGGTACAATCCCTTCGCGGCGGCTGATGCGACAATTTGTTAATGTCCGCCGTTATCTTCAACCTGATCATCCTCTCGATCGTTGTCGCCTCGATCGCGTGGACGGTCACGCAGGAAGAGGTCTTTGCGGAGATCCACGATTACTGCCGCGAGTGCTCGCTCAAATCGAAAGGAATTGTTACACGTAAGTTCTTTTATCTTTTCACTTGCGAGTACTGTTTTAGCCATTGGGTAACGCTCGGAGCACTGCTCCTGACAGGTTTCAAGCTCCTGTTTGATGATTGGCGCGGTTACGTGCTCGCATTCTTTGTCCTGCCATGGCTCGCGAACCAGTGGATGAGTATTTACCGCCGGCTTAGGGTTTCGATCAAGCATGAAAGCGCCATAGCCGAGATCGCCGTTGAGGAAGCCGAGGACGCAAAGCCCGCAAGGCGCGCTTCGCACCGCTAAATTGCCCGCTAATTGCTCGCCTAGGGCCTATTTGCTATCTTAAAAAGTTGCCCCTTTAGTAATATTTGTATCAGGTAGGAAACCTTTTTAATGGCGGCTGCGACGAGTAAAGATACGCCGGGAACGGCAGCGAACGAGCAGAACGGGAAGGTGATCGTGGCTGAAAAGGCCAGGACGACAGAGCCCGACGGCTATGTGGCCGATAAGAAGGTCCAGGAGACTGCCAAGGCCGAGGCTCCCAACCCGAAAAACGTTGGGGACGAGGGAGCTCCCGGCGGTGACAATTATCACGGCCTCGACAAGAAGACGCTGGTCGGCATCTATCGCACGATGTATCTCTCGCGGAGGATCGACGATAAAGAGATCCAGCTAAAGGGCCAGAATAAGATCTTTTTCCAAATATCGGGAGCGGGTCATGAAGCGTTGTTGACCGGCGCCGCTCTCGCGCTCAAATCGGCATACGACTGGTTTTTTCCCTACTATCGCGACCGCGCGCTGATGCTGGGCCTGGGAATGACGCCGCTCGAGATGTTGTATTCGGCGGTCGGTGCCGAGGCGGACCCTAATTCGCATGGCCGGCAAATGCCATCGCACTGGGGACATAAGGCATTGAACGTGCCGTCGCAGTCGTCGTGCACGGGAACCCAAGCTTTGCATTCCGTCGGCGCGGCCGAAGCGAGCTATCGTGCCTCGCTGGTGAAGGAACTGCAGGACAAGGTTACAGGGTTTAAGGGCGACGAAGTCGTCTATATGTCCGTTGGCGACGGGACCACGAGCGAGGGCGAGTGGTGGGAAGCTCTCAACACAGCATGCAATCTCAAGCTGCCGGTAATCTTTTGCGTTGAGGACAACGGTTACGCGATCTCGGTCCCTGTCGAGGTAGGTACGGCCGGCGGTGACGTCTCGAAGCTGGTCGCGGGGTTTCCGAATCTTTATATACAGAATGTCGACGGTACGGATCCGCTGGCTTCGTACGCGGCCTTTAGATCCGCTGTTGAATATTGCCGGAGTAGGAAAGGACCGGCGTTCATCCGGGGCAAGGTCATTCGCCCGTATTCGCACTCGTTGTCGGACGACGAGAAGTTGTATAGGCCGGAGGAAGAGCGAAATGCGGACGCGGCGATAGACCCGATCAAGACCTACGGGGAGTTTTTGATGACCGAGGGGCTGGCGTCAAGCGAGGATCTCGAGGCGCTGCGCAAGGAAGTCGACGAAGAGGTCAACAATGCCGCTGATATCGCCGTCGAGACTCCACAGCCCGGTCCAGCAACCGCTCTTCGGAATGTTTTTTCGCCCGATGTCGATCCGACCGACCGTCAGCTTTTCGACACCGAGGATGGAGCCGAATTAAGCGGCAACGCGGGTACGATGGTCGATCTGATCAACCGCTGCACGCACGAGGAGATGGCTCGCGACCCGCGCATCGTGGTTTTCGGTGAGGACGTCGCGGATTGCTCACGTGAGGAATATCTCGAACAGGTCAAAGGCAAAGGTGGTGTTTTCAAGGTCACGGCGAATCTACAACGAGAGTTCGGCTCGGCCCGTGTATTTAACTCGCCGCTCGCCGAAGCCAACATCGTCGGCCGGGCTGTGGGCATGGCGATACGCGGGTTGAAGCCGGTGGTCGAGATCCAGTTTTTCGATTACATCTTCCCGGCGATGATGCAGATCCGTAATGAGGTAGCGCTGACCCGCTGGCGTTCGGACGGAGATACGAAATGCCCGATGGTGATGCGGGTTCCTGTCGGCGGATATCTCAAGGGCGGTGCCGTTTATCACTCGCAATCGGGGACCACGCTTTTCTCGCACACACCGGGTCTGATGATCGCGTATCCCTCGACGGCATTGGATGCCAACGGCCTTCTGCGTACGGCAATTCGATGCGACGACCCGGTGCTCTTTTTGGAACACAAGCACCTTTACCGGCAGATCTACAACAAGTCACAGTACCCGTCGAACGAGTTTCTGATCCCGTTTGGCAAGGCAAAGCGCATTCGCGAGGGATCGGATATCTCGATCATCACTTTCGGCGCACTGGTCGAGCGATCGAACCAGGCTGCTAAGCGACTTGAGGCTCAAGGTATCACCGTCGATCTGATCGACCTTCGCACGCTCGTCCCGTACGACTGGGAGGCCATCGCCGAATCCGTCAGAAAGACCTCGCGCGTGATCGTCGCTCACGAAGATCCGATCTCATACGGCTATGGCGCCGAGATCGCCGCACGCATCTCAAATGAATTGTTTGAGCACCTTGACGCCCCCGTTCGCCGCGTCA
>JAFAOW010000196.1 GCA_019247455.1 Acidobacteriota bacterium | reverse complement strand
GCAGCGTTCCGAGCGAGGAAAGCATCAACCCGACCGTAAAAAACGCGATCGCGGCGCCAGTCGCCATCGACGCGACATCACCGCCAAAGAACATACTGACGACCACCTTGGCAACGGATGAGGTCTTTGCCACAGAAGCGATCGCTGTCGGATCGAGCACGTAAAAATACCCGATATGGGCGAGCACATACAAGACGATAACCAGGACAGTGCTGCCGATGATCGCTAGCGGAATGTTGCGGTTCGGGTCCTTGACCTCGCCCGCGACGAAGGTAAGGTTGTTCCATCCGTCGTAACCCCAAAGAGCACCGAGCATCGCGGCGGCAAATCCGCCGAGGAACGTGTAACTTGGCGAGCCGAATTTCACCGCGTCGGCAACGCCTTCACAAGTGCCGCCGGAATTTATCATCGAGAAATGGACGAAGTTGCCGCTGACCAGGACGAACGCCCCGATGGTTACGAAGAGGATCAGGGCCACCTTTACGCCCGTGAGCACCGATGCAATACGCCCGACGAGAGCTATCGAGGCACAATTGAGCGTCGTGAATATGACGATGATCATGATCGCCACGAGGGTTAGCGTCGTGATCTCGAAGGGTATCCCCAGGATCTGGAATGAAGTCAGCTTTTGCGCCAGCTTCCCATCCAGGAAATCGTTCAGGCCGATCGCGAACGCCATGCTCGCGGCCGCCTGTGAGCCCGGTCGGGCGATGAAGATCTGCATCCACCCGTAAAGGAAACTCGACAGCTTGCCATATGTATCGCGTAAGAAGACGTATTCGCCGCCGGCCTCGGGCTTCATAGCCGTGAGCTCGGCGTAGGTCAATGCGCCGGCGAGCGAGAGCAATCCGGCCGCAACCCACGCGGCGATCACCCAGCCGGGTGATCCGACGTTACAGGTCATTACACGCGCCTTTAGGAAAACACCGGTCCCGATCACATTTCCGATGATCACGGAGACCGCTGCTACGAGTCCGAGCCCCCTGACGAGGTGTTGTCGATCTACATTTTGCTCAGCCATATTTTGAGGGGACAGCACGAACATATTACGCGAATTGCGTTGCCCTGTGAAGCACGCGCTCGCGTGCTAAAATCGCGGCGTGCGAGAGTTGGAACTCAGTGCGAATGAATTGGTTGCGGCTCTGCTGTGGATGTCTGAGACCGAGCCCGTCAGCCTTCTCGACAGCTGCGGCGTCGGGCATTTGGGTTCGCATCTAATGATCGCTGGGGTCGGCGCAGTCAATGTCGTGGAAGCACAAGGTCACTCGGCGGAGGATTCGTTGAACGAGCTGGTAACCCTTCTGACGGGTGACAAGCCGACGATCTTTACCCTATCGTACGACTTTGGGCGGAGTGTGCTTGGGATCGACACACGGCATGCCGCGAACGAGCCTGATGCTTGTATCTCACAATTTGATTCGCTGATAGTTCATGACTATAGCAGCGGTGAGACCTTTCAGATCGGCCGCGAAATCGACATCGATGGAGCCACAGAAGCATGCCCGCACTTTGTGTCAGGTGAAACGCCTGATGTCAGATCGAATTTCACGAAACAGGATTATCTGGACGCGATAGACCGGATCAAAGAGCTGATCCGACGCGGCGATACATATCAGACGAACCTGACGCAGCAACTCTCGGGCGAACTTCCATCAGATCTGACAGCTCAAGAGATCTTTTGGCGCCTTCGCGAGCAAAATCCTGCGCCGTTCGCGGCGTTTATTACGCGAAGTGATTCGACCGTTATCTCAGCTTCGCCGGAGCGTTTTTTTCGCATCGCGGGTGGGCGAATAATCACGTCGCCGATCAAGGGTACGCGGCCGCGCGGAAACACGCCGGGCGAGGATGCGGATCTTCGCGAGGAACTTCTCACGAGTGAAAAGGACCGTGCCGAGAACACGATGATCGTCGACCTGCTTCGGAATGATCTGGGACGGGTTTGCGAATACGGGAGCGTGAAAGTTGATTCGCTCTGCGAGTTGGAAGAGCATCCGACGTACCGCCACCTTGTCTCGACCGTTTCCGGCAAGCTTCGAGAAGATACGACGATCGGCGAGATCATTCGTGCGGTCTTCCCTTGCGGGTCGATCACAGGCGCGCCGAAGATCAGCGCGATGCGGATCATCGACGAATTGGAACCGCACGTGCGGGGCCTTTCGATGGGTGCGATCGGCTATTACCTTCCGCCGGGAAAAGAATGGCAGGCCGCTCGCGTCGTCGGAGTGGCGGACTATGACTTGTCGGTCGCCATCAGAACGATGGTAGTGCGAAATGGAATTGCGACGTTCAATGTCGGCGGCGGAATTACGATCGACAGCGATCCGAAGGCGGAGTATGAGGAGTCGCTGTTGAAAGCCAAAGCGCTTTTGGACGCGGTGAACGTCGGCGGCCTCTCGTAGTTTGATTTAGACCGAGGTCTTTTTATCACAAAGGACACAAAGGGTCGGACACAGAGGACACAAAGGAATCTACTCTGAACTCGAAGTTTTGAAATTGGAACTCAGAACTCGGGACCGGGAACTTTGAACCTCCTTTCGGTGTCTAAGAAGCCAAAGGAGGCTCGGTTCAATGTCAAAGCCCAATATCAACGTCACGCCGCTCATCGACGTCCTGCTTGTTCTTCTGATCATCTTTATGGTGGTCGCACCGCTCAAACCCAGCAGTTTTCACGCCCGTATCCCTTCCGAACCGATCGCCGATGACAGGCCTGTGCTAACACATCCGGACGTACTGGTCGTGACCGTTGACAAGGACCTCTCCCTGACATTGAACGGAACGAGAGATCTAGGCACATCGAATGACGCTGCACCGCTGATCGATCGCCTCAAGTCGGTATTTGCGGAACGAACGGCGAACGGAAGCGTCTCGGGCTCCTTCGCTAATTCGCCGGACCGGCCCTATTCGGACACCACGGAACGCACGGTCTTCATAAAAGCACCCAGGAACATCGATTACGGCAGCATCGCGCGAGTGGTCGATGCGGTTAAGTTGGCGGGAGCTTATCCGATAAGCCTTCAGATCGACAGGCTCGATTGAGGTGCTATAATCGATATTGCCTGCAAGGCGTTCTCCTTCAGCGTCTTACGGGCGGCTTCACAAATCGCTCCGCTTGATGGTGAATTACTACGACATTCTCAAGGTGTCACCAAAAGCGTCTGGTGCCGAGGTCAAATCGGCGTACCGGCGCTTGGCCCGCAAGCTCCATCCCGACAGAAACAACGGATCGGAAGAGACCGCGTTGAAATTCGCGGCGATCGCCGAGGCGTACGAGGTCCTAGGCAACGCCAAGGAACGTGCACGGTACGATCAACGGCTGCTGGAGGTGCAGTACAGCCAGAACGGCGAGGGGGACTCCGTATTCACATCGACAAACCGCCACGCGAAACGCTGGCGGCAGATGGTCTATGAAAAACGGTACAACGACATCATCGATCGCATGATCGCCGAGGAACGCCGCGAAGCGATGGCCTTTCAAAAAGCCATCTATCCTCTGGTGGCCCTGCTCGTGACCGTGTTTCTGGCAACGCTGCTAAAGCCCCGTGTTTTCGGGGAATCGGCGATCATCGGAAAAATAATCATCGTTTCGCTGTTCGCAGTTGGGGTGATCCACCTGATCGGGCGACTTCGTGACGGTTTTATTCGGTACACAGAGCCCGACGACAGTATTCACGATTCAGTTTTAGATGAGACGCCCGTGCCGACCCGGCGGTTCTCAAGGGTCGCGGCCGGAGGAATGCTGGTAGGGGCCCTGATCGTACTCGGTGTCGGCGGGACGCTGCTGGGTACAGTGACGACATTCAGCGGTACGTACCTGCCGCATATGTTCTACGTACATTTTCCCGACAACCCGATAAACTTCTTCGAATTCGTCTTTTACCCGCCAATAATCACTTTTTTCGTGGACCTTATGCATTCGGTAGCATCAGGACTTGAGCGCTGACGTTACCTTGACATGCTCGGCCGCTGTCGCTAGACTTTATAGTTTGTTTTCAAGGAACTTTGAAGAGTAATGGCTAATCATAAATCAGCAGAAAAGCGTGTTCGGCAGAACGCTAAGCGTAACGAGATAAACCGCAGCAACCGCAGCAAGCTTCGCACGTCGATCAAGAAGCTCCGCGCTTCGGTTGCGGCACATGACAAGGCAGGAAGCACCGAGCTTCTCAATCCGACCATCTCGCTGATCGACAAGGCGGTGAACAAGGGCATCATCCACAAGAACACCGCGGCCCGATATAAGTCGCGGCTGACCAAGCATGTCGGCGGAATGGCGTAACTGAGTATTTCGGTTTTATTTGGAGGCTGTCTCGAAAACGAGGCGGCCTTTTCTTTTTACAGGGCACCCTCCCTACAGGCCGGCTTGCCGCCGTGGGCGGGCTGGGAGCCCGTGTCGCGAGCCGTCACGAAACGCAGGCAAGCTGCCTGCGTTCTAATGAGCCGTTTTGCTACAATTGCCGCGAATGCCAGAGACGAGAAAATATAGATATTTTGATCTGATCATGGCTGCTTTCGTCACGGTTTTGCTGTGTTCGAACTTGATCGGCGTGCAAAAAGTCTCGTACATCACGATCCCGTTCACAGGCGGCTATCAATACATCTACGGCGCCGGGGTGCTGTTCTTTCCGATCAGCTACTTTTTTGGAGATATCCTCACTGAAGTTTACGGGTATAAGCGTTCGCGGCGCGTTATCTGGGCGGGATTTGGCGCGATGGTCTTCGCGTCGGTGATGTCGTTCATCGTCACCAGCCTGCCGGCCGCAAGTACGATGTCGCCCGAATCCCAAGCTGCCGTCAATATGATGTTCGGCCAGACGTGGCGGATCGTTCTCGCATCGCTTTCGGCGTTCTGGCTGGGTGAATTTGCGAATTCTTTTGTGCTTGCAAAACTCAAGGTCGCGACTGACGGCAAGTACCTCTGGACCCGAACGATCGGTTCCACCGCTGTCGGGGAAGCGGTCGACAGTCTCATCTTTTATCCAGTCGCTTTTCTCGGCACCTGGTCGAACGAGCAGGTGATCAGCGTGATGATCGGCAACTACTTCATAAAGGTATTTTGGGAAGTCGTGGCGACGCCGTTAACGTACAAAGTAGTTGGCTTTCTAAAACGGGTCGAGCACGAGGATTATTTCGACCGCGACACGGATTTCAACCCATTCACGATCAGCGTCTGAGCCGATGAAGCTGACCCTCGACACGCCGGTTGTTGATCTATTCCGCCACGGAGTCGCGAAGCTCACCCCGGTGATGTCGCGCAAGCTGGCGGTCGCTCTGGCGCCTTTATCGGCAAAAACGGACCCTGAAGAAGTCACGGTCGAGGACCTTTTGAACTACTTCCCCACGCGTTACGAAGACCGGTCACACTTCATGTCGCTCGACCAGCTCGCGGATGGGATGGAGGCCGCTGTCGAGCTGTACGTTCGTGGATCGGGCGGAATGCAGGTTGGTCGAAATCGTGATCCGCGGCGGCCGCCGCTCTATCTATTTGAGATCACAGGAGGCGACGCGGAGCGCCGTTTGCGCCCGGTGTCGGTGAAGTGGTTCGTCTCCGGAAAGAATTCTCGCGATATCATCGACTGGTACACAAAGCGATTTACACGCGGAGTGCGATTCGTCGCGTACGGACGTTGGGAATACGAAAAGCGGGGGACCTTCGCGCTGAAGATCGCGAAGCCCGATGAGATCGAAATTTTGCCGGCGGACAAGGACGCGGAGTCCTTTGGGTTACTCGAAAATGATTCGGCGCCTTCCGTTGAGCATCGACAACCAAAAGAAGACGAGGAGGACTACGCCGACCCCGCTCTCGCGACCGTGCATACCGGCCGCGTTCCGATCTATCGAAAGCTCGGCCCCTTTCAGACAAAGCGGCTCAGGGAGATCGTTCACAGCGCGTTGGACGAATTGGATGCCTTCTCGGTTCACGATGAGATCCCTGCCGAAGTCCTGAGATCGCAACAACTCATTTCCCGTCACCAGGCTTTAAAGGAGATCCACTTCCCGCCTCCCGATGCGTCGATCAACGAATACGAGATGTATCGCTCGCCGGCTCAGCGACGGCTGATCTTTGAGGAATTCTTTTGGCTGGCTTTTGCAATGCAGCTGCTGCGGGGAGAAAGGGAGAAGGAGCCTAAGGGCACCGTGATCGAGATCAACGACCATACCCGGGAGAGGCTAAAGGCACTCCTTCCCTTCAAACTTACTGACGCGCAAAAAAAGGTGGTCGGTGAGATCTTTGACGACCTGAAGTCAGACGCTCCAATGAACCGCCTGATCCAGGGCGACGTCGGCAGCGGCAAGACAATAGTCGCATTCCTCGCGATGTTCGCCGCGATGGAGAATGGTTATCAAACGGCGCTGATGGCGCCGACAGAGATACTTGCCGAGCAGCATGCTCGCAACGCCGAAACAATTCTCGGCCCGTCAGGCTACCGCATCGCTCTCCTGGTCGGCAGCCGTCAGTCAGCTGCAAAGAAAAAGCTTCACGCCGACATCGCGGCAGGCGAGGTCGATATGGTGATCGGCACCAACGCTATTATTCAGGATGCCGTGAAATTCGACAGGCTTGGACTTGCCGTGATAGACGAACAGCATCGGTTCGGCGTGCTTCAGCGGGCCCAGCTGAAGGCGTCGGGCCAGAATCCCGATATTCTCGTAATGACGGCGACGCCGATACCTCGTTCGCTCGCGATGACGGTGTATGGGGATCTTGACGTCTCGGTCATCGATGAACTACCGCCGGGTCGTACCCCGGTCAAGACGGTGGTCGTCGGCGAGGACCAGCGGAAGGGTGTTTACAAGGGGATCGAACGCGAGATAAAGCTCGGACGGCAAGCATATGTCGTTTATCCGCTGATCGAGGAGTCAGCGAAAACTGACCTGAAGGCCGCGACAATAATGTATGACGACCTGCGTAAACGCGTCTTTCCGCACCTGCGCGTCGGACTGCTGCATGGGAAAATGAAGGCAGCCGAGAAGGAAGAGATAATGGCCGAGTTCGTGGCAGGGGGCATAAATATCCTTGTTTCGACAACCGTGATCGAGGTGGGCGTGGACGTGCCGAATGCTTCGCTGATGATCGTCGAGCATGCGGAGAGATTCGGTCTGTCGCAGCTGCATCAGCTTCGCGGACGTGTGGGCAGGGGCGCGGACCAAAGCTACTGCGTCCTATTGACGGGCGACAAAAAGACGGCTGTTGCGAAGGAACGCCTGGGCATAATGGAAGAAACCTCTGATGGATTCAAGATCGCTGAAAAGGACCTGCAGATAAGAGGCGAAGGAGAGATACTTGGGACCCGGCAGTCAGGTTTGCAAAATTTCAAGATCGGGAATCTGGTCCGAGATCTCGACATTCTCGTTTCCGCTCGTAAATCGGCGGAAGAATACCTTATAGAACATCGTAATTCCCCAGAAACGAATAAGTTGATCAAGCGCGTCCGCTCACACCGAGCTCATCGCCTCGGCGGCGTGGGATAAAACGCACAAGATAGGCACGCATATCTACGACCCCGACCCTACTGGGCCACCGCTCCTAATCAAGGAGGGGAGTCTTTTGGGGTGGCCACTCGATTCGATAACCTATATGCATGAGGGTTATTGCCGGAGAATATCGCGGGCGTTTGCTCAAGGGTCCGCCCGACTCCAAGACCCGGCCCACCTCCGACCGGCTACGCGAGACGCTGTTCAACGTTCTCGCACCGCACATTAATGATGAGACCCGGTTTCTCGATCTTTGTGCGGGAACGGGAGCCATCGGGATCGAGGCGTTGTCGCGCGGCGCATCGTTTGTCACGTTCGTGGATCGTTCCAAACGCGCATGCGCACTCATTGAAGAGAATCTCGACAAATTGGGTGTGCCTGATCAACAAACCACGGTACTGAATCTCACCGCAGAGAATTTTACGAGCCGCGAACATGTCTCAGGCTGGGATATCGTATTTTTTGATCCGCCGTATGACTCGGATCATTCGCTTGTAATGCATGACTTTGGTACCCGGAACAACTTGCTGAACGCTGGCGGGATCCTCGTGATCGAGCATCATTCAAAGAAACACATGCACGAGATCGTGGGGTCGATCCGCCGGTGGCGCGTGCTCAAGCAGGGCGAGACGAGCCTGAGCTTTTACGAGAATGCGTAGGTTCGCTTCGCTGAACATCCTTGTCTGGGCGATCCTCTGCCTTATTTGGGGGTCGACGTGGATCTTTATCAAGGTAGGCCTCGAGGACCTGCCGCCGATCGGATTCGCGGGCGCGCGGTTCGTTCTGGCGGTTCTGATACTATTCGCGGTCATCAAGTTCCAGCGGCTCGCGCTGCCGCGGGATTGGGAACAATGGCGACTGATCATCCTGACCGGCATACTGCAATTCTCGATCAATTATTCAATGGTCTTTTGGAGCGAGCAGTACGTAACATCGGGGCTCGCCGCCGTGCTGCAGTCGATGATCACCGTATTCGGCCTCGTGCTCGCGTGGATATTCCTGCCCGACGAACGCATCACTCCGCAAAAGATCATCGCCGTAGCTATCGGAATTATTGGGGTCGCGGTGATATTTATCGACCAACTGCGGATCGAGAATTGGATGGCATTTGCCGGGTGCGTCGCGGTGGTGGTCGGTTCGTACGCGGCGGCACAGGCATCGATCTTGATAAAAGCGAGATTCAGCGGCGTTCATCCGGCTTCGCTCGTCTTTTGCCAAATGTTATGCGGCTTGCCGGCGATCATCGTGTACAGTGTGATACGCGAAGGAAATCCGCTTACGTTCAATTGGACGCCTCGGGCTATACTGTGCGTGACCTATTTGACTGTAGTCGGGACGATCGCCGCTTTTTGGCTTTACTACTGGCTGCTAAACCGGATCGAGTCGACCAAGGCGATGATGATCTCGCTCGTGACGCCGCTGCTTGCGGTGATCATCGGAGCGATAACGCTCGGCGAGAGGCTGCCGCCGCAGACATTTTTTGGCGGGCTTTTGGTCATCGGGGGAATAGGGCTGATCGTGTTTCGGAGGCGGGCGAATCGATTGCCCCCCGTGCCGGTCGACGAGTAGGAGATCTTATGGATCGAAAAGATCAATTCGTTCCACACCTGATCGTGAGAGATGGACTCGCGGCACTCGAGTTTTACAAAGCGGTTTTTGGCGGCGTGGACGGTCACAACATGATGTCGCCGGATGGCAGCAAGCTGATGCATGGCGAGATCGTGTTGGATGGCCATAAGCTGTTTGTTTCGGACTGGTTTGCACCGACAGATGGAGGGACGCTTGATTCGCCTGATCGACTTGGCGGCACGTGTGTGCGTATCACTCTTGAGGTAGATGATGCGGACGCTGTAATCGCACGGGCGGTCGAACGCGGTTCCACGGTGCTCTTGCCTGCCTCGGATATGTTCTGGGGAGCTCGGTACGGAAAGATCCGCGACCCGTATGGTCATGAATGGGGCATAAACCAGCAGCAGCATGAACTGACACCGGAGCAGGAACAAGCTCAGGCAGATGAGTTTTTCGCGGGTCAACGCGATCCGCAATAACGATGCATTTCAAGTTCACTACAGCCGGGGAATCGCATGGCAAGGCACTTGTGGCCATTGTCGAGGGTGTTCCTGGCGGTCTGCTGATCGACGTCGCTGCGATCGATCACGAGTTGTGGCGTCGGCAGCAAGGTTATGGCCGCGGCGGCCGGATGAAGATCGAGACAGAGACGGTCGAGATTTTGTCGGGAGTTCGTCACGGCAAGGCCCTGGGATCGCCCATCGCATTGATGATCGCGAATGACGATTTTGTGCACTGGCAGGACGTGATGTCAGTTGAGGCTCTAGATTCGGAGCCAACGAACCCAAGAGTCGTGACCCGGCCGCGGCCCGGGCACGCCGATCTGCCGGGAGGGCAAAAATTCGGGACGCGAGATCTAAGGGATATTTTGGAAAGAGCCTCGGCTCGTGAGACTGCCGCCCGGGTTGCGTGCGGCGCGATCGCAAAACAGCTGCTCGCTCAGTTTGGGATCGAGATCAAGAGCCACGTTATTCAGCTTGGCGGTACTCCCGAGCAGCCGCTTGAAAGGACTTGGGACGACATCGCTACGATCCCTCGCGATTCCGCGCTCAATTGTGCCGATGCAGAGATTGAGCAGGCGATGATCGCATTGATCGACAAGGCGAAAGACGATGGCGACACGCTGGGCGGCATTTACGAGGTCGTCGCGAGAGGGCTGCCGGTGGGCCTCGGTGCTCACACGTCCTGGGAAGACAAGCTCGATGGGCGCCTCGCACGCTCGATCATGTCGATCCACGCTACAAAGGCGGTCGAGATCGGAATGGGTGTCGCAAATGCGGCAAAGCGCGGGTCGGAAGTGCATGACGAGATCCTCTTGTCGGAAACGAGTGCGGTAGCAACCGGGTTCTTTCGCAAGACCAATCGCGCCGGCGGGCTTGAGGGCGGCATTACTAATGGCGAAGAGCTTCGCGTGCGCGGATATATGAAACCGATCTCGACGCTTCGCAAGCCGCTTCATTCGGTCGATATAAACACGAAGGAAGAGGATCTAGCTGCGTTCGAGCGTTCCGACATCACAGCCGTGCCCGCGGCGGGCGTCATTGGCGAAGCGATGATCGCGATCGTATTGGCCGACGCGATGCGCGAGAAGTTCGGCGGAGATTCGATCGAAGAGATGCGGCGGAATTTCGAGGGTTATCAAGGCACCGTTCAACGCTACTGATAAATTCATTGCCGACTACAGGCACGAAAATCATTCAATACAGGCCCGCCGCGAAGCTTGTCGTACTCACCGTAGTCCTGTGCGCATGCATATCCTGCTCAAAGCCCGAGGCCGCGTCGAACACCGCTACACCCCCGGAAACGCGTACAGACTTCAAATTTCTTCGCGAAGCGATGATAAAGGTCGCTTCGTTCTTCCAGCCGATGGGCAAGCCTCAAGGGTTTGACTGGCTTGCGTCGCACCGGGAGCCGGGACAGACCTTTGACGAATACCTAGACAGCAAACCGACAAAGCCGACGAAGGAGCGGCAGGCGATATACGTGCTGCCGCTGGGGACGTTGACGGCGCGGCAGAAAAGGATCATCGACATCACAGCCGGATATCTTGCGGCGTTTTATGACCTGCCGGTCAAGAAGATGTCGGCTGAGGCGATCAAGCATCCGCTTAGTGTCCAAGACAGCCGACGTCATGGTTATCCTGAGGTAGAGCAAATAAGGACGGGCTACATTCTCGACGAGGTCTTGAAACCTCAGCTCCCAAAAGATGCAGCGGCATTGATCGCCTTCACGAGCAGCGACCTCTATCCGGATGAAACGATGAATTTCGTTTTTGGCCAGGCGAGCATGGAGGACCGCCTCGGGGTCTGGTCGCTTTATCGCCTCGATGACAATGCGGACGAAGCCACCTTTCTCAGGCGAACGCTTAAGATCGCAGCGCATGAGACCGGGCATATGTTCTCGATGCATCACTGCACAAAATACGAATGCGTGATGAGTGGAACGAATTATCTTGGGGAAACCGACCGCCGGCCCATCGATGCGTGCCCCGAGTGCATGGCGAAGATATGCTGGCTGTCGGACATCACGCCGGCCGAAAGGTACAAGAAACTTGTGGATTTTTGCAAAAAAAATGGCCTCGCAAAGGAGGCCGATGAATTCGAAAAGAAGCTGGCCGCAGTCACCAACTGATCATTTCCCGATGTCGTGCCGATATTGCATCCCGGGCCAAGAGATACGCCCTACTCCCGAATAGACCAGGTCAAGTGTCGACGCGAGATCGTCACCCGCAGCGGTGACGCCGAGAACGCGGCCGCCATTCGTTATGAATCGATGCTGCGGGTCTAGCGCCGTGCCCGCGTGGAACACTTCAACGCCTGTGGGCATGTCCTGCGCTCCGTCGATGACGTCGCCGGTGCGGACCTTACCGGGATACCCTTCGGCAGCAAGAACGACACACGCCGAGCTGCCGGGCCGCCATTTGATCTCAGATGAAGCAAGCGTGCCGCTTATCATCGACCCGCAAATATCAACAAGGTCAGCTTCCAGCCGGACGAGTATGGCTTGGGTCTCCGGGTCGCCAAATCGCACGTTGTATTCGAGCAGCTGCGGTCCGTCCTTTGTCATCATCAACCCGAGGAAAAGCACCCCGCGATAGCGGAATCCTTCACGGATACAGCCATGAAGGGTAGGCCGAATTACCGCCTCTGTGATCTGCGTAAGCTCGTCGCCGTTCAATAAAGAGGCGTCTGTAATGGTGCCCATGCCGCCGGTATTTGGGCCTGTGTCACCGTCACCGATCCGCTTGTGATCACGGACCGGCGGCATCAATGCGAAATTCTCGCCGTCCACAAACGCAAGCAGCGAGACCTCGTGACCCGTCAGACACTCTTCCAACACGATCTTTTCGGCGGCGGCAGTACCTACTAGCTCGGACATTCCACTGATGGCCGCTATCGCGTCAGCGCGGTTCTTGGCAACAACAACGCCCTTTCCCGCCGCGAGGCCGTCGGCTTTTACCACTACGGGTGCGGATTCGTCGCCGAAGTCGCCGCTTTCCAATTCGAGGATCGCAAAGTCGGGTGAATGGGCTGTAACGTATCGGGGGGTCGGCACGCCGTGACGCGCCATGAAATCCTTCGCGAAGGATTTACTCGACTCAAGCTGCGATGCATCACGAGACGGCGCGATCGCGTTCAGGCCGCGCGCCGCAAACTCATCGCCGACGCCGAGGGCGAGAGGCACCTCACCACCGATAAATGTCAGGCCAATATTTCTGCTTTGCGCAAAATCGGCAAGCGCCTTGATGTCATCAGGCGCGATCGCTACGCATTCCGCGTCCTGTGCGATGCCGGCGTTGCCGCTCGCGCAGTAAAGCTTGCCTGCCTTTGGTGAGCGGCGAAACGCCCGGCATAAGGCGTGCTCACGCCCGCCCGATCCGACTACAAGAACATCCATAACCAGTTTCTGTCCGCCGATACCGTGCGGTCATTTGAGTCTTGACACGGCCCGAATGCGCGGTGTAAGGTCAATCTACTTGCCCCATTCCATTTCGGATTTTACGGTTTGCCTTCACTGTAAAATCTACTACACGCAGGTCCGATTTCCATAGACGGGCCGCGAACAGCAAGCGGTTGGATATGTCACAGATAGGCACCGGGCGATTCGCGAAAACAAACGGAAAAGTCAGCGACGCTGACGAATTTACCGACAAGCTGATCCCGTGCATCGATTGCGAATCTGAGTTCGTTTGGACCGCAGGCGAGCAGGCCTTCTACCGCCAAAAAGAACTACAGAATCCGCCAAAACGCTGCAAGTCCTGCAAGCAGGCCAAGAACCGCCGTCTAGAGGCTATCGAACTCTCGAAGATCACCGGCAAGAAGACCCGGATCGACGTTCAGGCCCGCTGCGCCCGCTGCCAGCAGACGACCACCATTCCCTTTTATCCCTCACAGGGAAGACCTGTTTATTGCCGTGCCTGTTTTATCGAGATGAAAGGCGAGTCGGCCAACTCCTACCCTTAACCGCCAACGTGAACATTAGGGCGCAACTCGGGGTCCGGTTCCGCCTGGCGCAATATCTCGCGCGTCACCGGAGCGGTATCCCCTTCACCAAATAGAATGTACCTGGCAAGATACATGATCGGATTGCCCTCGCTCCACCCAAAGTAAACGTGCGGGATCTTGCCCGTAGTATCACGCAGGTAAAGCAGGAACGCGGCTATCGCATTAGGCACCGCCGGTGCCTGCGTCCTCAAGATCTTGTAGCCATCCACGTCGACGCCGCGTATGAAGAGCTTGCCCTTGAACTCGGACGAGTCCCCCGGCTCGATCTCATAGAACAAAACCGGATCGGAAGAGGGTATGTGATTGTCAACGCGTTTCTCGTGTTCCTTGAACCGATACTCGGTCATGTCGCCTGTTTCGCGGCGGTTCGTTACGATACGTATTTCGCCTTCTTCGTCTACTTCATTGAGGAATGCGCGGGCCGCCTCATCAAGCTCGATCTTGTCGATGCGGATCTCGGTCGAGCGCATCGCACGTGATATGAATGAAGCCGCGATGATACCGAAAATGAACATCGACGCGATCTTGATACCGTCTGGTCTCTCGAAGACATTTGCTATGGTCGTGTACGCAAAGATCAATGAGATCAGCCAAAAGGCCCATGTCCATTTGCTGCCTCTCCGCCGTGCCGAGATCGAAACAGCAATGGCGGCCGAAGACATGAGGACCAGGACACCTGTCGCGTAGGCTCCGCCCTGAGCGTCGACATTTGCCTCAAAGACCCAGGTGATCGCAAAGCAGATGCCCATGAAAACGAGCACGAGGGGCCGTGTGGCCCTGGACCATTCGGGCGCCATGCCGTAACGCGGCAGATAACGCGGAACTATATTCAACAGACCGGCCATAGCCGAGGCGCCTGCGAACCATAAAATGAGGATGGTGCTCAGGTCGTAGAACGTCCCAAAAACATCCCCGAGATACTTGTGCGCGATGTAGGCAAGCGCGCGGCCGTTGGCCTTGCCGCCGTCCGTGGTTGCGTGTGCCGCATCCTGGTCTGCGGTACATGTGCAATACGCGGGAGCAGGGTGATCCTTGTCGATCGGACATGAGATCGCGGGACAGAATTCTTCCTTGGGTATCAGTACGCTCGTCGCGAAGCTGCTCGCGATCAGAAGGAAGCTCATTATAAGCGCCGCCGTCGTGAGAAGCTTGCGAGTGTTTCCGATCCTGTTAGGCCGCTTGACCAGCGGCATCACCGCAACACCGGTCTCAAATCCAGAAAGGCCGAGTGCTAATTTTGGAAAGCTCGTTATCGAAAGCAGAACGATCGCAGCGACTCCGGCGAGTTGGAACCTGCCGACCGACATCTTCGTGGCAAAAAGTGCGGTACGCCAATCAGCGATCAGGTCGGGGTGGTTCACCACCTCAACAAGCCCCCTGCCGATGACGACCAGGTTCAGCAGAAGATAGATCGCGACCAGGATGACCGCGATACCGATCGCCTCCTTGAATCCTTTGAGAAAGACGATGCCGAGCAGCGCGACGAGCGCCAGGGTCACAGGGATCGGGTGATCCAGCCATGGCAGCGACGTTCTTACAAACGGGTTCTCTAGAATGTGAGCCGTTGCATCGGCTGCAGACAAGGTGATGGTGATAACGAAATCCGTCGCGACGAACCCGAGGAGGACCAGAACAAATAGCTTCCCTTTCCACCGTGAAAGGAGCGCCTCCAGCATGGCGATAGAGCCTTCACCGTGCGGACTCTCTTTTGCGACCCGGCTGTAGATCGGCAGGGCCCCAAAAAGCGTGAGGAGGACAAGAATGAGAGTCGCGATCGGCGACAAGACGCCTGCGGCGAGAAATGCGATCCCGGGCTGATACCCAAGCGTCGAGAAGTAATCGACGCCCGTCAGGCACATCACCTTCCACCAAGGGTGACTGTGATGCCGTCCTTCTGGAGCAGCAGGTCCCTCGATCTCTGCCACACCGCTGTAAAGCCACTTTTTGAACCTGCCAGGTTCAGGTTTTGCCATATAGACAGCAAAAAGACCGCCGACGAAAATTGCCGGTGGCCGATCTCGATTACAGGATCACTCGCTGCTCAAAATATAAAGACCGAGCAAGCAAAAAGCCGGTACCTCGGTCGCACATTCAATTCTTACGCCCTTCGCGGACCAAAATCAAGCAGTGATCCCGCGTCGAAAAAGAAAAAGGGCGACGTCTCCCACACCGTCGCCCTCTCGCCGAGCGCGAACGCCCGACAGATGTTCACCGGGAGGTGAACACAACTATTATGCACAGGCCTCAAACAAACGCAACCTGCGAAAAACGATTCGTTGAAGATTGTTTATTTTATTGGAACTAGGTCAGTTAACTCTTATGGAACCGATGAGAGCTGACCGGCTGGCCCCGCTGGTCACATAGACCGTATACGCGCCGGGCTGGAGTTTTTCATCAGTCGATAACGAGAAGCGAAGGGCCGTCATACCGTCTTCGAACTGCTCCGTGACCACTGACCCGGGACGGAGCATGATCAGCGGAGAACTAAATTCGATGCTGCAGGAATTTGCATTAAGCTGCCGGCCGCCAACAAGAATTGTGTATTCCCTTCCTCCACGGGCGTGATAGGCCGAATCGCCAAGCCGCTCCGACGAACCGATCAACTCGAGCGAGACCGTGGAGCGAGTCGCTGGATTCCTTTCGCTTAATGTCCTGGTCTCATTCTTGGAGATCTTAACCGTTGATAGCAAGCCGACGCTCTTACCGTCGGTGTCCGTCCGCTGCCAGTTCACGGTATAGCTTCCCGCCGTCAGGCCGCCAATTCTAAAACTCCCGTCTGCGGCAACCTTCGCCTGACCCACGACACGGCCGGTATCAGTTTCTTCCGCCCAGACACGCAAGTCTCTAGCTCCGCGGTCGATATTGAGCTTTCCGGCGATCGAGGAGCAGCAGTCTGCGTCATCATCCGGGGCTCCGTACAGCTCACGTATGGCGGCAACGTCGCACGCCGCCAGATCGGAGTTTATTCGCTCTCCGCCGGAAGCGTCGTTTCGCGGGATGCTGTCCGACATTACCGATCCCAGAACGGCGGAGTGGTGAAGGCCGAGCAGATGGCCGATCTCATGCTTGATCGTCGCTTCCAGGTCAAAGGTGCCGAATGCCCCATCCGTTGAAAACTGCTCAAAAGGATTAAGGACAATATCCGCCTCGGTTACATTCCCTTTTTTGTTGTAGAAAACCCGTGTCTTGGCAGATCCCCCTTTTGGATCCTTTGAAAACAAGAGTACGTTATCAGGGGTCTGGGCGATCGTCAGGATACTTATCCCGTCGCCTGCGCCGCCTGAAGGGCTTACGCTTTGCTTATCGGTGAACTCGATCTGAATATCGAGCCCGGCCGCTGCCTGCCATGCGTCCACGCTACGCCGTATGGCACCAATAACATCGCTGTCAGGTTTGAAATTAGGATTGGGTTGAACGACCGAACTCGAAACTGAGAGAGTGATCGAGCGGCCCTTCCATCTCAGATGTTCCTGCTCGGGCCGGGTAGGAGGTCCGGGCAATGCCGACACAACGGCGTTCGCGCCGCCCATCACGGCGGCTAGTAACAAACTGATGCTCGGACGGAGCACACGCATGCGATGCGGAGGATCAGGAGTCTTTTGCTTCGATATCGCTTCGCTTTACGCCCTCGAGGTCGGCAAAACCGACAATGAGCAGCAGAACGACGAGCGAAAATGTCGCGAGGACATAGAGTACAGATATCTGCTCGAGATAGATCAATACGCCAATTACAACGACGATGAGCGCCATCCACAACAACGATGCGGTCCGGCGGCTGATTCCTTTTCTTTTTGAAGCCATGATCATTTACGGACCGCTGGTCAATCGACGACGCGCAGGGGCAGTTCTCCTCTTGACCGGTCCTTGTTTTCCTGAAGGGCGGCTACGGGTGGGTACTTGCGCTTTAGGCCGCCCCGAGCCGCGACGTCTATTATATCAAAAGGCTTGAGTACCGCGTCGTCCGTTTCACCTCTCTTGACCTTATCCAGATCGATCTCGATCAGACTCGTCTCGGTCCCATTCTTGCGAAAAATCGTTACTCGCGTTTCTTCGGCCTCTTTTGTCAACCCCCCAGCACTTTCTACGGCCCGTGAAACGGTCATCTTCTCGCGGGTGAATACCGGCCGCGGATTGTTGACCGCTCCAATAACGTAAACAGGCAAAGCCTTCTCCACAGTTATCAGGTCGCCGCTTAGGATCTGCGGATTTGCGTTCAGATCCCCTTTGAGTAGGTCGCTGACTTTGATGGCCATCGCTTGAGACCCGTTGTCCCCCGGGGACTTCGATGAGCACGAAGAAGTAGACGACCGATAAATACTGATCTCACCGCTCGCGTCGTCCGTGAAGCCGCCGGCAAGAACAATGAGTTCGCGAAGACTTGCATTACGTTTAAGGCTGAAGCGTGTCGGGGTCCTCACGGCTCCGTCAAGTCTCGCAAAGGCCCTGTTCGACCGGTCAACGATCTTCACGACGACCTTAGGATCACGAAGGATCTTGCTGAGAACCTTTGTTACGTCAGCGGCAATGGCAGCTTCCGACCTGCAGAGCCCCGGGATAGGGTCACCGTAAGCGTCATAGCCCTCAAGAAATCCGTCGGCATTCAAGCTCCCCCGCCAGTCGAACTCATATCCGCCAACAACGTCAACGTCGACGACATCACCAAAGTGAACGAGGTCTTCCTGGATATTAGCGCCCTGCGCCGCGGCAACGGCGGAACCGAGCAGGAGAATTGTGAACGCTGCAAAAAACTTCACGTTCAACGCTGATCAGCAGCAGTCTTCCGATCGGCGACGGGCCGCGAGCGGTGTTTCGTTCTCGATCCAACTGTAAAAGGTACGGCAAACCCCGTGAACTCCCAGTTACACCTGTTGCAGAGCAAGTAATACCGGAAGATCAGCTTCGAGAAGATCGAAGTATGCCGGTATCCCAATCTGATCCGGTCGCTCTTACACCGTGGGCATTTCTGAGAGATCATTGATCAAAATTGCCCGCCTGTTACATAGACAGACGGACGATCGTCCTTATTCGTTACTTATCGATCGAATTCTTTCGATCGCTGTCGTTATCCGTTCCGCGGCGCGGCCGCGAGTCTCCGTTACAATATTATCCCGGCCCAGTTCAAACAAGGCTTCCCGATAAAGTATTATCGCCTGACCGTTATCACCTTCAAAATGGGTTCTTTCGGCCTGCTCAACTAGATTCGCAACCTTCACCTGAAGTACAAGTTCAACCAAGATCTCCCTGGAATCCAACAGTGCCGCCTCACCGGGGTAGGCTTCCAAGGCCCTCTCGACGACCCCCAAAGCGTCTTCTGCAGCTTTCATGCGCTCGCCGGGTGCCGAACGTGACCTTGCGTCGGCGGTCAGGGCTTGAGATTCTATCTCAGCCCACCGAAGCAAATGCGCCTTATGCAGCTTTGCCGCGGCCGAACGTCCCTTTAGAAGCGGTGCAAGCCGCGGCGAACTTGCTTTAACGCTTTTCAGCTCATTGTCGTTACGAGCGATATAACGCCGGCAAAGCTCTGCGACCTCGAGATGTGCCGCCGCCAATGCCCCAAGTACATTCGCAGCATCTGATTTCTGCCGTATCTCGCGTAGGATCGCCTCGTTAAGTTCCAAAGTGAGCTTGCCGGTATCCGCGACGCGCTCCCGCCGACTCGAGCGGCGTTCGATAGGCTCACTTCCCAACGTGGGCTGCTGCGAGAGCACCCGAGCCCGATGCATGAGAATAACTCTCAGCACCACCGCCCCCGCGAGAAACACGCTTGCGCTGATACCTGCGGTAACCCAGGGCAATTCAACATCCGCGTCGTGCAGTATCCCCCAGAGGAGAAAGAAGAACGCGGCCGTTATCGCGATCGCGAGTACATAATAGTTCGACGCAGGCAGCCAAAAAGGCCTGCGGTTAGCTTTCATGACTGGCGTGCCCTCGCTGATCTACCCTTCTCACAGCCCTACCGCCAAATTCGTCAAACAGCCTATGTTTTAGGGGTAGAGGGTGTGAGCAAACGATACCAAAGATTCTTTACTTTTTGCCTTGATAAGTCAATTATCCGGCCGCTTGAGGGATTCTGTTACAATCGCTCTGTGAGCCAGCGAAAGAAAAAGAGATCGGTGGAGATGCCTGTATTCAGCTCGATCCGCAAACCGACCGCCCCGCCGACGCATAGGTTCGGAAGTGACCGGCCCGAAGAGAAGCTTCGCCCATCGCAGCGCAAAGCGAAACACAAACACCCGCCCGAGGTCGAAGACTGATGCCTGAGACAGCTCAATTTGTATGGGCACGGCCCGAGATGAACGTCACGTTTCGTGCGGAGATCATGCCCGGAACCGCGCGGGAGGAAAGGACCTTTCGCATCGAAAAGGTACTCCCGAATGGGCGTGTAACTCTATACGGATTTAAGGGAGAATACCGCGAGACAGCGTTCGAGACCCTTAATTTTCTTCGCGAAAAGGCCCGAAACAATCAAAATTCGTAGATACGCCCCACTTCGAGGATCTCAACATCCCCCAGTCCGAGAGCGCGGACTTCACTGATGACCCGCTCGCGATACGCCGGCTTTAGATTGATCACAAAGACTGGTGCCGGCCTTTCAAGCTTTGCCAGCTCATCTGAAAGCAAGGCCGGAACAAGATGTTGTGATGCACCAGCGAGCTCTTTCATCTCGTTGGGAAACGCGCATTCGACCAGCACCGCGGCAAGATCATCCCTAGAGTTACATTCACGCCACAGGCCCTCCGTCGTCGTGGTATCGCCCGAAACTGCAACGCTGACCCTTTCGTCCGAGACGATGAAACCGTGCGCAAGCACCTTGTGATTGACCGGAATGCTCTGAACCGAAAGATGCTTCACCTCAAAACGCGACCCGCTTTCAAAAGGGACGTACTCGACCACTTTTCCATACGAGTTCGTCAGCTCGGAGAAGCGCGGATAAATAGCCCAGTTAAAAATGTCCCGTTCCAGGATCTCGATCATTTGCCGCGTTCCGTGTATCCGAACCGGAGAGGTCAAGGACGCGAAGAGATCGTCGATGAACATCGGCAGCGATGCGATATGGTCGAGGTGCGTGTGGGTTAGAATTATGTCCCGTACATTCTCACGCTGTTCGTTCGAACAGGAAAATGCCAAACAACCCGCGTCGATAGCTACCTTGTCATCGATGACGATCGATAGAAGGTGCTGACGCGCCGAAGCGCGTCCGTTCTCATCGATCGTACTTGGAAGCAACTGGAGCTTCATCAGCTATCTCGCGCATGTCTCGGCCCGCCCGCCGTCTATCGCGTATGTCGCGCCCGTGATCCAGCCGGCCTTTTCCGAAGCCAAATAATAGATCAGTTCGCCGACCTCCTGCGGATTGCCTACCCGCCCGATCGGGTGCGTTTCTTTAGAACGTTCGAGGAAGCTCGCATATGCATCTTCTTCCATTCCACTCCGCCGGTGCAGGTTCGTAACAACGACGCCCGGATTCACCGCGTTTACGCGAACCTTCTTGGGTGCGAGCTCAAGGGCCGCACAGCGAGTTAACTGATCGAGCGCCGCTTTCGACACGCAATAAGCCAGGACATTTGGAAACGCACGCGTCCCGGCAACACTCGAAACGTTAACGATATTGCCTTTTGTCTCCTCGAGATGGGGCACACATCTCTGAATGAGGGAAAACACGGACCGCAGGTTGATGTCGAGCATCTTGTCCCAGTCTTCGAGAGAGGTATTCTCGATAGTACCGTTCTGGATGATCCCTGCGGAGTTCACTAACACATCGAGCCGGCCGTGATTTGCGACAGTTTCGCTGACAAGCCGATCAAGCTGGGTGAGTTCTCTCACATCGGCAAGATGCGGCTTTATGACCCCTTTTTTTCCACTGTGCCTCTTGCTAAGTTCCGTTAGCTCCCTCTCATTTCGGCCCACTGCCACCACGGTCGACCCATGTTTTGCAAAGATCGCGGCCGCTGCGTTGCCTATGCCGCTGCTTGCACCCGTTACTATGACGACCTTTCCCTGCATACCTATTTTCTTGTGATTTTGCAGTTAAGGATAGCAACGAATTGGAAACTCTGGCAAACAACACTTCTCAGGAGGCAAATGAAAAAACGGCTTCGAAAGAAGCCGCTCGTGGGTCAGGATCAGTGCAGTAATGAAAGATCAATTGCTTAGCGTCGTTCGACCGAGCAAAAGGTCCACTGCCGCCTTCGCTTCGTCGCTTTTCCGCTTTTTGACGTCCGCGACCCAGCCGGTAACGGTCGATACCATTTCTCTCGCCGGGGTCTCCCGTGAAGCCTTTTTTCCCCGCTTCTTTTTTGGTGTCGGCACGATCTCGCCGCGCTTTATTACCTTGATCCTGGATTTCTCAGACATAATGAAATTTCGCTAGTGCCGTATTGATGCGGTTTGAAGAAATGCACGCAGGTGGACTTCCGATCGCTTTGCGGTGATTTAGATTACGCCAAACGGTATCTAGTTGTTCCACAAATCAAGTTTTGAAAGCCGTGATGCGTCCACGATATCAACGTCCTTATGAATAGAACGTTGACCGGATGTAAACATTGCCTTAATTTATTCAGGGATGAGCTTTTTTGCCGGAATTGTTGTTTATCTGTCATGCGGAGCACCGTTTGCGGTTTATCGCGTGGCAGTTGCAGACCCGGTTTCGCTGCGGGTCGCCGGCAAATCGATACTTTATCTCCTATTATGGCCTGTTTCCGCGTTTAGATTCGTATTTTGGCAGCTGCCTCGCGTAACGTTTCGACGTCGCCCGTCCATCCCGGAGATCCGTTCGCTTCTCGAATCGGCGGCTTTTGGACAAACCACCCTCGAGCGCCGCTTGCAATTTCGGGCTGCTTTTGACGAATATGTGGCCTTCCACGCCGCCCATGACGGGCCTGGACCTCTTCAATTGCTTCAAGTGGCTCGGCATCCTAACTTAGGGCTGGCGGCGGCGTGCCTCCGCCGAAAATCGCGGGCGGCACTTTCTGCAGGTATGGGCCGCTCGAGAGAAGCGCTGCTGGAAATTACGAAAGCGAATACGCTCAGGGACCCCGAGGCCGTTGCCCTACTTCGCATCCTTACGGAAATACTGGGTGACGGGACGCTCAAGGAGCGACTCAACCTGGATGCCACGATGCCTGAGGCGATGTTCGGCGGCGGGCGGCCCCTGATCGCGGGCCGTTGAGATTTTCCCCGCGTGGCCGGCTACCCTCATATCAGTTCTTTCATCAAACAGGTAATGATCCTCCGGGGCATTTCCTTAGCCTTTCTTCTGATCTTTCTATTGACGCTGCCCGCGTTGTCAAAAGAGTCCTGGAATCGCCTGCGTTCGGCCAATTTCACCCTTGTTGGAAGCTCTTCACCCGCTGAGCTTCGCAGGATCGCTGATCGCTTGGAAGAATTTCGCGAGACCTTGCGGCGCCTCGCCCCGGCCATGAGCGTCAAAAACACGACGCCGATCACTGTTGTCGTATTTGACAGCGAAGCCTCATATCGGCCGTATAAGCCGAAGCGAAGCGATGGGCGCATCGACCAGGACGTCGCTGGCTTTTTTCAATCGGGCGAGGACGCCAACTATATCACGCTCGCTAGTGATACGGACGACGAGCTTTTTCAGACGTTCTATCACGAATACGTGCATTTTATCGTCAGTGATAATTTCGGCCGCACCGAGGTTCCGCCCTGGCTGAATGAAGGCATTGCGGAGTACTACCAAACGGTCAGTTTCGGAAAAGATAGGCGTGCGGTCGTCGGCTCACCTCGTGCGCCTTATGCCGACCTGCTCAACGGCGGCAGATTGATGCCGGTCGAGCAGCTCGTAGGTACCTCGAACGCCCAGCTTCGCGCCATGGAGCCGGCCGAGCGGCTGCTTTTTTACGGAGAGTCCTGGGCCCTCGTTCATCTAATTCTTCAGGGCAGTCGGCCCGACCGTATGGCGTTATACATCCGGGCCCTAATGAGTGGCGAACGATCGCGGGCTGCCTTCGCGTCGGCCATTGCTGAACCGTTTCAGCAGGCAGACCGCGAGCTGCAGAAATATGTCGCTCATGGCCGCTACAAAACGACGGTCCAAGTGCTAACGGGCGTCGGCAGCGAAGCTTCCGATACAGTGGCTGAAGCGATCCCCGAAGCCGAAGCCGAGGCATACCTTGGCGACCTGCTTTATCACATGCAGCGGGACGACGAGGCCGAGAGCCATCTTGCGGCGGCGCTAAGAGAGGACCCTCACTCGGCCTTGGCGAATAAGGCTTTGGGACTGCTTCGTCTCAAGCAGCGCCGATTCGAAGAAGCGAAAAAATATCTTGGGGCCTCCCTTTCCGGGGGCCTCGAGAGCGCGGTCGTCAGCTATCGCTACGCGGACCTTGTCGGCCGTGCTGATATGGATGACCTCGGCTACGTTTACAGCTTTCGCAAAGAAAACGCCGATAAGATGAGGACCGCCCTGCGTAAGGCGATCGCACTTGATCCTGGATTCGTCGACGCCTACGAGCGTCTCGCGTTCATCGATCTCGTGAACGGTGAAGAATTAGATGATGCGCTCTCGGCCTTAGCGACAGCACAGAGGCTTGCGCCGCGTGATGGGCGGCTAACGATGAGAATAGCGGATATCTATTTCAAGCAGCACCGATATGACGGCGCTCTAAAGATCGTCGAGGAAATTTCATCAACCGCGCAGGATGGTGAGCTTCGACAGCGGGCATCTGCCTTGAAAAAGAGTATCGAGGACATTCGAACATCTGAAAAAACGGCATCGGCCGTCATCAAAACGGTCACCCCGATGCCGGTGGATATCCGCCCGCAACAGCTTGACGTTCATGTCGAGGAACGCCCCCCGACCGAAGCAGAACTTGAGAAGATGAACGCCGAGAACGAACTGCGGGGTACGAACATCTCGCTTCGCCCGCCGTCCCCGGGGGAGCAGCGCGTCATCGGCAGGGTCGCGCGAATCGCTTGTAAAGGCGCGGAAATAACATATCCGGTCAGATCCGCGAGTGGAGAAATAGCGTTATCAAGCCCCGATTTCAAGTCGGTGCACGTCGCCATTTTTCGAAGGAACGCGTCCCGCGCGCGTTTGGGCTGCGGAGAATCGCTCGAGGCATACAACTCAGTACTGACTTATCGACCGCCGGCGACGCCGCAGCAGCACGGGACGCTCGTGTCGATCGAATTTGTCTCCGATGACTTTCGCTTCATGACGGAAGAAGAAAGCAAGATACCGCCTCCGCGGATCGTACCGATGGAGCCGCCTGTCAGGTCGAACGTAGAACTTCCAAGTAAGATCACGGTCTTAAATGGGCTGGCACTTCCGGATGACTCAGCCCGAGACGAGGCGCTTCGAACTGTCCGGGACGCGCTTCGAAAGCCTGGCGACGGTGAAGTTCGGGACAGCGGTTACCTAAAAGGCATCGAGTGTACTGGCAAAGGGGCTATTTACCACATAGCCACGTCTGCCGGTGAGTTATTGTTGCGGCCCGCCGACTCCGATACGGTCCCGGTAAGGATATTCACACCCGATCTGGCAGCTCTCAACCTCAACTGCAGGACAAAGGCCATCGAATACCCGGTCATATTCATTTACAAGAAAACCGGCGAAAACAACGGGCCACTCGTTTCGCTCGAATTCGTTCCGAGGTCCTTTTCACTGGTGCCCTGATATAGTTAACATCAACACAATTGATTCGAAGATCACGGAGAATACCTAATGAACGACTCTTCTCATCCGCATCCGCTGCCCCCAGAGGCCCAAATGCTCCAGATCGCTACCGGATTCTTTCCGGCGCAGGCGATCTTTGTTGTGACCAAGCTCAGGATCCCCGAGCTCCTAGCCGACGGGCCAAAAACCTCCGCGGACCTCGCGACCGCGACAGATACAGACGAAAGATCGCTTTACAGGGTTCTTCGCGCGATCGCCAGCATCGGCGTATTTGAGGAGCTGCCGGATCGCTCGTTTGCTAATACTCCGGTGTCCGAAACGCTGTGTGCGGATCACCCAAACAGCGCGCGGGATATGGTCCTGTGGATGCTCGAAGAACCGCATTGGCGCGTTTATGGCGAGCTGCTTTACAGCGTTCAGACCGGGAAGACTGCATGGGATAAGGTCTACGGCGAACCCGTCTTCGCATCGCTGTTCGGTTCGCAGAAGGAACTCGGAACGGTCTTCAACAAGGCCATGGCGAGCTTCTCCCGTCAGACGATTCCCGCGATCCTCGCGGCATATGATTTCTCGGGGGCCAATACGATCGCAGATATTGCCGGCGGGTACGGCCACCTGCTCGGCGCGGTGCTCAAGGAATATTCGGATAAAAGAGGTGTGTTATTCGAGGTCGCGCCGGTCCTTGAAGGTGCGCCGGCCATGCTCGATACTTATGGCGTGCGCGACCGAGTCGAACTTGTCGAGGGCGACTTTACAGAAGCGATCCCGGTCAAAGCCGATATCTACATGCTCAAGCACATCATTCACGACTGGTACGACGACAAGTGCCAGACCATACTTTCCAATATCCGAAACGAGATGCCCGGCGGCGCCAAAGTGCTCATAATCGACGCGATCATCCCGCCGCCCGGCGAACCCCACTTTTCCAAGTTCCTTGACCTCGAGATGCTGATGCTGCCGGGGGGAATGGAGCGGACCGCCGCGGAATTTGAATCTTTGCTCGACGCCTCAGGCTTCAAGATGACGCAAATCATACCGACGCCTTCGCCGATAAGTATCGTCGAGGCGGTAAAAGCCTAGGAATTCGAGGCCCTTATTTGTTAGCTCTTCAAATCGTGGTCCCCGGCTTTGACAATGGGGCAAACTCGGTCTTTAATCGATTTCGTTCAAACAATTGAACGCCTTATCGATCTCATCTATAGAGGAAGTCTAAATAAATGAAAAATCTGATCCTTGTCTTATCGCTTGTCTCCTTCGCAGCGGCGTGCGGCGGCGGTCCGGCGAATAACGCTAACACGAACGCCAATAAGGCAAATTCGAATGCAAATACCGCAACTAATTCAAATACGGTATCGAATAGTTCGTCTAACGCGGCAAACTCCGCAGCCAACACTGCCGCGAACAAACCGGCAAACACTGCGGCAAATACGGCTGCGAATACAAAGACCGCAACGCCTCCCGCAGCGAACACCGCGGCGAACAAAGTAGCGACTACCCAGAAGCCCCCGAAAGGAGCGACGGCGAAGTGCGGCGACGGTACGTATAGCTTTTCTAAGACCGCCTCGGGCCAATGTTCCGGGCACAATGGGGTAGCCGAGAAATACTAGCAGCTGCTTAGTACTGTGCAAAAAAGCACCGATGATGTCGGTGCTTTTTTGCGCTTAGGCTGTCGCAAAACGAATGACCTGTGCTACTCTTTGCACATTCCGAATTAGATTTTCCAGGATCCAGCTTAGTTTTAGGGGACCAGCCATGCGCCTTGCCTTTCTATTGTTGTGTTTTGTTTACCTTTCATTCTCGCTCGCTGCGCAACCTCCGGGAGGAGGAAATGGCGGCGGACGGCAGTTTGGCAATGCTCAGGCGACACCGACGCCGGACGGTTCAGGACCGAATAGGCCGATAACTCCTCCGGAACGGGAGGAACCCCCTACGATCAAAAAACACTCGATCAACGTCGGCGGAAAACAGATCGACTACACGACGACCACCGGTTTTATGCCTATCAAGAACGCGGTCAGCGGCGAGACGGAGGCGCGTATGTTCTTTATCGCATATACGATGGACAATGCTCCCGCCGGGCGGCCGTTGATGTTCTCATTTAACGGCGGGCCAGGTTCGGCGAGCGTGTGGCTGCATCTCGGCGCCCTGGGCCCCCGACGTATCAAGATGATGGACGACGGTATGATGCCTCCGCCGCCCTACCAAATGGAGGACAATCAATCGACGTGGCTGGCTGACAGCGATCTCGTTTTCATCGATCCCGTCGGCACGGGGTATTCAAGGGCGACGAGGCCCGAGCTTGCGGCGAAATTCTTTGGAGTTAACGGTGATATCGACTCGGTCGGGGAATTCATCAGAATGTACCTGGGTCGAAATGATCGCTGGATGTCACCGCTCTTCCTCGTAGGCGAAAGCTATGGCACGACCCGGGCGTCAGGCCTCTCAAACTGGCTTTTCAATCACGGTATCGCGCTGAACGGCATCACGCTCATCTCGACCGTGATGAATTTCGAGACGATCAGCTTTGCCGACAACAACGACCTGCCGCTGATCTTTTACTTCCCGAGCTACGCGACGACAGCTTGGTATCACAAGAAACTGTCTCCAGAGATGCAAAGAAAGCCGGTCGCCCAAGTCGCCAAGGAAGCGACCGACTGGGCGATCGGCAGTTACGCTCCCGCGATGATGCGCATCGACAGCTTGAGCGCGCAAGAGAAACACGCGCTCGCCGAGAATTACAGCAAATTTACGGGAATGTCACCCGACTTTGTCGAGAGGGGCAACTTCCGCATAGAGCTGGGCGAATTCAGCAAAGAACTTTTACGAGGGGAGCGGCGCACGACGGGGCGGCTGGACAGCCGCTTCAAGGGCATAGAGCGTGACGCGCTGGGGTCAAACACCCAAGGCGACCCCTCAAATGATTCCATTAGACCGCCATACACGGCTGCCTTCAACAGCTATGTTCGCGGCGAGCTCGGCTATCGATCAGATGTCGAATATTACATCCTCGGCGGCGGCATTACCGCACCGTGGAATTACGGCGTTACAAATGGTTACGCCGACACTAGTATCCCACTCAAGGACGCAATGAACAGGAATCCATTCATGAAGGTCATGATCGCCTGCGGCTATTACGATATGGCAACACCGTTTGCCGCTGCGGAATACACGGTGTCGGCGATGAACCTCGACCCTACTATCCGTCGAAATATCAACTTCAACTATTACGAAGCGGGGCACATGATGTACATCGATACCCGCTCGCTTAAGAAGCTGCACGATGACGAGGCTGCATTCATTTCGGCCGCGGTCAGACGCTAGCTAAACATTTGGAGCAAATATGAAAAAACTAACGATCCTTCTCTGCATGGTATTGTTGACCGCCACGGCCGCCGTTGCTCAGAAGAACGCCCCCTATATAGTCAGTTCTATCAAGATCGTCACCTTTGACGAGGTAACCGGAAAATTCGGGGACGAGGTTACAAAAGATTCGTCTTTTGGGAACGACCTGAGCTTGTCATTTTTTGCGACGATCGAGATCAGCGGTGAGAAAGGCGAGTATGTCCCGAATCGAATGGTGCGCGTGAACGTCACCGAGGGGAAAAAGGAGAAGCTAAGCCGCGTGGCTATGCCCGGCATCCTCAACGACAACGGAAAATATTATATCCCGATCTGGATCTACGGCCCGGTATGCGACAACCTGAAGATAACGGCCAGCGTGACCGGGCAAACCAAGGTCTCGACGCTTTCGCGGTCGTTCAGCGCGTACTGCGGGGAATGAGTCCGTGGCCGGTCTTGCCCGTGATCTGATCGATAGCGTGCTGCAGGACCGGCCTTATCACTTCGAAGCATTCTTCTACTCCTTTCGGTGAACCGGGAAGGTTAATTATCAGCGTCGAGTTTCGCGTACCCACGATGCCGCGCGAGAGCATCGACATCCATGTCTTTGAAGCCGTCTCCCGCCGCATCGCCTCGGCGATGCCGGGAGCCTCGCGGTCGATCACCGCTCGGGTGGCTTCAGGCGTGTTGTCACGAGGCCCGAGCCCGGTGCCGCCGGTCGTCAGAATAAGGTTAATGTCTTCACGTTCCGTAAGGGCGTAAAGAAGCTCACGCAATGGGAGCAGATCATCAGTAACGATCATTCTTTCTAGAACCTCACCACCGATCGAATTGACCAACTGAACAAGACGGTCTCCGGATCCGTCGGCTTGCAAGGATCGAGTATCACTTATTGTTACGACAGCCACTGAAATCCCATTCCTATCTGGCATAAGTTGCCACTAGCTTTAGCTAGTGGGTAACAGGGAGCAGAAAGCTCGGGCTTTAGCCCAAATCCTAACGACCGTCAAGTCCAGCGCGAGAAAGAAAATCATGGAATTCATCGCGAAAACTGACTTTAGCATGGTGCTTTTCCTGGTTTGCAATATATCTCCGAACCGCATCAAGCCCTGCCGGATTTACGGACACTACAAAATACTCATCCTGCCAAGCGAACTTAGTCCTAGTAAGCTTGTTCTGATTAATCCAGAACGACGACTCGCCTTTAATAAGTTGTAGAACTTTCTCAATATTCTGATCTGACCCCAAGGAAATGAGGCAATGCACATGATCGACGTATCCGTTGATCATATCAATAAAAATACCCTTTTCACGGGCGTTCTCAAGAATATGCTGAAAGACCTTTTTTCGGATGTCGTCAGTTAGAAAAGGTATATGAGTGTGGGTCGACCAGACTAAGTGTACCCAGATCTTTATCCATGGCATGGGAGTCATTTGGGCTAAAGCCCTATCTATTCTTTCAACCTTTTCCACTAGCTAAAGCTAGTGGCAACTTATGCTTTAGCCTTTTGCCTTTTGTGGCCATTTCTGTTACGCCTGTGTCACGTCCATCTCGGCCATTGCAGCGAGTCGCTGCTGACGGCGGCCGTACATCACGCTCATTAGCACCCCGGCCACGACGAGGGCCATTCCCAGTAGAGAATATAACGACTGCTCTTCGCCAAAAATGATCCAGCCGACGGTGATCGCGTAAACAAGGCCGGTGTAGTTGACGATCGCCACGCCCGCGATCGCCTCCCGCTGCAATGCGTTCGTCAAAAATATCTGTCCAAGCTGCGAAAAGACGCCAACGAACAAAAGAAACAGCCAGTCCCATCCTTGCGGCCACTCCCACTGGAAAAAGAGGCTAATAAATCCCACCACCATTCCAACGAGTTGGAAGTGCAGCACGATGGTCAGCGGATGCTCCTTCCCTCTCATGCTGCGAACGAGATTGTACGCCATGCCCGAGCAGAAGGCCGACACTATCCCGACCGCCAAATAGAACGGTGAGATACGCGTGTCCACCTGATCGATCACCAGGACTCCGCTGAACGCGACCGCATAGAATATCCATTGCAGCGGCCGAACGCTTTCCTTAAGAATGAAGATCGCGATCGTGGCGGTAAAGATCGGCGAGAGATACTGAACGGTCTGCGCTGACGCGAGCGGCATTTGCTGCAGCGTTATAAAAAAGCAAAAGAGAGCGGTTGTCCCAAACAGCCCCCGGAGAAGGAGCATCAGATGGTTTGACCCAATGGGATCCGCCTTCGCGCGGTAGAGCCCCGCAAGGCACATTGCCGTCGCTGTGACGCAGCGAAAGAAGACTATCTCCATCGCCGGAATGTGCCCGACCTGCTTTACAAATGCATTGGCCAAGAAAAAGGCGAACGTCGATAACAGCATCGAACGCACGCCGGGCGTGAGCCAATTGGTGTCGAGGGAATCGCTCAAACTATGAGCGTAATTTCTTGCCGCCCGAACTGCAACCGCAGTCTTCGCCGCAGTCTCCCTTTGTTGAGAAGGACCTTCGCTTCGATAGGAGCTTGCTGCCCGCGAAAAATACAGCGACCAGAATGATGGCAAGAACAACGATAAGTTGAAAGCTCATAACTATCCAAATCCTAGCGCCTTTCCCCCCTGATAGGTGATAAAGGCGCCGATATAGGCGATAGCCGTCATATAACTGAGCATGAATATCGGCCATCTCCACGAGTTAGTCTCGCGGCGAACGACCGCTATCGTCGACATGCATTGCATGGCCAATACGAAGAATACCATCAGCGTCAAGGCGGTGAGCGGCGTCCATGCGGGCCGGCCATCGTCCGTCTTCGCATCCTTTACAGCCTGTACGAGTGTCTGGCTCTGGGCGTCTTCGTCCTTGCCTACGTTATAGATAATGCTCAGCGTTGATACAAGGACTTCTCTTGCCGCAAAGCTCGAGATCAGCGCGATACCGATCTTCCAATCAAATCCCAAAGGGCGGATCGCCGGTTCAATCAGATGCCCAAGCTTGCCCGCGAAACTGTTCTTCAGCTGTTCACTGGCGGCCTGGTTGTCATTCGTCGGCTGCTCCGCGGCGGCTTGCTGATCGCTGACTGCTGTCTGCTGACTGCCTCGCGGGAAATACATCAACGCCCAAAGAATGATCGAGATCGCGAGAATTACAGTCCCCGCACGCTTAAGGAACAGCCACGCCCGCGTGAGCATATTCTGCAGAACGGTCCGTAAGTTCGGGAGCCGATATGGCGGCAGTTCCATCAAGAAAGGCGGTGGCGGCGCCTTGAGAAGCGTTCGTTTGAGGATGGCTGCGACCGCTACCGCTACCAGGATTCCGAGCGCGTACATCGCGAGCATCAGGACCGCTCCCATTGACAGAAATCCGAAAACCGTTCTGCCCGCGAAGAATGTCGCGATCATCAGTGTGTACACCGGCAGCCGAGCCGAGCAGCTCATGAAAGGTGCGATGAGGATCGTCGCAAACCTGTCCCGTCGAGATTCGATCGTCCGAGTCGCCATGATCCCGGGGATCGCGCATGCAAAGCTGGAGATCAGCGGTAAGAATGCCTTCCCGTGCAGGCCGACGCGTGACATCAGTTTGTCCATGAGGAATGCCGCGCGTGCCATATAACCCGAATCCTCAAGCAGCGAGATAAAGAGGAAAAGCAGCAGGATCTGAGGCAGAAACACCACAACGCCGCCCACGCCCGCAATAATTCCATCCGAGAGCAGGTCTGCCAATATCCCCGGCGGCATGCTCGCCTTCACCGCGTCGCCGATCGCACCGAATCCCTTCTCAAGGAGGTCCATCGGCAAACTCGCCCACGAAAAGATGGTCTGAAAAACAAGCAGAAGGATCAGGACGAGGATCGCCAAGCCAAAGACCTTGTGCGTCAGCACCTTATCGATCTTGTCAGAAAGGCGGTGACTTTTCGCATCGTTATGCCAGACGGATTCCTGGACCGCATTCGAGATGAATTGGTATCGGGCAAAGATCTTCGCGTGGCGCGGGTCCTCGACGTCGGCCGGCAGCTCTTCGAGATAGGGCGTCTCGGGAGTCGTCCCGATCAGATCGTGCACCTTTTCGGCAAGCTCCTTTCGGCCTCGGCCGGATCTCGCGTTAACGCGAACGACGGGTGTCTTGAGCATAGCTGACAGCATCTCGACATCGATCGTATGCCCCTGCTTCTCGAATATGTTGATCATGGTCAACGCAACGACCACCGGGATGCCGAATTCAAAAAGCTGAGTAACAAGATAAAGGTTTCGTTCGAGGTTCGTAGCGTCAACGACCGCAACGACGACATCCGGCTTGGGAATTCCCGCCTGCTCGCCGGTAATGACCTGGCTCGCGATCTGCTCGTCCAGCGATGTTGCCTCGAGACTGTAGAGGCCCGGCAGATCTATGAGGTCCGCACTTGATCCGTTCAGCTGCCACGGACCTTCTTTACGCTCTACCGTAACACCCGGGTAATTCGCGACCTTTTGCCTAAGTCCTGTTAATGAATTAAAAAGAGTAGTCTTACCGGCATTTGGATTACCGGCGAGAGCGATGGTGATCTGTTTTTTTCGGGCGGAGCTCGCCATTTCGAGACGTGTTAGATGACAACCTCGATCGCGTCAGCCTCGCTGCGCCGCATTGCAAGGTTGTAGCCTCGAACCCTCACCTCAATGGGGTCACCAAATGGTGCCATCTTCACTACTTGTACTGTCACCCCCGGTATTACGCCCATTTCAAGCAGGCGCCGTGTAACACGCCCTGAGCCACGTACAGAGGTGACCCTGCCCACCTTCCCGATAGGTAAATGGGTCAAAGTCATCGTTCCGCTGGATCCGACTGCCCTCGTGGACGTTTCCATACAAGCGAATTCTATCCTAATTGAAAATAGTTTTCAATTTCAATTAGAGAAAAATGCCACTTTTCCGGATAAGCGGCATTAATAACTTAACTGGATCGGGTGATCAGGTCGGCCTGGAGCGTGCCCAAAGAGAAACGAAGAGGCGTCCGCGCCTCATCAAGCCCCAGCCAGACTTTCGGAGATAGGGCGTCAAGCTGCGGATTTCCTGTGGTGACAGAGACGAGCTGCGCCTGCACCTTTACCCCGTTCATCAGGATCGTCTCGGGATTGCTGGGCCGAAGAATGAAGATATAGGGCTTGGCGTCCCAAAATACCGCGACCCGAGTGTCATTTACAGGGTTCCCCGGTGTCTTACTCGGCTGGAGGTTGAATGAGCGCATCGCGTAGATGAGCGACAGAATACTGTGGGTACCCACCGGCGCCTCGATGGCAGCGCTATTGCCTACCTTCACATTGCCGGTGACCTTGTCGAATGTCAGGGCTTGATGAAGTCCCGCCAATGTAGAGTCAAATTTCGTTTCCGACCATGTAGGGGCCAGCGTGTCAGGGTCAACCTGTACGCTGGCATAATCGCCGGCCCTGAAAAGCCCGTTGTTTGGTTCGGCACTCGCTATCTTTGCGACGAGCTGGAGGCTGTCTTCGCGGTTGTACAGCTTTCTCGCGACCGCCTGGAAATTCAGAACAGCCAGGGGCTTTCCACCTGCGGAAATTCGGTAGTCAAGAGACTCTCCCAACTTGAAACCAAGCTCTGACGAGAGCGGCTGGTTCTCGACATAGGGAGCCGACGCGGGCCTCGGAGTCGGTTTGGGAGTAGGTGTTGGCGTGGGCGTGGCAAAGGACGGCACTACGTCCGCGGCTGGGGACACAACTCCGTTCAATAAGACCCTCACTACGCCCTTCGAGGACTGAAAGACTATTGCGACAGGGATCCTCGCGGCGTCATTCGAGAAATGGATGCGGAGATCTTTACATCCGATCGACGCGAGATAATCGCTTTCGACAACGGATATTTTCGTATCGAACTCGCCGGCGTCGGTGTGCAGGTGCTCGCCGCCCGCCTGTCGAAGCCTTACCTCGAACGTCTTGCCATTTTCAAATAGTGAATAGGTCCCATTCCCGTCACCGCCCCGGGCCGCATAAAGCAGACTAAAAATATCAAAGCTTTCCGTCGGAGTACTAAGGTTATTGACGATAGTCTCAGTCGGTGTAGCCCCGGCACTTGATACCTTTGAGACGTACAGTGGCAAACCGGTGTCCGGCGCAACATAGATGGTACGGGTCTGGTCGATCATGAAATAGGCCGCGCTCACGAATTCGAGCGTCTTCACCTTCGCGTGGATCTCGATCGCATCCTTTCCGCTCAGACGCCCTTGCGACATCACCTGAGTTTCTGCATAACCTGCGCCGATGAACGGCCCAACTTGTATGCTGTAGGTCAGTTTCTCCCCTACTCGCGGCCCAGTCTGAGCGGCGATACCAGACGTCAAAGCCAAGAATGCGAAAAGCAATGGAAGAATAAACTTACGAGAGGATATTGTGAGCTTCATTTAACTCGCCTATTCGGAGCAGATGTCGTTGATAGCCGCGATCCTGTCCGCCGCGGACAATATGGGTCTTCCGATGACGGTATAGGTCGAACCGTTCGCCAATGCCTGGCGAAAGGTGTTTACACGCCGCTGGTCGTCCTTAGTTGCAGACGCCCGGCGAATCCCAGGCGTTACAATGACAAAGTCTTTATTTGCAACGGTTGAGCGTATCGCGGCTGCCTCGAGCGGCGATGCTACGACACCGTCGAGCCCGCTCGCCGCAGCGATCGTAGCAAGCCGGACGGCGGAATCCCCCGCAGTAGTCTCGAAGCCTACCTCAGCGAGATCGTCATCGCCCACGCTCGTTAGTACTGTGACAGCAATGATCAGGGGCCGCGCGAGCTTTTCGCGTGCACAAGCCTCATTAACTTCTTCAACCGTTCTCCGCATCATGTTGCTCCCGCCCATCGCATGTACGTTGAACATCCATACACCCATCCTGGCAGCCTCAACAGCCGCACTAGCCACGGTATTAGGAATATCGTGAAACTTCAGATCGAGAAATACCTTATGTCCGGCCGACGTCATTTCCCTGACGAAGGACGGCCCGGCGGCTGTAAACAACTGTAGTCCGATCTTGAACGCGCCGATGCGACCAGCGATCTCCTTTACGATCGAGCGTGCTTCATTTGCGCCATTGACATCGAGCGCTAGGATGATCTGGTCGCTCGCCGGCGCCGATCCTATGGGAGCTTCGCAGGGTTTGCTCATTTTCAGTCGAGGTCGAGGGGATTCTTGAACGGCTTGTCGGCATCGATGTCCGCTCGCTTCATCGCTTCCTTAAATTTCTCCTCGAGAAGCCTCTCACGGTCCTTCATCGACGACATCTCCTGAGCGAAGATCTGGTCACGCGTCTCTTTTTGCTTACTCAGCTCGCCTTTAAGGTCTTCGAACGAGCCGAGAACCTTCTTTTTTTCTTCGTGTCCGAGAATGGCACCAGTCGCTGAATCGATGGTCAGAGAAGCCTCACAACAGGGACAGATAACCGTGAACTTTTCCATAAAACCGCTAAATTATACAACAGATCGCATCAGTCTCGCGTCAGTCGCGGTCGGCGAGCTTTGCGTTCAGGTCTTCCTTGATCGACGGCCATTCGGAGTCGATTATGCTGAAATAAACGGAGTGCCGATTTCGGCCTGACTCCGTGATCATGTGATTGCGCAGGGTGCCCTCTTCCGTAGCCCCGATCCGGATCATCGCGGCCCTGGACCTCTTGTTATTCGAATCTGTCTTCAACTCAACGCGAACACAGGCCCACACTTCGAATGCATGCGTGAGCATAAGAAGCTTGGCCTCCGTGTTGATCCGGGTCCGCTGCCATTTTGGGTTGATCCATGTCCACCCTATCTCTACCTTTCTGTGATTGGGGTCAATATTTCCAAATCGCGTTGAGCCGACTATGGCGCCGCTGGTCTTGTCGATGGTCACGAACGGAAGAGCAATGCCCTGGTCACGGTCCGCCAGGGCGCTGCGGACATACTTCTCGAGATCGGTTTCTTTCTCGACGATGTTCGCGGTCCATTTCCATAACGAAGGTTCGAGCCCAACATCACACAGAGCGGGAAAATGATCAAACCGCATCGGCTCGAGCTTGACGAATTTCCCTTCCAATGTGACCGGTTCAACCTTCACTAGAGCATTGAGCATAGCAAAAAAGAAAGGCCGGCGTCGCCACCGGCCGCCTCTCCACATTGTACTTCGCCCTTCTAGATGTCGTAGTACATCGAGAATTCCAACGGATGCGGTCGCAGCCTCAGCGGCGTGATCTCGTGCTCGCGCTTGTAAGTGATCCAGCGATCGATAAGGCTCGTCGTGAACACATCGCCCTTGAGCAGAAAGTCATGGTCGTTTTCAAGAGCCTTGAGAGACTCATCGAGACTGCCGGGGAGACTTGGAACATTCGCGAGTTCCTCGGGCGGAAGGTCGTAAATATCCTTGTCGAGCGGCTCACCTGGATCGATCCGGTTCTGAATGCCGTCAAGGCCTGCCATCAGCAAGGCAGCAAAGGTCAGGTACGGGTTACAGCTTGGATCTGGCGGCCTGAACTCAAGCCGCTTCGCCTTCGGCGACGCTGAGAACATAGGTATTCTCACCGCCGCAGACCGATTTCGTGCCGAGTAGGCTAAATTCACAGGGGCCTCAAAACCCGGGACGAGACGTTTGTAGGAATTCGTCGTCGGTGCCGCGAAGCCGACAATTGCGGGAGCATGCTTGAGAAGGCCGCCTATGTAGAACTTCGCCATTTCAGACAGCCCGGCATATTGATCGCCTCCGAACAGCGGCTCGCCGCCATTCCACAGCGACTGATGGACGTGCATTCCCGACCCGTTGTCGCCGAACAGCGGTTTCGGCATGAAGGTCGCCGTCTTGCCAGCGGCGTACGCCGTGTTTTTGACGACATACTTGAAGAGCATGAGGTTGTCGGCTGTGTGCAGAAGGTTCGAGAATCGGAAATCGATCTCGCACTGCCCCGCTGTCGCAACCTCGTGGTGATGGCATTCGACGTCGATACCGACCTCGCCGAGGATCGCGGAGATCGAGTTTCTAAGATCCACGAGCGTGTCGAGCGGCGAAACGGGGACGTACCCTTCCTTCGCGCGGATATGGAGTCCGTTGTTCGGATTGTCACCGCCTTCGCGTCCCGAATTCCAGTGGCCCTCCTCAGAATTTACGAAATACCCGGCAGACGACTGCTCGTTGTGAAACCGCGCTTCGTCGAATACAAAAAATTCCGCCTCGGGCCCAAAATACGCGGTGTCAGCTATACCCGTAAAATTCAGGTAGCTTTCGGCACGCTGGGCGACCGAGCGAGGGTCGAGCCAGTAACCCTCTTTTGTGATGGGATCGACGGCATTCGCGATGAGGCAAAGCGTCGTCTCTTCCGTGAAAGGATCGATCCAGAACCGCGAAGGATCCGGCACGAGAAGCATGTCCGACTCGTGGATCGCGGCCCATCCACGCAGGGACGACGCGTCAAATCCGAAGCCGTCCTCAAAACTGTCTTCGCTTAATTGGGCGATCGGAAAGGTAAGGTGATGCCAGGAACCGGGCAGGTCGGTAAAGCGCACAGAGACGAATCTCGCTTCCTGGTCGGCAGCGAAAGTCAATACATTCTTGGCGTTCATTTGTTCTCCTGAGTTAAGGTTTCTCGAATGGTTGAATTAGGGTTAGACAACGCATAGCGGAAAATTAAAAAAGGATGATACAACAGCCTATCCTAACTTCAAAACGACAAAAGAAGGAACCATGTGCGTGGCTCGGTGGGCGGCCCTCCTCGTCTTTATAGGCGGAACTGACCGCTTGGAGACGGCTTCCCCGCCAGCCCTAAACTTTTCCACTAAAACCATCGTAAACTCTAACAAAATCAAGATCCGCGGAGGACCAATGCCCATTATTAGAGCACTCACAGTTTTTCTTCTTTTGTATTCGACCGTGTTTATGCAGACCCGAGGCGTCCAGCTTTCCGACATGGATACGAGCGTGCAGGCCTGCAACGACTTTTATGAGTACGCCAACGGCACCTGGCGAAAGAATAATCCCATTCCGGCGTCAATGCCTCGCTGGAGCCGCCGTTGGGAGGCCGGTGAAAAGGCTAAGGACCGCCTTCGGGAGATCCTTGAGGATGTCTCGTCAAAGGGACCGTATGAAAAGGGCACGGTCGATCAGCTTGTCAGCGATTTTTATACGACATGTAAAGACCAGGCGTTAGCGGACAAGAACGGCATCGGACCCATTAAACCGCTGCTTGCCCAGATCGACCGAATTAAGACCCGGGCGGACGTCGAGCGAATGATCGCAGAATTGGCAAAGATAGGCATCGGTGCCCCGTTCAACTTCGGCGGCGGCCAGGACAGCCACGATCCCGCGAACGTGATCGCCCAAGTTTTTGCCGGGGGCCTCGGAATGCCCGACCGTGACTACTACCTAAAAACTGACGACCGATTTGTAAAGGCGCGCGATGAATACAAAAAACACCTCGACAAGATGTTCGCACTTGCGGGCTTTTCTGAGGCCGATGCAGCGGCGGACGCGGCCTCGATCACTACTATAGAGACGACTCTCGCCAAAGCCTCGCTGGATAATGTCGCACTTCGCGATCCCGCGGCGACCGATCACAAGATGAAATTCGTCGAGCTGCAAAAGCTCACGCCGAATTTTGACTGGACCGCGTATTTCAAGCGTCTGGGAGTGCCGGAAGGAGACGTGAATGTAGCCGAACCAGCGTTCCTGCGAGAGTTCGATAACCAATTAAAGACCCGCGACATCAGCGACTGGAAGACCTATTTCAAGTGGAATGTCATCAACAGCTCTGCCGGCAGCCTGTCAACGCCGTTTGTTGAGCAAAATTACGCATTTTACAACGCGTTCCTCTTCGGTGCGAAGGAAATGAAGCCCCGTGCGACCCGGTGTGCCGAATCCGCCGATAATCTACTCGGCGAGGCCGTTGGCAAAAAGTACGTCGAGAAATACTTCCCGCCTGAGGCAAAGGCTCGCATGACCGAGCTTGTTCATAACGAGATCGCTGCGATGCACGAGATCATCGAGAACCTTGACTGGATGAGCCCCGAGACGAAAAAACACGCCTTTGAAAAGCTCGCGACGTTAAAGCCCAAGATCGGCTATCCAGACAAATGGCGTGATTACAGCAAGCTGGTCATTGCTAAGTCGTCGCATGCCGCGAACGTCCAAGCCGCAACGGAATTCCTCGTCGCGGACAATTATTCAACGATCGGCAAGCCCGTCGATCGCGAGCGCTGGCAGATGACGCCGGCGACATCCGACGCGCAATACAATCCGCTCCTTAATGACATTACGTTCCCGGCGGGGATCCTTCAGTCGCCCGCCTTTTTCCTCGACGCATCCGATCCGATCAACTACGGGGCCATCGGAGTCGTCATCGGCCACGAGATCAGCCACGGATTTGATGATCAGGGAGCCCAGTTCGATGCGCAAGGGCGTTTGAACAACTGGTGGACAAAAGAGGACTATCAGAAATTCCAGGCCAGAACGGCCTGTGTCGCGAACC
>JAFAOW010000054.1 GCA_019247455.1 Acidobacteriota bacterium | reverse complement strand
ATGGGGCCATCACGGATCGCCTCATCTTTCCTACCGCTTGAGAAAGATGTCCCTTTCCGTGCACATCCTCAATCAGGATAATTTCGCCGACGCCAATAATACGGGTTTCGCCGTCGCTCGCTGTTATCTTGTTGGGCGCATCAAGGTTGATGACATATTGCCGTCGGGTAGCAGGGTGCCAATCAAAGAACCAATCAGACGGGGTTGTACGGAAATAGATTCCGGTCGCCGGTAGTCGTCCGGAAGTTGAGCCATCGGGCCCATGCTCAGTCATCTCGATGTCGATGTCGCGGAAGTGGGACTCTCCATTTTCGTCAACATAGAGATTGTGGATGCGCATGACCGTGCCTTCGTAACAACGCCTTGAATTCCGCAACTTTCACCAAAGAGCGCCGGTGGATAGGACTGATTATGACTCTAGGCCGACCCCGACGATTTCGATTTTGCCCATTCGCTCGGATTGAATACGTCGACCGTTTGGCCCCGATACTCTCCTTCAAGGAACGTGGTCGCAGGGTCTCCTGGGAAGAAGCAAATTTGCCTGATCGGCATATCACCAGGGTTGCGAAGTGAGTGTTTCATGCGGGCTGGCAAGATGACAACATCACCTCCCGAATAGAACTCGGTGCCGTGATCGGTTCGGCACTCGCCGTTGCCCTCAAGAACGACAATCACCTCCTCGGTTTCGTGGAAATGCCAGGGGACCGTCACACCTGGACTGATGACGTTTTCGTGGATGTCCGACAGCGTACCCAACTCCTTGTTGGCGATGAAATTGCGAACGCGTCCCTTAGGGCGACTCGGATTCTTGCCAAGCACGCCACGGAAAATGCGCATCCTACTCTCCTTGCTCCCCGACCTAAGAAGGCAGGGCCACACTGTCACTATGAACGCACGAAGAATCGCAAATAGAAAGCTGCAAAAACGCAAACAATTCCGATGTTCAGTATTAGCCGTTCCCAAAGTCGATTTTTAAAGAACGTCAAATCCAATCCGACGATAACGGCGACCATCGTCAGGACGTAGAGGACCTTGGCGATGTTCCGATCCATATCTTGTTTCTCACCGCTTATAATGAGCGTGGCCCGTACCCCAAGTTTCGGGCGAGGCCGCATTGATCGACCAAGTATCGATCTTCACAATTCTTGCAATGGGCGCGTTCTCGCCGCATCGCGGACAGCCGACTTTGAAAAGTAACATCGCAACGGTAGCGAGCGGATGAAGGTTCTCGCACATCTTGTCGATGAAGCTGTGAGTAATCATCCCGCAACCAGGACACACGGTTTCTAGCCGAGTCATAGCGGCCGCTAAGCAGCATCTGGCCGTTGGAAAAAACGCCGGTACTTTGCCGCGTTCACAGGTGGCATTGAACGCCCGCAGCACACGCTCCGCATAGAGCTTCGCGCGCTGCCTTTTCTCGATGCGTTGCGCGTCGGCTTCCGCCCGTTTCTGGCGTTCCTCGTTTTCGACGGTGCGGCTACTTCGAGTGTGGGGCACTTTGGTAGGCTACCGCACGAAGCCATTGCCGCAACTGTTCTTGCTAACTCACGAATAGTTTTCGGGGGTCAGGGCGGGGGTCGCATCACGCGGATTGCCCGAAACACAAATAATTTGAGCTGCGGACGGCGGTAATTGCGGCCGCCCTGCAAAGCGCGTCGTTTAGTCACCGCGCGGGCCGAAGGTCCACCAGATCAGCTCTCAGCCGATCTAAGGCCGAGAGAGAGCCTTTAACGCGCAGAAGCTGGGACACCCATGTCACCGAGGACGGAGGTCTTTCGGTTACCCCTGGCTCTGCGTCGAGATTGGTCGGTGTTTATTCATCACACCCAACGGCTTGGTGATGATTGATTAGATCAACGATGGAGCTGCCAGGCTCCTAAGCAGGGCCCCGGTGCGTTGTTCGGCTGTTCGAAGATCAGTTTGCGCGTTTCTGCGGGGGGAAGGCTGACACTCATTGACGCGTAAGGCAGTACATAGCTCCCGGACTTTGCGGTCGAGAGACGGATCGTGGTCCGATCCGATCGCATCGTGAATTTCAACTCGGCACTATTACCGTCGCGGTACTCGAATGTCGCGCCGTCGTCTTCGTAAAGCGTAAAATGCGACTCACCCTCCGTGCGGTGCGGAAACAGCCGTATGAGCCGC
>JAFAOW010000200.1 GCA_019247455.1 Acidobacteriota bacterium | reverse complement strand
CGCTGCGTCTCCTAGCCGTAATTCATCCGATTCATTCCCCAGCCGTTACTCGCGTAACGCTGGCCTTGACTTGCCACCAAGCCCGAGAGCGTAGTGTCTTCGGAAGTCACACCCCAGCTGCCATGCAGGCCGTATTTGTCGATGACGCTCTGCTTTTGCGTGTCCGTCTTGGCCCACCAATCCGAGCTGAGGGTTGCAATCACCTTCAACGAGCCACCGGGGGTTCGTGGCCAGAGGTTGTTTCCTGGCCTGTCGGATTCCCAGCCCACGGCATTTGTCGACACGAAATACTTCGTGCCGCGGATCTGGTTACCGGCGGCATCCTTAAGAATGAGCGTGATGCCTTCAAGGTAACCGAGCTCGGCAAAAATGCGGAGATCGTAGACGGTTTCCATAACCTGGTCATGGGTACGCAAGCCCGTCGCCTGGGCCTTCATGGCGAGGTCGGCTCCAAAGTTCGCGACAACTTTCCTGATGTCGGCGACCGTAAAGGTCCTGGTTTCTGTACCGGTAAGGCTCATCATCAATCCTCGTCAACCGTGAAGGATCGGCCCATTACTTCTATCCACAAGTCCAGCGTGTCCCCTTTGCCGACTGTGAAGCTTGCCGTGACAAGCGTGTTCCAGGCTGTTTCTGCAGCCGAGCAGATTTCCGCTCGCTCGCTTTCGGTAAGCCGCGCCGTGACGTTGTTCTCCTTGTTCACAGGGTCCAAAATGACGACTGGATCCGAAGGAAAAGAAGCAACGTCACCTGCTTCGGGGAAGGAGATAGCTTCTTTCAAGCCAGATTGGGCGACGTAAAGGAAGAACCGCTGTAGTCCTGCTTCGAGCGACGTAGCCGCGCCCTGCTGATCAAAAAGGTAAGCGGCGACGAGCTCGATGGTAAATGATCGCAAGTGGTCGAGTTCATGTTCGTTCCGCCATTTCTTGAGCAAACGAACAAGGGTGCGATATCGAGAATCGCCGTCACGCCGTTTCTTGATAAAGTCGAGTTGGCCTTGAATGTTTGTCTTTACCGGGTCGCCACCCTGGGACGAGGGTTGCCAGCCGTACCCGGGTTCAGCGGCGATAGGGACAACAGGGACGAGATCCACGTCGAGCCCGGAGTCGCGGAAATGGATCCCGAGGGTTCGCGGTTGCACCTGGAAATCCTCATCCACCTTGGTCGGATAAACGGCGCGGAGAAGTTTGCGAATGAGTTCATGCATCCCATCGACGTCAGTTTTCTCTGCCTCGGAAATGTCGAGAAAAACGGCGATGTCGGCATCGACACCGTTTTCTCCTCGCGGCTTAAGGACAGTGCCCTTCATCAGGGAGCCAGTTTTCTTGAAACTCTTCACCTTGAAGGAGGAGTCCTCGTGGATCTTCTTCTTGAGGCGCTCGATAAGGAAGTCTACCTGATTGATGTACTCTTGCCGCTTGTCCCGACCCAGGTGAAGGACTTTCGAGACGAAGACGTCAACTTGTGAGTCTGTGAATACCATTTTGAGCCTTCCGAGCCTTGCCTTCCGCCGGGTTGGTGAAGGCCCCAATAACCTCCACCCGTTTGCAAGCCCGTCCATGGGAACGTAACAGATTTACACTATCATAGTGCTCGCGTGACGTTGCCACTCACTACCGGATAAACTCCCAACGAGAAAGCGATCACACGAATCTTGCAATGCATGTTACCATATGACCTTAAGGAAACGCTTCTTGCATTGCTTGGAACTTGCCTCTCCAGCTGGGCACGGCCTTACCTAAACAAAACTTCACGCTCACGAAGCCCGAAACGCCCGCCGGCGCCGCTGCCGGCGGGCGACAAAAGGGTTACAGGCCAAGGCCGAGTTTCCCAAGAACCTCTACCACCGGAAGAAGGATCCGGGCGATCGCCGAACTCGCCTTTCGGACTAGCTCGTCCCTTTCTTCCTGGTCCTCGAATTCCTTCCAGAAAGAAACGCCTGAAAGGACCAAACCGTAAATGAATCGCTTCCTCACAAGGTCGCGATCGGCTTCCGGAGTGCGGAGGAGGGACTGGGCGAGATGCTCATTCGCGACGTTGACCTTGGCGATGAGGCTGCCG
>JAFAOW010000052.1 GCA_019247455.1 Acidobacteriota bacterium | reverse complement strand
CTTGAACACATAGCCCAACGCCTCCAGCATGTCCCTTACAAGATGACTACCGTGATAATCGCAACGGACGAAAACGAGCCCGTCTGTCGCCATCGCTGACTGGGCTGCGGTGATACGGCCTTCGAGCATGCACAACCAGGTGCTGTCCATGTAATCGGTTCTGTAAAGGAAGTCTGCATTCGCGCCTAAATTGAATGGGGGATCGGAGTAGAAACAGGTGATCTTATTGGCAAAGCTCTTAGAGGCAAGTCGCGCGGCGTCTGAGTTTTCACCGAGGAAAAGCTTCCCTTGCACCAGGTCGTCTACGCCTTCAACCGACTCAAGTAATGCGGCACAGAAATCATCACTAAAATTGATGGTATCGACCGGCAGTGATTCGTGTTTTCGAAGGAACTCAGGCGTGAGTGGAGTCGAGTAGTCAGCAAAATTGTCGATACCGAAAAGGAGCACCCACTCCCGGTGCCGTGCGTCGCTCTCAGCCACCTCCGAATACAACTCGTGAGGAACAAGCGCCAGCGGGATGCAGTAATGCGTGCCCGTTACGAACTTCTTCTTAAGCCACAACTTCTTTTGGAAATCCTCAAGCTGCGCGAGGAAGTCGGTGATCTTGTGAGCTATGGAACGGATGACCTTGATCTTCGATAGGTACTGCTCCACGCGCGGCGCCGTGTCGCTCTCGATATCGTCAAGGTGCATCACCTCATTCTTGATATAGAAATCCAGCTCCCGGCGAAGGAATCCGCCAAGATCCTTGTGAATGAAATAGTCGAATGTATTTCGCTTTGTGTAGTTATTAAGTTGTTTCTCAAGCAGCGTACGCCGTGGCTTTTTGTCGGTTGGGGCGAGCGTCGAGAGAGCCTTAAGCCATCCCAACTTGTCCGGGTCGCTCAAGCCAAGAACATTCTCGATCGCACTCTCCGTCAAATCGTCCTGTGAAGGTGGCTTTTTCTTACCTTCTCGTTTTTCAGCGGACCAGTCGGAGAGTGTCGCCGGACGGTATTCAAAATAGATGACAAGCTCCTTTCCGGCTGCTCCGTAGATCTCCTCAATGAAGTTTTCTGAAGCGAGGACAAAGACGCGATTCTTACCGTCGGCTTCCTTTACATTCCCATGCTCGCCCTCAGCCGCGTCCCGCAGCCGAAAGTGAACCCGTATCGGATCCTCACCTTTTGCTTCGTCTGCGTCGGGATTGAGCCGAAACGAGAAGTCCCGCAGGTATTCGCTCGTCTTGATGTAATACTGATCCGCGTTGGCCCAGTGAAGCTTTACCTCCTCGCCCTCGTAAGGGATGGCATAAACGCCCTCTTTATAGACACGCTTCGATAGAAAATCGCCTTCGGAATAGTACCGTCGGAAGAAACTGTACAGGTGGTCGTAAACTTCGCCTTCTAGCTTGCTGATGTCGACCGACTCATTCGCCAGACGCTGCCGCAACTCAACGACCTTTGGTGCAGCCTCGGGATCCGGCACCCCGAGATCTTTTGCGGCCGCAATCGCCATTTCGATCTCGTGCTCGACCTCGCCCTTATCGGCGGACTTGTACTGTTCAAATGCACTTTTGACCTGTGGCAGCAAATCGTCGTCAAGAAACTTCGATATCTCGCCGGCCTTGGCATGCATGATCCGGTAGATTCCGAAATCTAGCTCCGGCTGATCCATTTGAAACAGCTCAAGAAGAAGGGCTTTAAGTTTGTCGTACTTTGCGGACATAAAGTGGGCTAAACAACTCTCCAACGAATCGTAAACAAAGGCTCTAGTGACGTTTTCTGTGCAAGCCGTTTTTGGAGCTGATCTACAAGCTTATCGCGCTTATCCATGATCTCGTCCTCGGCATCGAATATCTCCTGACGCTGCTTACGCTGCTTCCGTTCGAGCTTTCGAAGCTTTTCCTGTACCGCAGCCTGCTCCTCAAGAGTCGTCGCCTGGCGAGATTCTCGGCGCAAGACTTTGATCTGCTCTTTCGTATCACGCAAAGCTTTCTCGGCCGACAGAACCATGTCGTCGGCCCATCGCTCTAATTTTTCGCGAGCGTCATTGAAGTATTTGCTGTTCAACTCTAGGGACTGATGAATGGTTGCCTTTGAGTGGAGGTCCGAGTCTTCGGCCAGTCTTGCCGATACAGCGGCCGGCAACTCGGCGTCGCTAACGATCCGTCCATTGCAACCTAGCATTTTCTCCATTGTCTCTTGATGGATCGATTGACCGGAGTCATCGTGACCGGAGAAAAGTAAATACTCCTCGTGCTCGTAGGAATCGACGTTAAGACAATTGAGCGTGAGCCAACCGGATCTACCACGCAACTCCTCTACAACTGCGACACGGTGCCGGTGACCGCTGATATCGAACTCGATTTCAGCCAATGGCGTGTCCAACTCCTTCGATGTGTTCAATACATACTGCCCGAGCGGATTCGATAAACGATATAGATGCACGTCCTCACCGTTCATTCCGACTCGATCAGCAATCGTTTTGGTGATCAGATGATAGGTGGACTTACCGAATGCAGGGATCGGCGGAGTATGAACTGTGAAGGTGAGTTTGTCTTCATCGAACGTCGCGTTGTTGGACAAGATGAACCTTGTTAGCTCCCAAAATCGCTTCCCAAATCGATCAAGACGCATCCTCGCGTCTTCTAGCTTGAGTTTGAGCCTCTCGTGAACGTCCTCATCAAAGAAGTCGAGGAGCTTTTGCTGCGTCTCTTTGAGCCGGGAGCGTATCTGGTCCTCAAGCTCAGCCTGCAGTTGTCGAAACGACTCGTCGATCTCCTCAGATGTTCGGCAATTCTGATAGATCGCGAGGATGCGTTTTTCAAAATCGACGCCGGACTCGATCGTGCCGATCACTTCATCCGAAGCGCCGAAGACACCATCGAAAAGGCGGAATTTCTCGGTCAAGAGCTCTAGCACACGACGATCAGCCTCATTCCTTTCATTCAGAAAGTTGATCACCACGACATCATGCTTCTGTCCATAGCGGTGACAACGGCCGATACGCTGCTCGATCCTTTGAGGATTCCACGGCAGATCATAATTGATAACAAGGGAGCAGAATTGCAGGTTGATACCCTCTGCCGCGGCCTCCGTGGCAAGCATCAGCGTTCCTTCATCGCGGAAATGCTCGATCAGTGCAGTGCGTATATCTATCGCTTTCGACCCTGACACGCGGTCAGAATCGCGATTCTTTTCGACCCAAGATTCATAGATAGCCGTCGAATCCGGACCAGAGTTGGTTCCGTTGAAGACGACGATCTTTCCACCATAGCCATGGCTCTCAAGATAATTTCGCAGGTAGTCCTGGGTGCGACGCGACTCGGTAAAGATAACGGCTTTACGTGCACCTCCGATCGACGCCATTTGTTCAAAGCCAACATCCAGCGCGGTAAGGAGGGCTTTGGTTTTTGTGTCGACGGAGATCGATTTCGCCCAGGTCGAGAGCTGACGGAGGGTTTGTATCTCCTCATTGAGCTGATGGATATCGATCGACTCCTGTTCGTCCTCGTCGCTATCCTCAAGGACCTCGGCGTCGAGGATTTCATCGAGCAGATCTTCCTCCATCTCCTCGTCCTCGACCAGATACTCAGCAAAGTCGAATGCTTGCCGTTCGTCACTGGCTTTTAAGGCATCGAGTCTCGCGATGATCTTATCTAACGTCCCCGCGATCGCGGCTGACGAGGATGCAAGCAATTTCCGCAGGATGAGCGCGGTAAGGTGTCGCTGGCGTTTCGGCAGGGCATATGACTCCGGTCTCTGGAGAAACATGGACACGGCTTCGTAGAGTCCCTGTTCGTTATCTGTCGGCTGGAAAGGACGCGTCAGCGCACGGCGCTCTGTGTAGCGGATGTATTCCGTAACGTCGTTGCGTAGTGTCCGCTTGCAAAACCCCGCCAATCTTTGGCGCAGGGCCTCAACATTCCCGCCAATTCCTGTGAATTGATCTTGAAAAGAATTCTTGTCACCGAAGAGTCGCTCGTCTATAAGGGTCGAGAGGCCATACAGCTCGAGAAGGGAGTTCTGTAGCGGCGTCGCGGTTAGCAGTAGCTTGCGGCAACCCTCCGTAGCCCAACGGATGCCTTGTCCTATTTTGTTACTGGGGCGATACGCGTTTCGCAGCTTGTGAGCCTCGTCAACAACAACGAGGTCCCATTGGATCGCCTTCAGCTCGTCGCGGATTGCGCTCGCGAGATTGAATGACATTATCCCGACGCGCGTCGGCGAAAGCGGATCCTTTCCGTCTCGGCGTGCGAGTTTGATCGCTTTCGCATCGAGAACTTCTGCCGACAGATTGAACTTTTCCCTAAGCTCAAGTGCCCACTGCTTTCTTAGAGAGGCGGGACAAATGACCAAAAGTCGCCTCTTTCGCTCAGCCCAAAACTGACAGAGGACAATTCCTGCTTCGATGGTCTTACCGAGACCAACCTCATCCGCGAGAATCACTCCCTCGGACAGTGGCGATTGCAACGCAAAAAGAGCCGCTTCGATTTGATGCGGATTCAAGTCCACCGACGCGTCGAAAAGAGACATGGAAAGACGGTCCATCCCGGTCACAGCACGCCGAGTCAGATCGTACGAGTAGTACTTAGCCTGGTGGGGGGTAAGATGCACTTTTCGGGGAGTATAGCAGTGTTTTGATGTACCGCGAAGACAAGCAGAATTCAGGCCATTACGCCTGCACACAAATGTGACAAAGCTTTGGGAAACGCTCTTAGGCTCTTCGCCTCAGCAAAGCAGGAAGAACTGTCCAGCCGATCAATGAGCGGCCTTCTTTGTTGCGAACGGCAAAAGTTTACAAAAAAGGTTGAGCAACTTCATTGTTTCGAGCGACCTTGCCGCAGTCTCGGCTATCCGTGGATCAGCGACGACCACTGCAAGACACTTCGCACGTGAGATCGCAACGTTTATGCGGTTCTGGTCAAGAATGAATCCTAGTCCACGAGAGCCATATTCGCCCGCGCTGGAGCATAACGACAATATGCAAACTGGTGCCTCTTGTCCCTGAAATTTATCGACGCTACCAACACGGGCACCCGTTGGCAGAGCGGCCTCCAGGGCGCGGACCTGTGCATTGTAGGGTGTGATGAAGAGAAAGTCTTCGAGCGCGAGCTTGGCGGTCTTGGCGTCAGAGCCGGTGCATTCCCGGCCTATGAGCGAGTTAAAGACCTCGCGTACGCGTTCAACCTCTTCGTCACTCTGCTGGATGTTGCCGTCATGCTCGACGGGGCAGAAGACGATCCCGTGAGCTGGATAGCCCGCGGCCGTGCAATCGATGCTCTGCTTTGAGCAATCGCCGAACGAGTGCAGCCGGCCCTCGTAGATGCTCTCGGAGATAAACTCGCAAACGGACGGGTGCATCCGCCGAGTCTCGCCGAGGAAGAGTCCTTGGGAGGATGGAATGACGGCATGGAACAGGAACACGTCGTCCGAGCTGCGGTCGGTGTCCTTGAGGGCGTAGTGCAGGGCTGAGAGGCGGGCTTCCCCGGGGTGTGAGCCCTGGATGGGCTGCTCCAGCTGCATTTGATCGCCGAGTAGGACGAGGTTCTTTGTTGAGCGGGACATGGCGACGACGTTTGCAAGCGAGACCTGGCCTGCCTCGTCAACGAAGAGGTAGTCGAGTCTGCCCACCATTTCATCTCGGGAAAATAGCCACGCCGTACCGCCGATGACACCTCGCTCGTAGATCTCAGCAGCTTCCTTTGGAGTGCCGACGTGCCCGATGCAGGGGTTCCTGTCAAAAAGCTCACCTTCATCGTCGCCGCCGACCTTCATGCCGGTCAATTCGCCGCCGCGATCGTGGACGGCGTTGCCGCACGCGCACATAAGATTGACGACCGCCTTGTGGCCATTGGAGGTGATACCGACCTTTTTTCCCGCCGCGATCAGCGACGCGATCATATGCGACGCCGTGTATGTCTTGCCCGTACCGGGCGGACCTTGGATGACGAGGCAGTCGCCGTCCATCTGGAGGGCGATCGCAGTGGCTTTGTCGATCAGTGTTTTGTGAGAGTCCTCGTCGAGACCTTTGGGAGGGTGGCGTTCGAGAAGCGCGCGAGCGGCCCGGTTGAGATCGCCGGTAAGGTGGGATTCCGCAACGGCAGTTAGGCCCGCCGGGATCGGGTCGGGATTGACGTACTCGTCCGGGATCAAGCAGCCGTGCTGAGGGAAGCTTCCGCCGAAATGTTCGAGAACCTTGGGACCAGCCTTTAGCGTCAACTCGCCGGCTTTGAGATCGATGGCGAAGACGTTGAACTTGTGTTCCTTGCTGTGGGTGAAGGCGACGTAGCAGCGCTCGCCGGCGGAGAGCTTGCACTCCTGCGACGGGTCAAAGGTGTAACGCTGCAGTAGGGAGCGTTTCTCAGGG
>JAFAOW010000213.1 GCA_019247455.1 Acidobacteriota bacterium | reverse complement strand
AGCTTTCGTGAGTTGTCGAAATTCGCGATCCTATCCTGAAACGCGATCCGCTTCGCTTCGTCGGTCTGCCCAATGGCCTTTAGGCTGTCGCTCAGGGCTCGAAGGAACTTGTAGAGGAAAGGGAAGTTGGCATCCCTGGCATACGCGATCGACCAGCTCTCGCGGTACCGTGTCGTCCCGCCGGGGAAACCGAGCACGAACACGGGATCGTTGTCCTTCAAGCCGTTGAGGCTCATCGTAAGGAATTTTGACGGGCGGTAGGGAACATTGTTCGGGGAGTAGTCCGCCGGCTTGCCGTCGGGTCCGACATAGGCCCGTAGGAAGCTGTAGTCACCAGTGTGCCGCGTCCATTCGAAATTGTCTGGGTCGCCGCCAAATACACCAATATTCCTCGGTGGCGCAAATACCACGCGAATATCGCGGATCTCGCTCGTCTCGTAAAGGTAATAGAAGTAGCCGCTGTCTATCGCCTGGACGGTGATCTGATGTCCGACCGGGTCAGCCTTGGCCTTTTCCGCCGCGATCAGACCATCGGTGTTCTTTTTAATAGCCGCCGCCAGGGCGTCGCCTGTAAGGCTGCCGGTGCCGGCTTTGATCTTGTCTGTCACATTCTCGATCCGATGCGTGAGCATGATCGAGTAATCCTTCGCGGGGATCTCGCCGGCCTTGCCGCCTGCGTTAAACCCAGTTTCGACAAGGTCTTTGCCGGGTGTCGACGCCGCTACGAGAGCGTCAAAGCCGCAGTGGTGGTTGGTCAGGATCAGTCCCTCGGGCGACACGAACTCCGCAGTGCAGCCAATGCTCAATCGAATTATGGCATCGCTAAGTCCGCCGCCCTTCGGATTGTAAATATCGGTGGGCTTTAGCTTGATACCCGCCTTTTTGAGCGGCAGCTTTGCTATCTGGTCGGGAGGGTACATTCCCTCATCGAAAGCAAAAACAAAGGACGAGCTTGAAAACAGCGTAACGGCGGCCAGCACAGCCGCAAGAAAACGGTTATTCCGGATCTTCATTGATTAGCCTCACTTTGGTGAATATGCGTAAATATTAGCTCAATACTAACAATTAGGCCGTTCGAAACAAAAAAGCGAGCCACATGGACTCGCTTAATTAACTTAAATGATCGCAGCCTACTTAGGGATCGAATTAAGGTCTGTCGGTTCCTGCGGCAGGAAGTGACGCGGGTTGATCGGCTTGTCGTTCAGGCGAACCTCAAAGTGGAGGTGCGGTCCCGTCGAGCGGCCGGTCGAGCCGATGTAGCCGATGAGCTGCCCCCGGGTGATCTGCTCGCCGACTTCAGCTTCCAGCTTCATCATATGGCCATAGCGTGTGACGATGCCGTTTCCGTGATCGATCTCGACCATGTTGCCGTAACCGTTGGTCCAGCCGGCCTTGATGACCGTGCCGTTGGCCGGGGCTACAACCAGGTCACCGCGTTCGCCGTCGATATCCATTCCCGGATGGAACTCGTAAGAGCGACCTCCGAACGGATTTCGGCGGAATCCGAATTCGTTGTTGATCTTGCCAAGGTGGGCCCACATCGTCGGTAGAAACGCCGGGTCCGCGGTCTTGCGGATCGCAGCGATCTCGTTGTCGATCTGCGCATCTTCACCGTCCGCCTCGGTATCGCCCTCTGGGCCGCCGCTATTCAAGGCGTAATCGGATGAGGGGCTGGGCCGGCTGTAATCAATATCGGTGGATTGCTCGGTCTGAGAAACTTGCGATGTGGTTGGAGGATTATGTCCGGTCTCAGCAAAAGCGTTGCTCTTGAGGACCGTACTGATGCCAAGTCCGAGGACCGAAAGGCCAAGGACCAGAAAAACGCTGACTGAACCGAAATGCACGATGCTTTTCGGGATCTCAACTCTCTTAATATAGATCTTAGAACGTGATGAATGCTTTAAAAGAAAAGAATAAGACTTGTCGTCTTTCGTCATTATGCCTAATAGCTCCTTTTAATGATCTTTCGTACCGAAAAAAAAGCGTTTCAGTACTTGGAATCACGCGGGGACGCCCTCGAGCGACTAACGCGAAACCATACAACAAGAGTAAAAATTAAGTAAAACTCTCGTTATCGCGGGAAAATAACCTGCTTGTAATTCCAATATTACCCTGAGATTGGAACATATAGAAAACCACAAGCCGCTGGAAAAGGCAAGCCGAAAAAGGGCCTAACCTACATCAGCGGCTTATAGCGGATATAAACGAAACTTTATCTTATGTTGTCTTTCGGGCCTGCCAGGAGCGGAAAACCATGTATCCGACGGCCGCGAAAACAAAAATGAAAGCCAAAATGAGCAGCAGCTTGATCGCACCCGTGACAAAGGCGATCAGGGTAATAACGCCTTTGAGCACTGCCACCAAAAGGGCAAGAATGACTAGGATCGAACCCCCGATCGACGCAGCTTTTACCATTAGCGGCATAATACAAGCTCCTTGCAATAAATTACCAGCCTAAATATCCTTCCAGCTCCCGCTTCGGGAGCGGTCTGAAAAATCAGATGTATTCCGGTAGACGTCGTGCTGTCCGGATTGTCGCAAGGCAAAGCTCGCGGCTGGAGCGTTAGAGGCCCACGCAGCGGACTCGGCTTTGGGCTTTCGAACGTATCCTCGGATCACATAGATCCCCAAACCGATCAACATTATCGGCAGAAGTGCCCGCATGAAGAGCGGTGCATTGAAAAGCCTCTGAAAGATAAAGCCCACGCCCAGCGTCGCTAATACAACGCCCCAAAGCTTCGGATTACCTGAAAATCGCTTGACCAGAATATCGTCCGCCACATCCGGGGTGACACCCGATCGGATCATCTGCGCCGTCCGCCACGAATCGAGTGAGGCGAACAGCCACATTCCCATAAAGCCGAATACGAAAAGGGGCATTCCGCTCGTCAATACAGCCATCTGAAAGAGGCCTACGAATACACCAAAATAGACCAAGGCCTTCACGATCTGACCGTTGTACGCGGCCCCCAGGCCGGGGCAGATCATCGAGAGAAGCGTCGCAACGATGGGCGAGGTGCGATTCTTAACGTAAGGAGCGTTATTTGAGCGGCTCTGCTGCCGCAGCAGATCAACACCCATGACGATACAGTCCTGGCAATATGGGAAGCCTTTGATCCGATGATCGCACGCCGGGCAGAGCGGACGGCCGCAGGAATTGCAGCTTACGGTCGCGGCCTGATAGCTGTGATAGGCACAGTTCATTGATGCTGGTCCTCGGTGTTGGTAATGCTGTTTGCAGGCTGTTGAGGTCCTTGATCTTGTCCCGAAGCACGCCAGGCTTCCGCGCTCTGCTGGTAGGTCTGTTCGGCAAGCTCAACGCTCTTCTGATATACGCCCTTCAAACTTCCATCAGCCGATACCGTTTGGCTAAACACAAGAAAAGCGAAAACCAGCATCATCGCCACCGGCGCTAACTGGGGGATACCGATCGGGAACCGCAGGCCGCGGACCCACTCACCCGCTCTGGCTGCGAGCGAGAGACGCACTTCCTCGGGGCTCAAGGTGCCGAGCGTCATATTCATAATGCGCTCGTGCAGGCCGGCGGGAACTGCAAGCTCGTCCATCTTGTATGTGTAGCAAGCAGCGATCGAGCGAACGACCATTCCCGGCAGATCTTCGCAAGACGTGCAAAGAGCAGCGTGGCGCTCCCAGCGATGAAAAGCGGCCGCGGGCAAAAAGCCGTCCAGATAGTCGGTCAGATATTCTTCGAAATCCTTACATGGCATCGCCGTCTCCGGCATTGTCATCGATAGCACTCGAGCCTCGAGGCGTGTCATTGACGTCGCCGGGGCGGACATCTCACGGCAAACTTCCAAAGATTCTTTGACGTCGTTGAGCAGGGAATGGCAAAGAGGGCAGGAAAGGGCGTGAGCCGCGACTGCGCCGTTGAGAGCCGCGTCTAGCGTCTTATCAATATACTCCGTCAACAGTTCCTCGAACTGTGAACAGTTAATGATGTCCTTTGCGTTCGTCATCATCCTTACCCCTTGTTTGATCTTTAGATCGTTACCACCCTCATTCTCCGCAGTATCTTAGCTAGTTCAATTCGCCCTCTGTTGATCCTCGACTTGACCGTTCCCTCGGGAATTTTCAATACGTCAACGATCTCCTGATAGGTCAGCTCTTCGATGTCTCTCAGGATCACACAAGTTTTTAGGTCTTCGGGAAGTTTGTCGATACCTTCCTGTACCTGTGATGCCAGCTCTTTTCGCTCGATCTCCTTGTGAGCGGACGTTCCAGCTGCACGAAGATGATACTGGTGATCGTCAACCGCGTCGGCCATCGAGTTCTGCGGGTTACGCTGCCGATGGCGGTAGTCATCGATTATCAAATTCCTCGCAAGACGCATCAGCCAATTTGCGAGATCACCCTGCTTCGGATCGTACTGGTCTAGCGACTTGTAGACCCTGATAAAAACGTCCTGGGTCAGGTCCTCGGCCGCATCGACGCTGGAAGTGAACCGATACGCGAGATTGAATATTCGCCGCGAAAACGCAGAGACGATATCCTCCCAGGCAGCGCCGTCACCCGAGCGCGCGCGCCTTACGAGTTCTACGCCGTTAAATTCGGTCACCGCTTGGATCGCTTCCAACTTAAGTCTCTCCAGCAATCGGTCTGCCCCGACCCCATCGAGGCAACAAAGCCGAACTCGCCTTGTCAAGAAAGACTTACGAGGCTGCAAGGCAAAAGTTCCAAGAAAAAGATAACAGAATAAACGGCTGGAAGCGTAAAAAAGGCGGCCGAAGCCCCCATTCGTTCATTCGCAAGAGTTAACTGATATGTACCCCTCCTAACTTAAAAAAACTTCGCGACCTTGATAGAGTCGCGAAGTTTTTCCCTCCTATGGCAGCTGGCGAGAACCGAATTCAGAATCCTGTACCGCCGGCGTCGCCGCCCTGGCCGCCCTGGCCTCCGCCAGAACCGCCTTGACCCTGACCCGAACCTTCAGAGCCCGAGCCTGACGAGCCGCCGCTCGTCGATCCGCCAGAACTTCCTCCGGTCGAGCCACCACTTGATCCGCTTGTCGAGCCGCTGCCCGTCGAGGAACCGCCGCCGGTAGACGCACCGCCTGAGCTTCCCATGCCACTGCCGCCCGACTGGCTTTCGATTGAGCCGCCCTGTGAGGCCGACCCTCCGCCCTGCTGGGAACCGCCGGTTGCGGATCCCCCTTGCCCTGCTGCTGCCGATTGGCTTTGACCCTGCGTTTCGGAGTTTTGATTTTCCTGTGAACCTGATGACTGAGTGTTTTCGTTATTCTGTCCCATTTCTTTTACTCCTTATCGATCTCTATTACTTACTGAATCGGCCAACGGATTGGCTTAATACTATTGAAACAAGGACGCCGGACTTGTTCGGTAGGTGTGAATACAGAACACGCGCAAAATCCCTCGAACGCGAATGTAGGATACCCGACATTCTGAACCGAGCGGGCTTGGTACGGTTAAAACCGCCGGTATGTCCGGCGGCAAATCTTATCTCTAAAAAGGAGGCGACATATGGCCAAGGAAGTCATTTCGGTAGGTGGGCAGGATCGAGTCGTCAGGGAAGACACGGCGAAGGCCTACCGCGGAGTTAATTGGGCCCTCGTCTCCGTCGCGGCATTCATTCTTATTACCGCCTTTCTCGCGGTGGTTTTTTTGTTTAGCGCTACCAACCAGGGGAACCTGAACAGTCCGCAAGAGATCGACAACACGCGCTCCCGCTAAAAGCGGTGCCAAGAAAAGGCCGCCTCCGAGGCGGCCTTTTCTTTTTAAAATGGAGGAGGGACCTCATGAACACGTTCCCTCAGTGAAGTTCATTAATGCGAGGTCCCTTTTTGGTTGGCTCGTTGATGTCAAAAAGGCCGATGTTTGCTGTGAGGGCAAACGCGAGATCCGAAAAGATCACATCTCGGCCGCAAGCTCCATGTAGCAATGACACGCATTGCTTTCGAGGCCGTCCCGGTCAAGGATCGAGATACCGCCTCGTGAATAATCGATAAGATTCTCCTTCTTCAAATCGAGAGCGATACAGGTAACGCTCGGACGATAAACGCCTAGTGTCCTGGCGATCTGCTCGTGCGTGAGTTTCAGCGTCTTACGGCCGCAGCGATCCTGGACCATTAGCAGCCACGTGCAGAGGCGCTCTTTGACGGAGTGGTACATATTGCAGATAGCACGTTGCGAGATCTGGCGAATGTACTGATCGAGATGCGGAGCAAGAAGGTGTCCCAACTCGGGATGTATCCTTATAAGCTTGGTCAAAACGCTGCTCTCTATCCTGATAATGGATCCCGACTGAGAGATCTGGGTGCAGTTCGCAACGCGCGAAGAGCAAACCAGTGACGAAAGGCCCGCTGCTCCTTCGCGGCCGGTGATCGCGACCTCGACCATCCTGCCGTCATCAAGCGTCCTCAGCTCGGAAACTACGGCCGTCTCGGGAAAGTAAACGTAGTCAAGCCGGTCATCTTGCATATACAGGTATTGATCGCGCTTTACGAAGACCGAACGCAGCGATGGACGCATCGTTTCGAACAACTGCTTCGGCAAGGACTTAAGGATCAGGTTATTTGTGGTGACCACCGGGACCGACGCAGTTCCCGACCTCTTTGCATTAATAGCGTTCTCATTATTGTTTGCGTCGTAATTGAAATGTACGTGGTCGTGCGAATTATCGTATCCGACAACGTTTGAATAACTTCGTTCCATGGTTCCCCCTTGTTCTCTCCAGTCAAGTATTCGGTCAAGATCGCTCCGGTCGAACAACTGCCGTTGCGACCTGCTTTTCGGACTCAATGAAACTGAAAACGTAAAGGGCTTTGTTCTCGATCTCAATGGATCGTTGGGAGTAGTTTGGAGGGCCGTTCAAAATTCGGTGAGTAATCCCGCGGAAAATTGCTCACCGAGCCCCCTTTGAATCTTTCGCATATAGCGAACCGCGTAATGCCCCTTGAATGATCTAAGTATCTCGAATCAAGCGAATCTGGAAAATGAGGAAGTTGGACAAAATTGATAGGGGAATTCCCTAGTATGGATAGGAGGCGGCTAAGTGCTGTGGTCAATGAACTTAGCTCATTGAAGATCTACTCATCCTGCAGCCAATTCTGCAATATTGCGAAGCGCACGATGTCGATCCGGGAAGAGATCCCTAGTTTTCTCATCGCGTTCGCTTTATGTGCCTCGACCGTTTTTACGCTTAAATTGAGGTTTACACCGATCTCTTTGTTGCTGTAACCAAGGGCGATGAGGCGCAGAACCTCGGATTCCCGATCCGTTAACTGCTGTGAGCCCTCTCCTCGAAGGGATCCGGTCCGCATCGCATACCCGCCCATAACCTTACTTGTAAGTGTCGGGTCGACGTAAGCGTTTCCCGAAGCAATAATGCGAATAGCGTTTATGAGCTCTGATGGAGCGCTCTGCTTGAGGACGTAGCCGCTGACTCCGGCTCCGATCAGTTGCTGAAGATAGCCGTCATCGGTGTGGCGGGTAAGAGTAAGGATCTTTATATCTGGTTTTTTCGAGAGAATACGCTTGGTCGCTTTAAGACCGTTCAAATGCGGCATCGAAATGTCCATGATCACGATGTCCGGCTCGAGTTTCACCGCTTGTGTCACGGCTGCCTCGCCATCGTCCACTTCATCGATCACTTCCATGTCCGCTTGCGCGTCCACGAGGAGGCGAATTCCCGTCCGGACCGTCTTGTGGTCCTCAGCAAGCAGAATGCGCAGTTTTTTGGCCATCGATGGGTTATCGATCTGCTGGGAGCGAGATCGAATCTATAGTTTTGATACTAATATGGGTGAAGAATAACTCAAAGAGAAATCTAGGGGCCGTCAGCCTAAAAAAAGGGTGCTTTTCCCCCTCGCAAAAGCACCCAACGCGTGATAACGCTAATCTCTGAAAAGTGTAGCTACGTGAAGTTTGTTGCTGATGGCCGAGGGCGATTGTATTGCGCAATACTCTTCTCTCAAGTTTGTTCAAAGTCTTGCGGAAGCAACAAAGTCGGTAAGCTCCTTGAAATTCTTCTCGGCTTTCGCCAGGGCGGTCTGCAAGTCACGTCCCGCGCTCACTGCTTGGGAACTCGGAGCAACATCCGCGTCCTGAAGCAGATCTAACAGGCCCGCAAAACTGGCGTTAAGCCGTGCGAGGCCCATCTCAGCGAGCACTCCCGCAACGCCGCCGTTGTTGAGTACCTTGATCTTTTGTTCCGCTGTTTCGATGTTCTTTAAGACCTCGGCGGATTGTCCGGGCTTTGTTTTCGCGGCCGCCAAGCGGTCGCTTATCTCTTTGACAGCCTCAGAAATGTCGGCGGTCCGTTTGACCCCTTCGTACGCCTGCATAGACATGGCGAATTGTTGCTGTAAGGCAGAGAATGGCGTTTTTAGGCGCGGGTCTATTCTTACTGTGAAGGATTTTGTAATGCTTTTTCCATTCACGGTAAGGCGAGCCGTGTAGGTCCCGGGTAACACGGCTGGCCCCTGGGGCACGTACGGCGTGTCATGAACCACCGCGGAGATCGGCAGATCATAGTCCGCCGGCGGATTCGGATACATCATGTCCCAAACGAATCGCTGCATTCCCGGCTCGTTCTTGAGGGGTTGAAAAGGCCTAACCCAATAGGTCGGGAAACGCAGTTTGTTCGGATCTACCTGCAGAGGCTTGTCGTCGCTCGAGAACTTTCGCACCAGCTTTCCACTCGAATCGAGGATCTCAAGCGTGATCGGCGACGAAGCCTTTTCGCGTAAGTAGTAATTGATGATCGCTCCGTCGGGCGGATTTTGCCCCGCAGGTTCTTCAGGAGGAAATGGCGTGTCCGTGTGTACGCTCCGCTTCACGCGGGTCGCTTGCTGCGGCGCAAAAAGTATCGCTTCCTGCGCCTTCGAGTCTGCAGCGATCTGTCTTAAGGGAGTGATATCGTCGAGGATCCAGAAACTACGGCCGTGAGTGCCGACGACGACATCATCGCCGTGGATGACAAGGTCCCGGATCGAGGTTGCCGGCATATTAAGACGAAGCGGCTGCCAATTGGCGCCGTCGTCGATCGAGAAATAGACCTCCCCCTCCGCTCCCGCGTAAAGCAGGCCCTTTCTCATTGGGTCTTCCCGAACTACATTTATTATCCGGCCATCGGGAATGCCCTTGACGGTCTCCTGCCACGTCTTTCCGCCGTCGTGAGTCCGAAATATGTGCGGCCGCAGGTCGTCAAGCCGAAAGGTATTGACGGCAGCATACGCCGTGTTCGCGTCAAACCGGCCAGCGTCGATAAGCGACACCTTTGCCCACGACCTGAGCTCGGGAGGCGTGACGTTCTGCCAATTCTTACCTCCGTCGCGAGTGACGTGGATCAGCCCGTCATCAGTTCCGGCCCAGATCGTGTTTACATCACGGTATGAAGGCGCAACTGTGTAAACGACCCCGCGTCGCGGCATTGTTTCCATATCCTTCGTCTTATAGACTCCGACATTCCCCGGCACGTCCCATCTGTCTCTCGAAAGGTCAGGACTGATCACGTCCCAACTCTGGCCGCCTGTCGTCGTTTTAAAGACTACATTTCCGGCGAAATAAAGGATGTGCGGATCCACAGGTGAGAACACGACGGGTGCGGTGCGCAGGAAGCGGTATTTTCCGGTCCGGACCGCTTCGGGCATGATGTTCTGTACCTGCCCCGTACGCTTATCGAAGCGTGACAACTTTCCGCCATAGATTATGTTTGGATCAAGAGGATCGGGAGCCGCATAACCGTACTCCTCTAATCCAACTGTGCGCCAATCCCGTGCGATGATCGCGCCGGCATCGCCCCGTGAAGCCACTCCTGCTGAACCGCTTTCCTGCTGGCCGCTATACACCCAGTAGGGCCATTGGTTGTCAGTAGCGACGTGATACATCTGGGCCGTCGGCTGGTTGTACCAGCTCGACCATGTCTCGCCGCCATTCACCGTTATCGTCGCTCCTTGATCGCTAGCAACGAGAATGATCTCGGGATGGTCGGGGTTGATCCAAAATCGGTGGTAATCATCACCGCCCGGTGCGCCTTTGAATCCAGTAAATGTCTTTCCACCGTCGCTTGAACGATAGGAAGCAGTGTTCGCTACATAAATGATGTCGGGGATCGTTGGATGAACTTTGATCTCTGCAAAGTCGCTGCCCCTCCCCCAAATACGATTGTCACCGTTGACAAACGACCAGTTTTCTCCCGCGTCGTTCGAGACGTATAGGCCGGCGACCTTCGCCTGCGCGTCAACCGTTGCGTACATCCGTTTTGTATTGCTCCGCGAGATCGCGAAACCAATGCGGCCCAAGCCTTGCTCGAATGTAGGTAATCCGTTCACAAGCTTCTTCCATGTGGTGCCGCCATCCGTCGACTTGAAGAGGCCGCTCCCTTTGCCTTGCCAAGCACCGTTTTCCCAAGGCCCCTGTCGCCCCGCCCACATGTCGGCATAAACGATCTTGGAATTCTTCGGGTCGATCTCCACCTGAAAGGCACCGGTATCCTCATCTTTGTAAAGCACGCGCTGGAACGACCGCCCTCCGTCGACTGATCGATAAATACCCCGCTCCGGATTGGGGCCGTAAGGGTGTCCCAAAACCGCGACGAACAACCGATTCTCATCCTTCGGATCGACTGCGATAGACGCGATCTGCTGACCATCACGAAGCCCCAAATGCTCCCAGGTCTTGCCGCCGTCGATCGACTTGTACATTCCGTCCCCGGTCGAAAGGTCAGGCCTTTGGAGCCCTTCGCCGCTCCCAACGTAAACAACATTTGGATTTGAAGGTGCGATCGCCACGTCGCCGATCGACCCGGTCGGCTGGTCATCAAATATCGGCTTCCATGTGCGCCCGGCGTCATCCGTCTTCCAGACACCTCCGTTGTTGACGCCGATGTAGAACGTATTCGGCAATTGAGGAATACCTACGGCACCGACCGTACGGCCAGCTCGAAACGGTCCGATACACCGCCACCGCATCGACTGGTAGAGCGACGGGTCGACCGGTTGCGAATACGAGATGATCGGTGCGAAAACTGAAGCAAGAAAGAGAGCTACGCTGAGCCCGTTTCGACGGAAGTGGGTCATCCAATATCTCCTGAGAATTACTCAAAGGAAGATTATCAGAAAACCATAGGAAAATACTGGCGGAAAGCTCAAAGGCAGCCATTTCTGACTGCCTTTTAATACTTATGACGCTGTTACTTCATCTTCTCGCCAGAAACTGACCGCTTCATCCCCTCCGGGTTTTTTCGGCTTCGTGTCCTTGGGCGGCGGAGGTTTTGGGCCCGAAGGATTGATGACGGGCGGCGGGTTCTTCGGAGGCGGCTTTTTATCGCCATCCTTCTGCGCGAAAGCCGCAATCGACAGTCCGGCGACCATCGCAGCAGTGATCAATATATTCCTAACAACCTTCATCATCTTGCTCTCCTTCTTTTGCTTTCACGCTTTGTGGGGAAAGAGGGAAAGAGCGTCGCTATTTTCTTAGGCAAAAGGAGTGCCAAAGACAGGTTTTTGACGCAGGGGCCACGTAATTAGTTGGAATACATTTGTTAACGTAAATACAAGGGTTTACAAAAGTTTACGTTTTCCGTAGGTTTCATACGAAAACGTGAATCCTTGGAAGCCCATTTCCTGCTAAAAGTACCATAAAATGTGATAATCGACACTCATGAGCGACCGTCAAACTCCAGGCGATCTACCGCGTGCAATTCTCGTGCTTCTGGCGACCATAGCAACGATCGCTTACAACACGCTCGCCGCGTTGGGACTCGTGAATGGAGTGACACCTGCAACCATTTCCGAGCGCCTTCCGTCGGTAATCACTCCTGCCGGTTACGCCTTCTCGATCTGGAGTCTGATATACCTTTGGATGCTCGCGTTTAGCATCTATCAGCTTTTTCCCGCGAACGGGACCCGCTTGCGACGGATTCGGACGAACTACATTATCAGCTGCCTTCTGAATGTCGGCTGGATATGGTGCTGGCATCACGGCCGGATCATCCTGTGCCTGGGGGCGATATTCGGAACGGCGGCGGTGCTCTTTCTGATCTGCCAGGAGGTCAAGGATGCCAGCTCAGTCGCGGATAAAGTGCTCCTGAAAGCTCCCTTTGGTCTTTACTTAGGCTGGATCACCTGTGCGTCACTTGTTAACCTCATGGTACTCGTCAACCTTCGCGTCCCTATCGACAGCACGTTGTCGGTCACCTTGGGCGTGGTCTGCATCGTCCTCGCAGCTCTCGCATCTTTTCTGGTGCGCTGGAAATTGAATAACTACATCTACCCGCTCGCGGTCGCCTGGGCGCTCAGCGCCATCGCCGTAAAGCAGAGCGGGAATACGGCGATAGTTGTTGCAGCGGCTTTCGGTACGGTTGTCAGCCTCGTTACCTCCGGTTCGATCGTGACCTCACTTAAGGACGCGACAAGTGAATAACGGGAAGCTTTGCATTCCCGTCTGCGAAAGAACGGCCGACAAGACGATCGAGCAGATCAAACTAGCCGCGAAGCTTGCGGACATTATAGAGATACGCTTCGATTGCATCAGATCTGAGGCAGGTAGGAATGAAACCCTAAGAGCCATCGATGAGACGGCAATTGCCACGCCTCTTATTGCAACTCTGCGTTCGGTGGAGGAGGGTGGCACTGCATTAAAACAAGAGCGGGTCGAGTTTTGGAAGAACGCTCTCCCGAAGTTTGCCGCGATCGACCTTGAATCGGACCTCGTTTCAGAGACGGACACGGGCCATGTAAGGATCGGGTCGCTGCATGATCTTCAGACGATACCGTCAGATCTGCCCGCGCGAGCCAAGGAGTTGGCTTGTGTCGCCGACATTCTCAAGGTCGCGGCAACCGCTCGCGATGCTGTAGATGCTCTGCCTATCTGGAACCTATTGGAGGAATACAAGGCTGTTATCCCTATCGCGATGGGAGAGGGTGGGAAGTGGACTCGCATTCTCGGACTCCCGCACGGAGCTTATCTAACGTACGCCGCGCTTGAGGATGGAATGGGAACAGCCGATGGCCAGATCGCGGCAAGAGACATGCTCGATGTCTATCGTGTAAAGCATCTTAATAAACAGACCAAGGTTTACGGTATTGTCGGCGATCCGGTCTCATCGTCGATGTCCCCATACTTTCAAAACGCGGCGTTTCGCGACGCCGGTCTAAATGCGGTATTCATCCCTTTGCTGGTAAAGGACCTCGAGGCCTTTATCCGTCGAATGGTCAGGCGCAAGACACGAGAGGTCGAGCTGAACTTCGGGGGGTTCTCCGTCACGATGCCTCACAAGGTCGCGATCATGGAATTATTGGACGAGATCGACCCTGTTGCGAAGGCTGTCGGCGCCGTGAATACCGTTGTCATCGTGGGAGACAAGTTGATCGGGTACAACACTGACGCGTACGGATTTATTGAGCCCCTGGAAAGGAAGTTTGGCGATCTAAATGGGGCGAAAGTTTCGATCGCTGGGGCCGGCGGTGCCGCAAGGGCATGTGTGTACGCGTTTTCAACGAAAGGAGTCGATGTCACAATTTACGCCCGGGATCACAACAAGGCCAAAGCGATCGCCGGCGAATTTGGTGCCAAAGCGGGCGCGCCGGATGTTCCGTTCGAGCCCGGTTCCGTTGACATTCTGGTGAACGCCACGCCGCTCGGCATGAAGGGCAGTGGCAGCGAAGGCACGATCGCGACCGCAGACAAACTAAAAGGTGTTAGTCTCGTCTACGATCTGGTCTATAATCCTGCTGAAACCCGCTTGATGAAAGAGGCAAAGAAGGCGGGTGTCCAAACCATAGCCGGGGCCGAGATGCTCATCGCGCAAGGAGAACGCCAATTCGAATTATGGACAGGGCAACGAGCACCGGTAGAAAAAATGAAAGCCTCCCTCGATGAAAGACTTGACGAGGCGAAATAATGACCGTTCAGGCGTTGAATTGTCCTAACTGCGGCGCGGGTGTCGCCAGCGACAGTTCAGAATGCAAATTTTGTCAGACAAGGCTGAAGACCGTCGCGTGTCCGAAGTGTTTCGGATCGATGTTTGAGGGAAGTAAGTTCTGCGATCATTGCGGCGCAGTCGCAGCGCCGTTAAACGTCGATCTGAGCGATGAAGCGGGGGATTGCCCTCGCTGTCGTACCAAAATGGATAGGATCGGGGTTGGGGACACCCGTCTTGAAGGCTGTGGTAGATGCGACGGACTTTGGCTCGATGTCGATACGTTTGAAACAGTATGTGCCGACCGGGAGAGACAATCTGCTGTTCTCTCATTCCTGGATAAGAGGATCATCCGCGAAGATCACGAAACAAAGGTTTCCTACGTTCCTTGCCCCGAATGCGGACAACTCATGAACCGCAATAATTTCGCCCGTTCCTCCGGCGTGATCGTTGATATTTGTAAAAAGCATGGTGTCTGGTGCGATGCCGATGAGCTGCCGAAGATCGTCGAGTTCATTCAGCATGGCGGGATGGAGCGGGCTCGCGAAAAGGAACGGCTGTCGCTTGAGGCGGAGCGGCGGCGACTCGAAGATGAACGGGCCTCGCTAGCCCGCATGGAAGGAAGTGCGGCATTTGGCGGCGCATCTTTGATCGACGAGCGGGCAAGTATCGGCGCGTTTGCCCGTTCACTTTTTGAGTAGGAGGTGTTACGGATGCTCAGCTCGATGCTCAAAAAGAAGTTATTGATCATTCTCACAGTAATCGCGTGTCTGATCGCCGCACGAGGCGAAGCAAATGCTGCGGCGTGGGAGCCCAGTAAGACTTGGGTATTTTTTGCGTGCCTTGTTAGATGGCAGGATTCGAAGGAGTTCGCGTCATTTCCCGAAGACGTGCGTAAGGACGGCGTATTTCTTGATAGCCTAAGGGCGAAAGGCGTTCCCAACGAACACATCGTATATCTCAAAGACGAACAGGCCACGCTTAGTTCAGTGACCTCAAAATTCAACGAGTTTCTGAAAAAGCCTGGCCCAAATGACTGGGTGATCGTTTACTTTGAGGGACATGGTTATAAGGATGACGACGGCACACCATACCTTGCGACCTATGATGTGAATGACGACAGGCATATCACGGGTTGGAAGATGGACGCAGTGCCTGCTTCGATCGAAAGGAACTTTCGGGGAAACCGTGCGGTGATCGTTCTCGACAATTGCTATTCAGGCGCGATGGATGATGCGGTGAAAAAAACCAGGCGCCGAGTCTCATACGCGATCTTTGCCTCGTCACTTGCAAGCCAAGAATCTACCGGAAATTGGACGTTCACAGAATCGCTCATCTCGTCGTTCAAGGGCTCGCCGATCGCCGACGCAAATCACGATGGTGTCGTTACCTTTGCCGAAATGGGAAAACACTCGGAAGACGATATGCTCTTTGGCGAGGAGCAGTTGGCCACGATCGATTTCACCGGCGATTTTGATCCGCAGACCGTTATCGCGATGGCTCCCAAGCCGGCTTTTCAGCGCCTGGGCGAACAGGTTGAGGCATACAGTGTTGACGGCTGGTACAAAGGCTTTCTTGTAGACAGTAAGGGCGGTAAGTTCAAGGTTCACTACTATGGCTATGAAGACTCGGACGATGAGTGGGTTCCACCCGCAAAGATCCGCAAGCCGAAGCTCGTGCAATACCCCATTGGACGTAGGGTTCTCGTCCAATGGGAAAAGAAATGGTACCCGGCAACGGTGCTCGACGTTAAAGGAAGCGTCCACCTTATTACCTACACCGGTTATGGACATGAATGGGACGAGTGGGTCTCGTCCGACCGGATCAAGATCAGAAAGTGAACGATCGATACTCCCGACAAACATTATTCCCTGAGATCGGCAAGGCGGGGCAGGAGGAGCTTCGTGCGGCGAAGGTTATGCTTGTCGGCTGCGGGGCGCTGGGAGCGAGCCACGCCGAGATGCTCGCGCGCGCCGGGGTCGGAACCCTTAGAATTGTAGACCGCGACTTTGTCGAGTTTACGAACCTACAGCGGCAGACTTTATTCAAAGAATCGGATGCAGCCGAACGTTTGCCAAAAGCGATCGCCGCAAAAACACGGATCGCTGAGATCAACTCCGATGTAAATGTTGAGGCGATCGTCGCGGACATTAACAACTCGAACGTCGAGCAATTGATCGACGCTTGCGATCTCGTGATCGACGGCAGCGATAATTTTCAGGTCCGTTATTTGGTCAATGACGCTTGCGTCAAAAACGATGTGATCTGGATCTATGGCGCCGCCGTTTCGAGCTACGGAACGACGATGACGATACGTCCGGGCGTAACTCCATGCCTTCGATGCATCTTTGACGACATTCCTGACGCGGGTTCGTCGCCAACGTGTGATACGGCGGGAGTAATAATGCCGATCATAGCGACGGTGTCGGCGACTCAAGTTACGGAAGCGATCAAGGTCCTTGTCGGCGATCTTGATTCATTGCACGGGTCGCTGATGCAGTTCGATGTCTGGGCGAACGACCGCCAGCGGATCAAGCTTGGCCCGCCGAATCCAGATTGCAAATGCTGCGGCAAACGTGAGTTTGAGTTCCTTAATGCAGAGTCGCAGGAATTCGCGGCAGTCCTCTGCGGACGTAACGCGGTGCAGATCGCACCGGCCGCGGCGGCGAAACTCGATTTGCCAGACCTGGCACTGAGACTATCCTCCCTCGGCGACGTGAGAGAAAACGTATATCTTGTTCGTTTTATATCGGGGGAAAATGAATTGACTGTTTTTTCAGACGGCCGGGCGATCATCAAGGGGACTGATGACATCTCAGTTGCAAGGTCGCTTTATGCCCGATTTGTCGGGGTTTAGCTGTGTTAAGATTTTTATATGAATGCAGATCTAGTGCTGCCACTTGAAACAATGACGGTGGCTGAAAAGATGGACGTCATCGATCGTATTATGAACGATCTTTCGAGGAGTTCATCAACTGTCCCGGCAATTGCCTGGCACGAAGAAATGCTTCGTCAAAGGGCAGAAAATATTCAAAATGGAAAGGACCGCTTTATTACTCTCGAGGAAGCCGAAAAACGGATCGAAAAGAAGATAAAGCCTCGATGAGAATCGTCATCACCGAGTCGGCTGCAGATGATCTAGCGGAGGGCCACATATTTTACGATAGACAATTGCCGGGAGTTGGAAATTATTTCAGGGCCTCGATCCTCGCGGACATCAGATCACTCATAGTTTTTCATAGCCTCCATGAAATTCATTTTGGTATTTATTTCCGTAAGATAGCCTCTAAATTCCCATACGCGATCTACTACACCGTTGACGGCTCCGAGATACGCATTTTCGCTGATACCCGCCGGGACCCCTCGCAGATTCGGAGGCGGTTCGAAACGGACTGATCGAGATGGAACCAAAAGTAGTCATCGTCGGCGGCGGTTTTGGCGGGCTGTGGGCGGCCAAGGCGCTTGCTAAAAAACCGGTCGATGTTACCTTGATCGACCGCAAGAATCATCACGTCTTTCAACCGCTTCTTTATCAGGTCGCGACGGCGGTTCTGAGTCCGGGTGAGATAGCGCAGCCGATCCGCCGGATCCTTCATAAATACAAAAATATTGAGGTGATCCTTGGCCAGGCCGTTGGTTTCGATAAAGACAGAAATCTCGTGCGGCTCGGTGATGGCTCCGAGATAGGGTATGACTACCTGATCGTCGCGGGCGGTGCAAGGCATTCTTATTTCGGTAACGACGATTGGGAGGAAGACGCCCCCGGTCTGAAAACGATCGAGGATGCGGTCGAGATCAGACGACGGATACTTCTTGCTTTCGAAGACGCCGAACGCGAAGCTTACCTTACCGGCAAGCAGAAGCAATTGAACTTTGTTGTGGTGGGCGGCGGTCCGACCGGCGTTGAACTCGCTGGCGCCATCGCAGACATCGCAAGAACAGCCCTGGCAAATGATTTCAAGGCGATCGACACTCGGTCTGCAAAAGTTGCCCTGTACGAAGGCTCGGATGCAATTCTCAGCACATTCGGGGACGACCTTTCCGACAGCGCCAAGGAACAGCTCGAGTCGCTCGGTGTGGAGGTTCACCTCAATAGTTTTGTAACCGACGTCGAGCCAGAGCGCGTGAAGGTCGGCGACGATTGGATAGACGCTGATGTCGTTTTGTGGGCGACCGGCGTAGCGGCGTCGCCTCTGGGAAAGGCGCTCGAAGCGGAAACGGACAAGGCCGGTCGCGTCCATGTCGAACCCGACCTTTCGCTAAAGGACGACAGGAATATTTTCGTCATCGGCGACATGGCCTCCCTGATGCAAAAGAACGGGGAGCCGGTACCCGGCGTGAGTCCGGCCGCGATGCAAATGGGTACAGCGACGGCGAAAAATATTCTTCGCGACATCAAAGTTGAGCCTCGCGAAGATTTCGAATACTGGGATAAGGGAACGATGGCGACGATCGGCCGCCGCAAGGCTATCGCTCAGGCCGCCGGGATGAAGTTCCGCGGTTTCATCGCGTGGATGATGTGGCTCTTTCTGCATGTATTTTTCCTTATCGGTTTTCGCAATCGTTTGGCGGTCCTAGTGGATTGGTTCTGGGCCTACCTGACCCGCGAACGCTCGGCCCGACTGATAACCGGCGATGCAGACGAGTTGCGGCATCAGGCCAAACCGCCTGTATCAGCTGCAGCGTCGACGGCCAAACGTCATGCGAAGACCGCCGACTGAATTTGCTATCATTACCAACGTTCTCTTCAACGCAATGAAACTCATCGCACTTTGTTTCGCTATCGTTTCCGTACTTTCTCCTGAAATACTTGCGAGCGGCCCTGCGGTCTGGTCAGTAAATTCGCGTTCTGACGTCATGAAAGGTGACGCCCGCGGCGTGTCAATCGACTCCGATGGTGCGATCACGCTCGCTCCCAAATTGACCGAGGTCTACAAAACGGGGCAGCAGTTTATTTGGTCCAGTGCGGTCGACTCGAATGGGAATGTTTATCTCGGCACCGGCGGTGACGGCAAGGTATTCAAAGTGACGTCTGCCGGTGTCGGCTCGATGATCGCAGATCTCGCAGAGATCAATGTTTCTGCGATAGCGGTCGCGGCAAATGGGGACGTCTTTGCCGGAACGTCGCCTGACGGTAAGGTCTATCGCATCGACGCGTCGGGGAAGAGCGGGGTCTACTTCGACCCAAAAGCAAAATATATTTGGTCGTTGGCAATTC
>JAFAOW010000108.1 GCA_019247455.1 Acidobacteriota bacterium | reverse complement strand
ACGCAGCTTGCGCCGACGATCGCAAGATCTATCCGACTTATCGGTTTGTGTTGGTCAGTCAATTCGTTGCGATGATATCCAAAGGTAGGAGGCTTATCAAAAGAGCGGGTACCATGGGAACGGATTTTATTTCGTGAGCGGAATTCGATAATCTGATGCCACACGATCTATGGGCGAGGCACCGATCGGAATAGAGCTTCCGGATAACCTTTTTGCCGGCCGCGTTGCCGTGATCACCGGCGCGTCGCGAGGCGTGGGACGGGCAACTGCATTACGCATCGCCGAAGCGGGCGGCGATGTCGTAATAAATTATTTGAGTAACGACGCCGACGCCGCAGAAACCGTGGAGGACTGCAAGAATAAGGGCGTAAGTGCGGTCCCTGTTCGGGCGGACGTGTCCGAATTTGCGGGAGCTCAAGAGATCGCGAAGCAGACCTTGGATCGCTTTGGACGCATCGACATGCTCGTGTGTAACGCTGGAGTTTGGGAAGGTGCTCCGATCGATGAGATGAGCGAGGACCTTTGGAACAAGATTATTAACACCAATCTTAAATCTGCTTGGGCAATGTCCAAGGCTTGCGTACCCGCGATGAAAAAGCAGGGCTCGGGCTCGATCGTAATGGTCTCGTCAACCTCCGGTCAGCGCGGCGAGGCGAATTACTCTAACTACTCAGCTTCAAAAGGGGGACAGATCGCGTTCACCAAGGCGCTGGCTACCGAGCTTGCCCCAAAGATCCGTGTCAACGCGGTCGCACCCGGTTGGATCGAAACGGCGATGGTCCGCGATGTTTTCGAGGACCCCGAATACAAAGAAAGCGTGCTCAACTCGATCCCATTGCACCGGATGGCGACGACCGACGACGTCGCACTTTCCATTTGTTTTTTGCTTTCCGACTGGTCTCGGCATATCACGGGCGAGATCCTCAATATCAACGGCGGAGCTGTACTCAACAGCTAAGAAATTTGCCCGCGAAATACACGAAAGACACTAAAAAATAAGATTATTCTTTGGCGTCTTCTATTCAACGGGGCGACTGCATAGTATTTTGCTTTCTTTCGCGTGTTTCGCGGGCGCTCTTTATGCTTTAATCTCACTTAATTGTTGTGAGCGAGGACCAGCATCCGACAGTGATGAAATTCGGCGGGACGTCCGTGGGGGATGTCGCCGCTTTTGAGCGCGTTTTTGCGGTGGTCTCATCGCAACTCGACCGTCATCCGGTCGTCGTCGTGTCGGCTATGACGAAGGTCACGGACGCACTGCTCGCCGCTTTTGAAACCGCAAAAAAAGGCGATTTTGCTGAGGCCTTTCTGTCGCTGACGCCGCACTTTGAACGGCACGCGGAGGTGTCGCGTCATTATTTGCCCGAGGATGGGCCGAATCTCTTTAATGCAGAACTCGATCTCGCCCGCGACGAGTTGAGCGACCTGCTGATGCGCGTCACGCGCCGTTCGCTGCCGTTGCAGATGTTGAAGGACGCGATTCAGTCATATGGCGAGCAGCTCTCGTCACGGTTGCTGACCGAGGTTTTGAAGGCGAAAGGAGTAAGGGCACATCATGTGGATTCGCGTCGGCTGATCGTGACAGATGATGAATTCGGCGCCGCTCAGCCCTTGGTCGACGGAACGAATGAACTCGTGAAGCTGGAGCTCGAGCCATTGATAGGCGAGGGCGAAGTTCCCATCATGGGTGGCTTCATCGCGGCCAATCGCGGCGGCGAGACGACAACTCTGGGACGCGGCGGCTCCGATTACTCAGCGGCTCTCGTCGCCGCAGCGTTGCAAGCGAGCGAGCTGCAGATCTGGACCGATGTCACGGGCGTGATGACGTGCGATCCGCGGATATGCAATTCGGCGCGGACGATCCCTGTTCTTTCTTACGAGGAGGCGGCGGAGTTAGCGTACTTCGGTGCGAAGGTCCTGCATCCGAAAACTATCAAGCCGGCGGTCGACAATGCTATTCCCGTGCGAGTGTGTAATACGTTCGAGCCGAACGAGATCGGCACGATGGTCCTCACCGACTCCCCTGAGGCGGAGAATAAGATCAAGTCGATCGCCCACAAAAAGAACATCACGATCTTGCGTATATCGTCCGCGCGAATGCTTGGAAGCTACGGCTTTATGAGCCGGGTGTTCCAAGTGTTTGAGCAGTTTCGTACGGTAATTGATGTGATCTCGACGTCAGAGGTATCGATCGCCCTAACGCTCGACAACACCGCCGACATTGACAAGATAGTACCTGAGCTCGAACGCCTCGGCGATGTCGAGGTCGATCCCGGCTATGCCGTGATCTGCGTCGTTGGTGAAGGCTTGAGGGCTTCGACTGGTCTCGCCTCCTCTGTATTTTCAACAATTAAGCATGTAAATGTCGCGCTTATTTCGCACGGCGCATCGAGCGTGAATCTGACATTCGTGATCAAGGATGAGGCTGCCCCGGATGTAATAAGGAAACTGCATGCGGAGTTTTTCTAGCTGAACAGACAATGGATAGATTTACAGCCGAAAAGATGACAAGACGAGGCGAAGCTGCGATCAGAGAGCTTGTGTCGATAATGGAAGTCGACCGTGTCCAGGAACAACTTACGTCCGATGAGTTCGATGCGATAAAACGCGTCATCGGTCTCACTCTAGGAACGATTGACTTTGAGCTTCTAAAGCCGGTTTATGAGCAATATCCGGAGCTTGACCCAATTCCGAAATGAATCTTTTTGAGCTTACAAAATCTTTGATGTCCGTTCCCTCAACCTCGGGCGAGGAGGATGCCGTTGGTTTTTGGCTCCGCAATCATCTTGAGTCACTCGGCTGGAAGGTCGAGCTTCAGCGGGTGTCGGAGAACCAAAACAATGTCATTGCCTGGCTGAATGACACGCCGCGGGTGTGGCTTTCGACCCACATGGACACCGTGCCGCCCTACATTCCGCCGAGCGAGGACGACGAGAAGATCTATGGCCGCGGCTCGTGCGATGCGAAGGGCATTATCGCGGCACAGATCACAGCGGCCGAGCGGTTGCGAGCTGATGGAGTTGAGGACATTGGGCTGCTCTACACGGTCGAGGAGGAGCGTTCGTCGACCGGCGCTAAGAAAGCGAATAAGCATTCGATGGCCGCCAAATGCGAGTTCATGATAAACGGAGAGCCGACGGATAACGACCTTGCGATCGGTTCAAAAGGCACGTTCAGGCTAAACATCAAGACAACGGGCAGGGCGGCGCATTCGGCCTATCCGGAGCAGGGCGACTCGGCGATAGAGCGGCTCTTGGACATTCTCGAGGACGTTCGGCATACGAAGCTGCCGCACGATGATTTCTTTGGCGAGACGACAGTGAACGTCGGTACGATCAACGGCGGTGTGGCCCTCAACGTGATCCCGCCGACGGCCGAGGCCGGGATCGCCGTGCGCCTGACGACGCCGCGAAAACCGATCGAGGACGCGTTGACGAGTGTTGTTCACGGCCGAGGTGAGATAGAGGTGCTTTCGTGCAGCGAGCCGGTGCGCATGGTCGACGTCGATGGATTTGAGAAAAAAGTCGTGAGATTTACGACAGATATTCCGTACCTAACCAACTGGGGCAAGCCGCTGCTACTCGGGCCGGGGTCGATCCTGGTCGCACACACGAAGGATGAATTTGTATTGAAGAAGGACCTTGAGAAAGCGGTTGAACTCTACGTCGAGCTGGTCCGACA
>JAFAOW010000102.1 GCA_019247455.1 Acidobacteriota bacterium | reverse complement strand
TTAGCGAACAAAAGCTGTGGACGCTTCCCAAACTGAAATAACCCTTGACCAACTCCCTGTAGGCTCGAGACTGCTGGTTCGCTCAAAAAAAGACTGGCGTTTTGCCGCGATCTCACGCGTCGCTGAGGAACGGGTCGTTCTGACCGTGTGCTCGCCGGGCGGCTACACCTATCGTCTTCGCCGCAACCTCGACACGCCTATCATCGTCGATGGAAAGCTGCATATTCTTCCCTACGACTGCGACGATACGTGGCGCGAGAATTTCGGCTCATACGACACCCGCTGGTAGCATTGGCGGGGCCCCACTTCAGCAAGGTCCTAATCCTCTTGTTAGGCCAACGATCATTTCTCCGCGCTGGTTTCCTTTGATAAAATACTCTTTTGCGCGTTAGGCAGAATTCCCGTCTATGCAGGCTGCGGCAGTAAAAGAGGAACAGATCGAGGTCCGCGGAGCCCGCGTTCACAATCTCAAAAACGTCTCAGTATCGATCCCTATCAATAAGCTTACAGTGATCACGGGGGTCTCGGGCTCGGGTAAGTCCTCGCTGGCCTTTGACACCCTCTATGCGGAGGGACAACGCCGGTATGTCGAGTCTCTCTCGGCATATGCACGACAGTTCCTTGAGCGTATGGACAAGCCGGACGTCGACGAGATCCTGGGGATCGCACCGGCCATCGCCATCCGTCAAAAGAATGCGACAAAGAACCCGCGCTCGACCGTTGCGACACAGACGGAGATCTATGATTATCTGCGCCTGCTATTCGCTCGCGCCGGTCAGACCTTTTGTCATGTCTGCGGCCGCGAGGTAAAAAAGGATTCTCCTGAGTCCGCCGCCGGCGAGATACTCGCCGAGTTGCCCGAAGGCACACGTTTCTACGTTCTATTCCCAATTCAGGACGACGAAGGGTCGACGTTGCAAAAGCCCGCGCGCAAGCAAGGGCGTAAGCCGGCCTCAAGCGCAAGATCAACCTCTAAGGATCAACAGCTCAGCACGCAGGCCTTTCTGATCTCACTCCTACAGCAGGGATTTTCGCGGTTGTACCATGACGGAGAGGTGCTTGAGCTTTCAAAGCCTGAGGATTATCAATTCGCTGATTTCAACAACACGTTCGTTCTGATCGACCGCCTGAAAGCCGATCCCGAGATCCGGCAGCGGCTCGTCGATTCTTTGGAAACCTGCTTTCGCGAGGGTCACGCGGCTATCGTCGTCACCGCAGAAGGCCTGGAGCTCAAATATTCCGACAGCTACATCTGCAAGTATGACGGCACGCGTTATGACGAGCCCGAGCCCACGCTTTTCAGCTTTAATTCTCCGTATGGCGCTTGCTCGACGTGCCAGGGTTTCGGCAACACGATAGGCATTGATTATGGCCTCGTAATTCCGAATCCGCTGCTATCGCTCAAGGAAGGTGCGATCGAGCCGTTTTCGCGGCCAACACACGCTTGGGCACAAAAAGAGCTTGCAAAATATGCGGCGTCCGCGAAGATCGACATGAACAAGCCGTTCGCCGATCTGGATGATTTTCAGCAGAACAACATCATTTACGGCGACGAGGGCTGGAGGGGGCTGAAGGGATTCTTCAAATGGTTGGAGACGAAAAAGTACAAGCTGCATGTGCGCGTGTTTCTTGCGAAGTATCGCGGCTATACAAAATGCCCAGATTGCGAAGGCCAACGTCTTCGACAAGAGGCCCGCGATGTGAAGATCGGCGGCAGGTCGCTTCCCGACATTGTCGACATGTCGATCGCCGACGCACATGATTTCTTCAAGGATCTTTCGCTCAGTGAAGAGCGGAATCAGATCGCCGAAAAGCTGCTGCTTGAGATCCGGCGGCGGCTGAAATTTCTTGTGGAGGTTGGCCTTGATTACCTGACCCTAGGGCGTCTTGCGGCGACCTTGTCGGGGGGTGAAGCTCAGCGCATCCAGCTTGCGACGAATCTCGGATCCCTTCTTGTCGGCACGCTTTACGTACTCGACGAACCGAGCATCGGCCTCCATCCCCGCGACAATTCCCGGCTGATAGCGATCCTCGAGAACCTCCGCGATATAGGCAACACCGTGATCGTCGTCGAGCACGACGAGGAGACAATGCGTGCGGCCGACCACGTTGTGGACATTGGTCTTCACGCGGGTGAATACGGTGGAGAGCTTGTTTACGCGGGGACGCTAGACGGCTTGTTAAAAGATGCGGCGTCTCTGACGGCAAAGTATCTCCGGGGCGACTCCGAGATCAAGGTCCCTCAAAAGCGCCGAAAGGCCGGTAAGAATAAGATCGAGATCATCGGAGCTCGTGAGCACAATCTTCGCGGCATCAACGTAAAGATCCCGCTCGACATGCTTGTGTGCATCACGGGCGTATCGGGCTCCGGCAAGTCCACTCTCGTGCACGACATTCTCTTCGCCGGTCTAAAGAAAAAGCGCGGAGAGTGGAACGCCCAGGTTGGATTCTTCAAGGACATCAAGGGCGACGAGAATATAGACGATATCATTCTGGTCGATCAGTCGCCGATCGGCCGCACCCCGCGGTCCAACCCTGTCACCTACATCAAGGGTTACGACGCGATCCGAGAGGTCTTTGCGGCGACCAACGCTGCAAAAACCAAGGGATTCAACGCATCGCACTTCTCCTTCAACGTGCCGGGCGGCCGTTGCGAGACATGTCAGGGCAGCGGTACCGTCACCATCGAAATGCAGTTCCTCGCAGATGTCGAACTCACTTGCGAGGACTGCCGCGGAATGAGGTTCAAGCAAGAGATCCTCGACGTCAAATACAAGGGCCGCAACATTGACGAAGTCCTGAATATGACCATCCGGGGGGCGATCACCTTCTTTAAGGATGTGCCAAAGCTCACCTCGCGGCTAAAGGTCTTGGATTCGGTAGGATTGGGTTACTTGAGACTCGGCCAGTCCGCAACGACCCTATCGGGCGGCGAAGCCCAGCGCGTCAAACTCGCTTCACACCTCGCGCAAAAAACTGCCGCGAAGACGCTCTTCATCTTTGACGAACCGACCACTGGACTTCATTTTGACGACATCAATAAGCTGCTCTCCGCCTTCCGCGCGCTGATCGATAACGGCGGCAGCATCGTCGTGATCGAGCACAACATGGACGTCATCAAGACCGCGGACTGGATCATCGACCTCGGCCCCGAGGGCGGCGTCGGTGGCGGCGAGATCGTCGCGACCGGCACTCCTGAACAGCTCGCGAAGACGGAGGGATCTTTTACGGGAATATACTTGAAAGAATCTCTTCGCTAGTCATCTCCAAATTTCGCACGCCATGCCGGTGCGATCTCGGCCATCACTTTGCAGTCGCAATAGCCGCCGTTGTCATTCAGCCACGATGTGAGCCGCGGGAAATCCAGGCGATTGTCCATCATGAATTTCATCGCGTGGCGCAGGTGGTGATCGCAGGTCGATTCCCAAAGCTCGTCCTCGATGTAGTCGAGCATTTTGCTGATGGTTTCCTGCTTTTCCGGCAAAGCATCGAGAAACGCCTGCAACTCTTCGCCGCTCATCTGCTGTAAATTCTCGATCTCGCGTTTTCTGACGATCGGCATACTAGAATTCGGACTCGCTGACTCGCATCATTTCTGCACGCTGCTGTTCTTCGATCTCCCGCTGCTTAACGCCGCTCCTGCCGTCATAGCGCGCAAACCTCGGCAGGAACAGTGCCGCGCCGACAACTGAAACAACACACAGGCCGCCGCCCGAAACAAGCGCAGCCTTCACACCGAAGCGCTCAGCAACAATGCCCATTTTAGCGCTTCCCAACATCGGGCCTGTCAGGTAACTGATCATCTCTATGCTGGCCAGACGACCGCGCAGGTAGTTTGGAATGGTCTGGTTCCAGATAGATCCGCGAAAGATCCCCGAGATCATGTCGAAGAATCCTGCCGCCGCCAAGAATATCAGCGCAGGCACGAGACTGCTGGCCAAACCAAAGAATACGATGGCAACTCCCCAGAATATAGCCGCCATTATGACCATCAGCCCGTGACGTTGGACGCCTTTGGTCCAGCCGGACGTTATGCTCGCGCTAAGCGCCCCGATGGCTATCGCGGCTGGGAAGAATCCTACATACTGGCTGCCGTAAATAGCCGCCAGTGCGGGATAGAGTGCCTGCGGAAACGCAAAGAACATCGCTGCGATGTCGATGAAATACGTGCCGATAAGCTCCTGCCGTGAGAACGCGTATTTCCACGCCTTTTTAACGGCATCGACGCTCGGCCGATCTGCGTTCTCCGGCGGCGGCACGAACCGGATCATGAATACCGCGGTCAGCGACGCAGCAAACGTCACAAGGTCGATCGAATATGCAACAGCCGGGCTGAACTGCGTTGCGATCACACCCGCGATCGCCGGACCGACGATCATTCCCATCGAGAAGCGAATAGAATTCAACGCCATCACCGCTGACATCATTTCGACCGGGATGACTTTCTGGATGAACGACTCGAATGCGGGCCGCTGCAGTGCGGCGAGCCCGGCATGGACCGCGATTATTACAAACAGCGCCCAGACCTGCGGATGCGGCAGCAAGGTATTCACGATCAAAAGAGCGGTGAGCGTCGTCTGGCCGATCTCGGTAAAGCGCAGCATCTTCCGCTTGTCGACGTAATCCGCTAGCGCGCCGCCTAGAAACGCAAGGCAGAACATCGGGATGAATTCCGCCAGTGAAAGATAACCCACCATCGCCGATGACTGCGTGAGCTGATACATCTGCCATGGCACTACGATGAAGGTCATCATGGACCCAAAGAACGAAATAAGCTGCCCAAAAAAGAGCAGCCGATAATCGCGCGATGCCTTCAGCGGTGAAAGGTCAAGCAGCATTCAAGAGTTGATTTTACGGCAGCCGTGGGAGTTTGTCGCTTTGTCATCGAGTGCGGTACAGCAGATAGATCTCTTCCTTATCGATCAGCTCGCAATTCGTACATTCCTTTTCGGTACTTATCACAAGCGAATGCGGCGGTGCCTTAACGCCATATCGTAGGTGGTTGAATTCCGATGTGTCACGTCCCTCGAGGGTCGCATACCACAGAGCGTGAATATACGCCGGCCCCCAATAGTTATCGATCAGATAGATCGGCCGCTCGGGCTGCTGTACCGCGATGTCGTAGACGGTCTTATAGCCTGTATCAAAAACGTATCCTCGCAGCGGACCCTCAACGTAATTCTTGTAATGGAAATATGCTCCCTGCACCAGTATCAAGCCGGCGAGGACAGCCGCCGTCGCCCTTCTTGTATCCGATGCAAAATAGAATACGTCTTGCTTCTCATGTTCGTTATCCGTTGGCCTCTCAAAGATCCACTGCAGAGCCGGCACCGTCAGCAGAAGCAGAAAGATCGGATACGCGATCATCCTAAGCGTGTGGGCATGATCGTTCGTCAACGCACCCGGCACAATTGAAGCGAGAAAACCAAAAACAATGAACAGCCACCAGCGGTCCCTTCGGTGCCTGATCGCAATTAAGACCAAACCAATGACTGCCAGTACGAACGTACCCAAAAAAATGCTGCCAAACGCTCCAGGTAAATGATGGCGCGCGTTAGTATCGCCGACCCAAAGCAGCGACCACGGATTCAGATCGTCAAGAAAGCGCGCGAGAAACTGGGGGATAATATCCGCCATCGTGCTGTTCTGCTTGATGTACGAGATCAGGTAGAAGCGGGTAGTTAGATCCGGGTTCGCGCTTCCAAATTCGATCAGTGGAATGAGGGTGATCCCATAGGCAGCCCACGTGATCAGCACCCCTGCCAGGCGTTTATAGCTCGTGACAAACAACGCGAGCCCCAGCGCCATCAGTCCCCCGAATAGCCTTCCGATCGTGTACGAATACGTCAGAAGCGTGAGGGTAGAGACGAGTGCAAGAATGTTCTGCCAGCCCCAAACCTCCTTCTTCTGCGCGTAATAGAGCGCCCACAAAAACAGGACGACGGCGAGCGGATAAAAGAACGTCTCAAGGACCAAGCGCCCCACTTCAAATAGCCAAGGTGTGACGAGCGCCATCGCCCCGACGATGTATCCGATCCTCCCGCTGTCCGAAACTCGGGCACTAAGCCGCCCGAGAAGTAAACATGCGGCAAAAACACAAGCCGCGGCAAAAAGCCGCGCGATCAGTATTCCGGGCCCGAATATCTTGAACAGGAGTGCCAGCAGATATATCTGCGTAGGATTCGACCACTGTGTGAAACCGCCGGTATATATCTGAAAATAAAGCGGAAATGCCTTTCCAAATTCTCCGGCGCCAGTTCTTGAGACCAAGTATGCGTTGTATGAAAGTGCAGATTCGTCGACGTAATAGCCGGGCGGATTGTGATTGATGCCGATCGTATAGATCGAAAAGAGGCCGATGATCGCTGCAGCCCAAATTGCAGCGTTCAAGATCCCTTTACGATCCATTTTTTGGATGAACGAGAGCACTAACGGATTGTAAACAATTCGCAGAAGCGAATCATCACGCCGCGTAGATCTTCAACTTAAACTCGTCGTTCGTCACATATATCTCAGGCTTCCTGTCCGCGAACCTGTTCGATTGACGCAGGATCATCGGCAGGCCGCCATGCGGAACGTTGATCCCGTATTCGCGACGCGTGAATATCGCCGCAATTTGCGGATTGAGACGCTGCGTTATCCCGTACCGGATCGCGCGTGTGCCCACTTGCTGAAATCCATTTGTGCGTCGCGGATTGATGAACTCGATCGCCGAGTCATAAATATTGATCCGCGTACGGATATCCCGCAGCGCGAGGTCGCGATGCATCAACGAGTTTATGATCGCCTCCGAGATGGAATAGAAATGGTAATGCCCACGCGGTTTTGCGACAGTGTCGGTTACCAGCGTCAGCTTTCGCTTTGGCTTTTCTTTTCCGAGGTCCACGTAACGCCTAATGAATGAAAGGATCGACTCGTACTGCGTGTGCATGTTTCCCTTTACCTCGATGGCCTCGATCAATTGGGCGTTACCGTTGTCTCCGGAAAATCGCGCGACGGTGACGTTGGTTCGCGGCAGCAGCTCGGCGACTCGATCGTCTTTACCGAACAGCATCACCGCGGCAACTGTCGGAAAAAACTCGTCTGCGTTGCCTACAGCGAGCATCAAGTCCTTTCTTAAGAAGTCGCTCGTTGAATAAAGATTTCGGTTCGGTGCTCCATCATCAAATCCGTTCGCAAAGGTCCATAGCAACGCATCGTCAAAATCTTCTTCTTGCACGGTTTCGAGAGGAATGTTCTCAAAACCCATCGGGCGGATCTCGTCAAGCCAGAGCGAAAGTTCCTCTCGCGAGATCTCCCGCTTTTCCGCGCCGAACCGTATATAGAATCTTCCGTCACGAGTTCTGTACGGCTTTCGTTTTCCGTCGACATCCAGCGCCACTACCCGTTTTCCGCTGTCGAAGGCGATCGTGTCGATCATTGGGACAAGGGGCGGCACCACTTCTTCGCGGCAAATGCGGACAAGCTCCTCCTGAACCCATTCAGGATTGTTAACGCCCTCGATCCTCAGCTGGTCCGTCACGCCAAAGATGATCGTTCCGCCGTCCGTATTCGCAAGCGCGACGATTCCTTGCGCGATACGCTCGCTGTTCGACAGTTTTACCTTTAATTCGAGATAAGTGTCCTCACCGCCGCGGATCAGTCGAAGCAGTTCGGTCCGCGTGGTGACCTGGGCCGGCTGATTGAGTAGGTATTCCTGAAAAGACTGGTCATTTGAAGTGTCAAATCGCTGGGTATGACGGAATCTTCTTCGCGGCATGAGGTGTGGTTGCGACTCTTATCAGGAACTGGATCACGATCGAACAAACGATCGAGAGCCGCGCGTGTCAATGATTTTCTAACCCTATTGAAACACCCTTCCATTTTAATGTAAATGAGGAATTTTCATCCCAGCCGTTCTGAAACCCGTTGACACCGGCTGGCAATAAAGCATATAAATTGGGCTTCCCCGCAGTAAAAAAACTGTTCCTTTCAGGAGAGTACTTCATGGGCAGAGTCATCGCTTTCCTATACGGCGCATTAAGTTACGTCGTCTTCTTTGTAACGTTTCTGTACGCGATCGGATTTGTCGAAAATATGATCGTTCCAAAATCGATCGACAGCCCACCGCCCGCCGCCTCGATGACCAGGGGGATCATCGCCAACGTCATCCTGCTGAGCATATTTGCTATCCAGCACAGCGTAATGGCGAGACCCGCATTCAAGGCTGCGTGGACGAAGTTCGTTCCAAAAGTGATCGAGCGAAGCACTTATGTACTCCTTTCAAGCCTTGCGCTGATACTTCTCTTCTGGCAGTGGCGGCAGATGGCCGATCCGGTTTGGACTGTTACCAATACCGTAGCGGCTTATTTTTTGTACGCTGTATCGTTCGCAGGGTGGGCTATTGTGTTGATCAGCACCTTTTTGATCAATCACTTTGACTTGTTCGGCCTGCGGCAGGTGTATTTGAATTTAAGGGGCGTTGAATACACAAACGCCGGCATCGCGCGGCCGCTCTTTTACAAGCTGGTTCGTCATCCTATCATGCTGGGCTTTGTCATCGCGTTTTGGGCTACCCCTCATATGACTGCCGGCCATCTGCTTTTCGCCGTCGTCACTACGGCATATATTCTTGCTGCCGTTCAGATCGAGGAAAGGGACCTTGTCAGCTATCACGGCAAGGCGTACGAGGATTACCAGCGTGAGGTATCGATGATAATTCCCATACCTAAGCGCGGCACGGCGCCGAGCGACTAAGCATCTGTGGCGTTCATTGACATCCGTAGCCGTTTCATCTATCTATACTCGAACAAATGGACGCCACGCGAACAACGGCCTATATCGGGATCGGCTCCAACCTCGGTGACCGCGCTGGAAATCTGCTGCTTGCGCTGCGTGGCCTAGCCGAAGCTAGTTTCGAGATCGAGCGGATATCCCCTGTTTACGAGACTGAGCCGGTCGGCATCGACACTGATCTGAAGTTTCTGAATATGGCGGTCGAGGTTTGCGTGACCGGCGTAACGCCTACACAGATGATGGCCCGCCTGCTGCGGATCGAGTACCTTTTGGGACGCGGTGATAAGTCCGTCAAAAGCCCTCGAACGGTCGACCTCGATATCCTCTTCTTCGGCGATCGCAAGATGGAAACGGAATTCCTCACCCTTCCGCATCCTCGGCTGCATTTGCGCAAGTTCGTCCTTTGCCCGCTCGCCGACATCGCGGCGACTTTTGTTCATCCATCATTTGGCGTTGACATTGTCGACCTGCTTGCCAATGTCAACGACAAGAGCGAAGTAAAGCGGTGGGATCCAAACCATGATCTGCCGGGCCAGCTCGCGGCGACAAGCTAGACTAATCCGGGGTCAAAAAGCTATGCTTTAGGCAATTTTATGGCGTACCTGCAACCCGATAAGGAAGGCAAGGTCTACCTACCCGCGATCCGCTCCGCTAAGGAAAAAGGCCAGAAGCTGATCTGTCTTACCGCGTACGACTATCCGACAGCCCGCATCCTCGATGAAGCGGGCGTGGATATCATCCTGGTGGGCGACAGCATTGGCAACGTCATCCACGGATACGGCAATACGATCCCCGTCTCGCTCGACGAGATCTCATCGGCCTGTATCGCAGTAAAACGCGGCACCGAACGTGCGATGGTGGTTGCGGACATGCCCTTTGGTACGTATCACGTCAACGAGGATGAAAGCGTAAGAAATGCCCTTCGCCTCATGAAATATGGCGGTGCGGAGGCAGTCAAGCTCGAGGGAGGCCGAAACCGCGTCGAGCTTGTAAAGCGCCTGGTCGACGAGGAGATCCCTGTCGTTGCCCATATCGGTCTTACCCCTCAAAGCGTATATAAAATGGGCGGTTATCGAGTGCAAGGGCGCACAGCCGAGCAGGCGAAACGTCTTATAGAGGATGCCAAGCTTCTCGAAGATGCGGGAGCTTTTGCGATCGTCCTTGAGCTCGTCCCTCGCGAGGTGGCGCAAATGATCACTGACGAGTTAAAGATCTCGACGATCGGCATTGGCGCTGGTGCGGGTTGCGACATCCAGGTCCTCGTAATTCACGATTTGATGGGGATGACGTTCGGCCGCCAGCCGCGATTCGTAAGGCAATACGCCAACGTGCGCCAAGTGATGACCGATGCGATCCGTGCATGGTCCGCCGACGTCCGATCCGGTGCCTATCCAAACGACCAGGAGTCTTACGGGCTTACCGAAGAGACTCTGGGCGAACTCGGTCAACTCCGTTCTAAAACCTCGGCCTAGCCGCCAGATGGAGATCATCAACCGTCGACAGCGAATGTTCTCGATAGCACGCAAGCTGCGGCGCGAGGCGAAAACCGTCGGCTTCGTACCCACAATGGGTGCTCTCCACGAAGGCCACCTTGCTCTTGTAAAGGAATGCAGGGCGAGGTGTGATGTTGTTATCGTGTCGATCTTCGTCAACCAAACGCAGTTCAATGATCAAAAGGACCTCGCAGCATATCCGCGCGACCTCACTGCGGATGCCGCTCTGCTGGCTGAGTATGAAGCTGACTATGTGTACGCGCCCGAGGTTTCGGAGATATACCCGGACGATTTCTCCACGTATGTTGACGTTGAGGGTTTGACCGATCGAATGGAGGGTTCGTCACGTCCTGGCCATTTTCGTGGGGTCGCGACGATCGTGACGATACTGTTCAATACTGTTCGCCCGGACCTGGCCTTTTTCGGCCAGAAAGATGCCCAGCAGGTTGCTGTCGTAAAACGATTGACCCGAGACCTTGGGTTTGAAACTGAGATCGTTGTCGTGCCGACCGTCCGTGAGCCATCGGGGTTGGCTCTTTCCTCTCGCAATACCCGTCTTTCAGTCCAGGACCGCGAGAAGGCCGCGGTAGTTATCAACGCCCTTCGCGAGGCAAAAACAGCTTTTAAGAAAGGCGAACGAAATGCGGCAGACCTTACGAATATCGTCGAATCACGTCTTAGAGACGAGCCTTTGGCAGAAATTGACTATATTTCCGTCGTTGACCGCGACTCGCTGCAACCCATTGAGAAGATTGGAGATAACGAGACCCTTATCTGCGCCGCTGTCACGTTTTCGGGTGTCCGGCTCATAGATAATGTCATTCTTAATAGAAAACAGTGATTTGGTCGGAAACTTGCATCTAATAGGGTGATGAGATGCGGCCGCTCCGCGTTTCAATACATATGAAGACGCTAAAAAGTTACATAGTACTTTTCGGTATCATTGCTCTATTTTCACTAGTCGGCTCAGCTCAGGTTTTGACATCGATCGACGGAGCTAAGGTTGATGTTAATCACCAGGCCGGAAAGGTCGTTGTGCTCGCGCTCGGTGCAAGCTGGCTGCCGCTTTCCGGCAAGCAAGCGGAATATACTGCGGCTCTTGCCAATAAGTACAAAGGCCGAAATGTCGTTATCTATTTCATCGCGACGGACTCTATTAGTGCGAAGTCAAAGAACTTCGCGACGGACGACGCGATCCGCAAGTGGGC
>JAFAOW010000098.1 GCA_019247455.1 Acidobacteriota bacterium | reverse complement strand
GGAAGCCCGCCCGCCAGCAAGGCCTTAACTCGCGTTGGAAACTACGCCGTTTTTCAATATCCCGATGCCCTCTATTTCGACTTCGCAAACGTCTCCTGCACTCAATTTCGAGACGCCGGAGGGGGTCCCGGTCGCGATCACATCACCCGGATGCAGCGTCATCATCTTTGATATGTATCGTACCAAATAGTCCGCGGGGAAGACCATTTGGCCCGTTTTCCCGCTTTGTTTAATCTCGCCGTTCACCCGGCACACGACATGAATGTCTCTCCAGTCCAAGTCGGTCTCGATATGCGGGCCCATCGGGCAGAACGTGTCAAATGATTTCGCCCGCGTGAATTGTCCGTCCTTTTTCTGCAGATCCCGGGCGGTCACGTCGTTGAGGCAGGTAAACCCCCGAATGTAAGGCATCACATCGTCCGAATCGCTCAAATTCTTACATTTCTTTTCGATAACGATCGCGAGCTCTCCCTCATGCTCGACCTGATCGGACGGCGGCGGGAGTACAATGTCGTCACCGTTGAATATGAGTGAAGACGGAGCCTTTAAGAAAAGAAGCGGCTCTTTCGGCACTTCATTTCCCAACTCAGCTGCATGGTCGGCGTAATTTCGGCCGACGCAAACGATCTTCGACGGGGCAAAATCGGGTGTGATCTCGATCTTCATAGGCTATGGCGCGGTCTCGTGAACGACTTCGGACGGCGGGCTTACATTACCCGCGGTGTCCGTCGCAGTCACATAATAGAAATATGTTTTGCCCGGCTCGACCTTCGTATCCTGATAGGTGTTCGCTTTTTGCAGGACCGATGTTAAAAGCTGCCATTTGTCCTTTGGCAGGGCGTCATCCATGGAGCGATAGATCCTATATCCGGCGATATCCTTCTCGGGATTGATGGCAAAGAACAAAGCGATCGTGCCCGGCGAGGCAGCGACCGTTAGTGCCGCCGGCGCACTCGGCACGAACACATCCATAGGCCTGATCGTGACAATGTTCGACTCTATGCTCTCGATCGGCTCGGACTGAAGACCGATAGAAACTGCTCGCACGAAATAAAAATACTCCTTGCCAAAAACAAACGATTCGTCGTCATATCCGGTCGCCGTCACCGGCGTTTTGTTCAGGAGTTTGCCCGGCGCCTTCATCGAGTTCGAACGGTAAATGTCGTACCCAAGAATGCTCGCAGGCGTTGAGCCGTCAACGTTCGCGGCCGGCGGCTGCCACTTTAGGCGAACGGCGTCTTGAGATGCCTCGACCGTCAATCCGGACGGGGCCGACGCCACCTTGGTAGATGGCTCAATGAGAATGGTGTTCGAATAAGCAGCCTTCTGGCCAGACGCGTTAACAAACCGCAGTGCGTAGTGGAGCCGTGCCGCCTGGTCGGCAAACTGCAGCGTGTCTTTGTAGATCAGGGTCTTCTTACTAAAATCCGCATCCGTTACCGGGATCGCGGTGATCAGGGAACTACGGTTGGCAAAATCCTCTTCAGTGAGAGCCGCGTCAGAAGTGGCGGGTTCAGCTAATCTATAAACATCGATTCGCGAAATATTGAGAACGCTGGACTTAGGGGCGTTTGATTCGGGCATTTCCCATGAAAGGACCACCTGATTTCCGCGCTGGTATCCCTCGAGAGCGACACGCTGTAAGACCTTTTCCTTGGGAGGAAGAGGAACACCGCGCTTCCCGCAGCCATTGAGAACCCCCGCGCCAACCGTCACTAAGAGCACACACAATGCGAGGTGCTTAAGACGCGAAGAGTGCATTCCTCCGTTGGATTCCATGCGTCTGCTTAAAGGATGTACTGCCGCAAGTCGCGGTCCTCGATCAATCCGCTTAACTTGGCGTCAACATACGCCGAGTCGATGATCTGGTGTTTCTCCTCAAGCTCGTTTCCGAGGAAGCTGATCTCTTCAAGAAGCTTCTCGACCAGCGTGTGAAGCCGCCGGGCACCAATGTTTTCCGTCGTCCTGTTGATCTCCTCGGTCATCTCGGCAAGCCGGTCGATGGCATCGCCCGTGAATTCAAGTTCGATACCTTCAGTGTTTAAAAGGGCCTGATACTGCTTGATCAGCGAGTTCTTTGGCTGCACCAGGATCCGCTTAAGGTCTTCGATCGTGAGCGACTCAAGTTCCACTCGTATCGGAAACCGCCCCTGCAGCTCAGGTATCAGATCGGTAGGCTTCGCTACGTGGAATGCTCCCGCGGCTATGAACAGGATATGATCGGTCGCGACCATACCGTATTTTGTGTTGACGTTCGTGCCTTCAACGATCGGGAGCAGATCGCGCTGGACTCCTTCACGCGATACCTCGGGTCCGCTGTGGCCGCCGGATTCGCGCCCTGCGATCTTATCGATCTCGTCCAGGAAGATGATTCCTGACGACTGGAGCCGGTCGAGCGCCTGCCGGGTTATTTGTTCCATATCGACAAGATTTTCTTGCTCGTCCCGGAGCATTATTTTTCTTGCCTCCTCTACGCTCAGCCGTTTATGAACGGTTTTTGATGGGAACATATTCCCGAACATATCCCGCAGGTTGACTCCCATGTCCTCCATGCCCTGGCCGCCGATAAAATCTATGGTGGCATTCGAACGTTCGGTAGTGTCGATCTCAATAGGCCGGTCATCTAGCTCGCCGTTTCGAAGTTGGCCGCGAAGCTTCTCGCGGGTTCTGACGGCAGGTTTCGCGGTCTCGTCCTGATCGCCGTTGTCTCCATTGGGATAGCTATGTGCGGGGGGAAGAAGAATGTCGAGAAGCTTCTCTTCAACATTCTGCTCTGCCCGGCCTTTCACGTCGTCGAAGGCAGACTGCTTTGCCATATCGACCGCGACATCGGCGAGTTCGCGCACCATGCTCTCGACATCGCGTCCGACATAACCAACTTCGGTGAATTTTGAGGCCTCGATCTTTATGAACGGTGAATTTGCCAGTCTTGCAAGACGGCGCGCGATCTCCGTCTTGCCTACACCGGTCGTGCCGATCATGAGGATGTTCTTTGGGAGCACGTCCTGGGCTATCTCGGGCTCAAGCTTCTGACGCCGGATCCTGTTGCGCAAAGCGACCGCCACGGCCTTTTTCGCGGCATTTTGGCCGACGACGTATCTGTCGAGTTCAGCCACGATCTCGCGCGGAGTGAGGTCGTCGAGGTTGCTTTTTGTCGCGGCGGTCTCCCCGCCCAAATAGATCGCCATGTATGGGTCAATATTAAATAGTGGAAACGCAATAGGCAATTGATGCTGGGGAAACCCTCGCCTGATCCCACCCGACAAAAAAATACGGCCGAGGGTTTTCGCCTCGACCGCATTTGAGATTCAAGTTTGAAGGGTCAATTCAGGATGTACGGGCTAAGCAGTTTGAGCCATGCGTGATTCGCCCGTTTGTACTCGGTATCGCACCTCTCTGCCCGCTCCTGCGGCAAGCCGTTCGCACCGACCAGGCGTCCGTTCTTTTGCGGATTGCTGCCGTACACGAGGCAAAGCATGTCATAGAACCGGGTCGCGCTGAACGAGTGCTCGTCCCAAAAGAGCATGTCGTCCTTGGTCTCGTTCTCTGAGGCGATCTTGAATTCAAGCGCCGCGTTTATCGCACTTGCCTGTCCGCTCGGAGTCCCATCGAGCATGATCACCGTGGCTAGCTGATCTACGGCGTCCTCTTCGCGTCCCGTCGCCGGCAGGTCCCAGACGTCGATCAAGCAATGCCCCAACTCATGGAACAGCGTCTGCACAAGCGTGTCCTCGACCATATTCTCCACCTTGACCGGGTCCTTAGTGATCGTCTTGAACTCGTCTTCGAACTGATCGAGAAGTTCATAACAGATCTTGATCTGACTCGATTCTGATTCGTAGAACGCGTTAGCTTCACCGCACTGGTCGACATTCAAATAGACATTCTTTGGCAGAGCGATGACACCGTTCAGGCTGTCAGCGATCCCTTGAAGTCCCGCTTTGTCATCGGCATTCATGGGCTTCTTTCCCGGAAATCCGGGCGGGAAGCCGACCTTAAAATCTCCCTTGTCGAGTGGATTTGCCTTTGCGGGCGCTTTTGTATTGCCGGCCGGCTGGGCATGCGTTTGGACGGTGAATACCGCGACAGCAACAAATGAGTACGCGAATAGACTAATAACTGCCTTTCTCATCAGGCCTCCTGAGGGGTTGAGTATAAGTGGGATCGATTTGCTTCAGGAGTATAGCAGTATTTGCTGTCTGAGAAAACAGAAACTCTAGATCTCTTCTACGATAATGTCCGAGTTCGTGTAGATACAGATCTCCCCGGCGATCTTGAGGGCTTCCGCGGCGATTTCGCGTGCTGAAAGGGGGGTGTTTCGCATCAGCGCTCGCGCTGCCGCCAGGGCGTATGAGCTGCCGGACCCGACCGCCAGCAGCCCGTCGTCAGATGCGATCACATCGCCCTTTCCAGAGATCAGGAACGCGTCCTTCTCGTCCGACACGATCAGCAGGGCCTCAAGGCTTCGGAGGAATTTGTCGGTTCTCCAGTCCTTGCTCAATTCGATTGCCGCTCTTTCAAGTTGTCCCTGGAATTGCTCTAGTTTTGTTTCGAAACGTGAAAGGAGCGAGAAGGCGTCAGCTGTCGATCCGGCAAAGCCGGCAAGGATCTTACCGCCTGAGATGCGCCTCACTTTGCGTGCGTTCGATTTGATCACGGTTTCGCCCAGCGTCACCTGACCGTCACCGGCCATTGCTCCTTTGCCGTCGCGCCGGACGAAGATCACGGTGGTTGAGCGGATCCTTTCTGACGATTCACTGCGTGCCATAGCACCAAATCATAAGTGTTTAATTTCAAATGCTCAAATTGACATAAATGGTAGGTTTATCTGAACATTAGGGTTTATGGCACGTCGTCCGAAAATAGCGATAACCATGCGTTTGGAGCTTCCGACCGACCGCTTTTATCTCGGACGTGACTATAGCGAAGCGATCGAGAATGCGGGTGGAATTCCGCTGCATTTAAGCCTTATCCCTAAGGCCGAATATATTGCCGAAGCGCTGGCCGATATCGATGGGATCCTGCTTCCGGGCAGCAATACCGACATCGATCCTGCGTACTATCAGGAGGAGCCCCGGCCGCAGCTCGGTACTGTCATTCCGGTCAAAGACGACACCGATATGATGGTCTTGTCCGAAGCGGAGCGAAGAAATATTCCGGTACTTGGCATTTGCTTCGGAATGCAGGCCTTAAATGTGTCTCGCGGTGGGTCCCTTATTCAGGACATCGAATCGCAGGTTCCTGGCTGCGTAAAACACGAGCAGGGAGCGCCGGCTACACGGGTTTCACACGGCCTGCGGCTCGAAGCGGGCAGCATACTTTCGTCGCTGAAAAGTGCGAAGGAGCAGGTGAGAGTGAACTCGTCCCATCATCAAGCCGTAAAAGACGTCGGACGGGATCTGCGCGCGACCGCCTGGGCCTCGGACGGGGTTATCGAAGCCGTTGAAGATACCCGTGAGGGGCGGTTTGTCCTGGGAGTTCAGTGGCACCCGGAGCTTACCGCTTCCTGGGATGGATTATCCAGGGAGATATTCGCTCTATTTGTTGAGGAGTCTTCAAATCGATCTCGGCCAAGAGTTAATGTTGTACATGAAGAAACAGTAACCGCTTAAGCATGCAGCACTTACGAGCATAATCTAGAAATTCGATCAATAGTAGTAGATGCAAAACCCATTCCTCATAGGCTTGATCTCATGGTTCCTACCCGGGGTTGGTCACCTCATCCAGGGCAGGGTGATTCGCGGTGCGATCCTGGCCTCGGTTATTTGGCTGATGTTCGTGATCGCCGTTGTCAGCGGCGGGGCTCACTACCCGGGCTTCGACTTTAAGGACGGGGCACTCCTTTATCTTCTGAATATTTTTGCTCGTTTCGGCAACGGTCTGGGAGCAGTGATCAGTCTTATTATGGCAGCCACTCCGTCGCCTCAGGTCGCGGCGCTGGCTACCTTTGAATACGGAGGCAGGTTCCTCGAGGTCGCAGGGCTGCTGAACTATCTCGCCGCCATCGATGCGGTCGATATCGCCGTAGGGAGGAAGGCATGATCCATTTTCTTTACCTCCTTGGATTTGCGTTCTTTGTATCCCTTGCCTTTGCGATTTTTGCGAACGGCACGTTGCGCTCGAGGGTGATCTACGGGCTAAAAACATTTGGCCAGTTCGTTATTATTAGTTTGGTCCTGGCGTGGATCCTTTACTTTGTTCCCTGGTAAGAAATGGCAACGATCGAGACCCAGGGTCTCGTCTTAAAGTCTTACGATCTTGCTGATGCCGATCGGATAGTCGTGTTTTTAACGCACGAGCAGGGCGTGGTCCGTGCCGTCGCCAAGGGCTCTAAGCGCCTGAAGAGCAGATTCGGCAGCGGCCTCGAGCCTTTTTCTGAGGTTCACCTCACTTACTTCCAAAAGGAGTCACAGGAACTGGTCTCCCTGCAGAAGATCGACATCATCAGCTCCAATTTCGAAGCGGCGAGCCGTCCTGAATTCCTGGAGAAATTCGCCTATCTTGCCGATCTGCTGTTGGCTTTTTCCCTGCCGCACGACCCGAACGAAAAGCTGTACCGGATGGTTCGTGCCTGCATCGATTCTGCGGTAGCCAGGCCGCAGGCTTTGGGCCTGCTCGGTGTATACTTCGAATCCTGGGTATTGCGGCTTTCGGGATATATGGCTGACTGGTCACGATGTGACGGATGCGCCCGCGTTCTGGATGATGACGAAATGACCAACCTCCAGGCCAATTTTCACCTTATGTGCGAGCAATGTGTGAAAGGCGGCTGGCGGCGTCCGATCGATCCTATGCTTAGGCGTCTCGCGTCGGCGTCAAAGCGGCTGCCGCCCGGGAGCTTTGCGGCGGAAGCCTCCGCGTTGTCTCCCTTTGTTGACCAGTATTCGCAGATCCTGAGATCTATGGCCTCGCAGGCTATCGGACGCGAGATCGCACCTCAACAGAACAAATATAACGCAGCCGCCTAACTATGCCGCGTGTCGGGCTACTCATTTCACGATACTTGCTGTTCGCGATCCTTCCGTATTTCGGAGCGTCGTGGCTGCTGCTTAGTGTCGTGCTCTTCATACAGCAGGCGGGCCGTTTTGCCGACATTTTTTTTGGCGTTAATGTTCCATCCGACCTCGTCTGGCAGCTAACTATAGCTCTCATACCCAACGTCATCGCGTTCACGTGCCCAACCGCCCTACTAATAGGAACCGTGATCGGCTTGTCTAAAATGCAGGGGGACAGCGAACTCATAACGATCCGCTCCGCCGGCGTAGGCAATATTCAGATCGCCATTCCGATAATCCTGCTTGGGATCCTCCTCTCTATATTCGGCTACTTTGTCAATGAAAAGGGCGTTCCCGCAGCTGCGGCGCTCGTTAAGAAGGTCGGACTCGAGACTGCCATCCAGAAACTCGAGTCCCCCCTCGAACCCGGAGCCTTCAACACCGAGGTCGCGGGCTACACGATCTATGTACGCGGCGGCGACGTTGAGACCGGGCGCTGGACCGGTCTCTTTGCCTATAGGGAAGATCCGGGAAACGGTGTCGTTCGGCTTCTCACATCGAAGGGCGGCCGGATCGATTCTTCCGACGAGTCAGCCGAACTTGTCCTCGAGGATGCGACTGCTGTCACGCTCCCGCTTGAGCCCGCCGATGGAAAGTACGTTAGCGAGAAGATAGGAGATGTTCGCTTTGCCATCAAAACGCCCCGTGCCGAAATGATCGCAAAGCTTGTCGACCGGCAGGCACAGCCCGAGGAGCTGAGTCTTTCAGAGTTATCGGCCTACGCCGCGACTCACGAAGGGCGCGATGCACTCGAGGCTCGCATACTCTGGCAGCGGCGCCTTCTTCTCTCGCTTACGCCGCTGATATTTTGCATCCTCGGAACGGCGATGGTCCTGCGCTTCAATCGCGGGGGGCATGGGTTTGGAACGGTTCTGGCTCTTGCCGCGCTCGTCGGATATTATTCTCTGGGCTTCCTCGCGGAGCAAATGGTAAGGGCGGGAACCATTCCTGTTTGGGGCTCCGCCGCATTGCCCGTGGGTGCAAGTCTGGCAGCTGTCCTCTGGCTTGGTTTGGTAGGCCGGGCCAGGTTCACGGAGAAATTTGGTGAAATGCTTGGCGGGCTGTGGACAAAGCTCCGTCAGACTCCAAACCGTATCCAGATCAAAAGCATGTTCGTCGATCTCACGACGGGATTACTCGATTTTGATCTTCTTAGGAATCTCGTCAGCTATTACGCTCTCACGCTCGCTTTTCTCTTTGCGGTCTTTTTGATCTTCACGGCTTTTGACCTCTGGCGATTCGCGGGCTCCTTTCCAAACGGAACGGTTTTGCTGGGCAGGTACCTCATGTACCTGTCGCCTTTCGTTTACCTGCAAATAACTGCCCCAGCTGCGATGATCGCGACTCTAGCGACGTACGTGATCAAGTCCCGGCAGAACGAAGTGGTCACTTGGACGTCGGCAGGGCAGAGCGTTTATCGCCTGCTGCTGCCGTGCTTTGCTCTCATGCTCGCGATCGGAGGGGTAAACTGGTTGGTTCAGGAATACATCCTCCCATCTTCAAACGCGCGTCAGGACGAAGCCCGCGAGCTGCTCGCAAACAAGGGGGAGCCCAGGCCGCAGTCGGGCCGCGTCTGGGTCGCCGAAGGGAATTATATATTTTCATACCGCCGGCCCGGTTCGGTCGATGGCCCGATTCCCCATACAGCGGGGAAGTCGGATCTGCCCTCGATGCCGTTCGGGATCACCGTGCCAAACAACGAGCGCAGCCACGTATCGTCTTCGTCTGATAATGGGGCGGCTTCCAATTCAGCGTCCTCGAACAGCCGATCATCTGCTTCAATATCGCCTGCGTCTGATAACGCAAAGGCCGATTCCTCTTCCTCCTCTGGGCCCTCCGGTGTCTGGGTCTACGAGTTTGAGGACGATGGGGCGCGACTGCAAAATGTGTACCGTTCGGGATCTGCCGAGTACGCCCATGGAGTTGTTTCCCTAAGGGGCCGCGTGGAGAAGGCGGTCATATCTGAGCGCGGCATAACTGCCTCGAGCCCAGGCGAAACAGAGATCCCAGCGGCGTCCGACCCATTCATCACTCTCGACGAAAAGCCGGGCCACCTGGACACGGCGGGTGTAAAGCGGCAGCTTATCAAAGCGACCTCTGATACCGATCAACGGCGGCTCGGCATTGCGATCGAAGAGAATCGAAGCACGTTACTCCTTCCCTTGATCTCTGCGCTGTTGGTTGCGCCCTTCTCTCTTTCCCTCAGTCGAAAAGGGAAGTCGACGACCGTTGGGATAGCCGTCGGCCTATGGCTCCTTTTCGCCGGGACCGGGGCCGTTTTTGAGCGGATCGGATTAAATGGACTGCTCCCGCCGGCAATTGCAACATGGGGGCCGCTGGCTATATTCACTTTGATGGGCATCTACCTTCTTTCGCGCGTCCGGACCTAGTTTGCAGCGTGCGGGCGCTGCCGGTAAGTACAAAAATGCAAATCGGGTGTATCATTGACTCACCGAAAATACATTCCCAGGAGGCATAGAGATGAGATCCCATTTTGTCGTCCAGACCGGCTTATTCCTGCTATTTGCTTTGTTCGCCGCTGCGGTCTCCGCGCAGCCCCCGGCGATCGGGCCGGATACTTACAAGGTCGATAAGACCGATATATCGGCGCTCACCCTTCGGAATTTCGCCCGCACACAGATCGATCAGGTGCTTGCGACCACCAACACGACACTTAAGAATCAGGGTCACGGCAACATTCACGTCACGCGCGAAGGCGACGTTACTTTTCACGCGCCGTATCGGCTCGCCTCCGACAACCCGCGGACCCCTAACTCCTATTACGTCAAGGTGCCGATGAATTTCAAGGTCAACCTCGACATTCCCGGCTTCGACCGCCAGCTCTATTACCCGCTGGATCTCAACGTAAGCTGCGACGGCTGGTATATGCCGGGCGGCGGCACGCTCAAGGTAACGGCGGTTGTCGGCCCTCCTGACATTCAGGGCGGCAGCATTGTCGAGAACGTCCTGATGATCCGCGACATGATCGACAACTATATCAAGGCCCGCCTGCCCGTCATCGGCTCTATAGCGAGTTCGCTACCCGGCAAATGCATGACACTCGGGGCGTCCACCGGTATCGAAGCGCAGAATTCCTTTATCGCGTGGGATACCCCGGGCGGTCGAATAGTGACCGGCATCGGCCGTCTCGGCCCGTACATCGAGGTCACTTACGAAAGGCTCAAGCGCCTCGCTGCGCGCGGCAACGGACAGATGCTCTATAACACCGTCGAGACCGTTCAGCTCGACACCTACGCTAACTATACCGAGCGCCAGGCGCAGAGCCTCACTTTTCGCGAAGGTGACACGGTGAATCTCAACATTCCTAAGGTGATACTCGATGGCCCGCTGCCGAATGTGCTCGTCATCATCGCGAGCATCGATCAGAGCGGAGGCTCACAGGACGACACTGCATTCGCATCGGCTCCGAGCTCTGCGAATTTCTCGCCCGGCGAACACACGATCCAGATTCCGAAGACGTACATCATCCCGCCCGGCCACGGCAGCACAAAGCCGACGATCGTCCATACGCCCGGATACGAGCTGACCTACAACGTCAAGGTCGTCAACCCGACAACCATCTTCAACCCGGGCCGCGTGCAGTAGGAATTTCAAAGAGCAATGCTTCCTAGAAGCCGTGTCCGGCGAATCGGCCTCGCCGGTGCATCTGGAAGGCGAGGGAGACGGCGTCTATCTGGTCATCGTGCGCGGCGGATGGGAATGAGCAGCACTCGGCGATGAGGTCGTCGTTCCATGGGCCGCGGACGAGGAAAGCGTGGCCGGATTCGAGCAGCGCGGACCAGACGAGTGCTCGTGTCGTCTTGTCGCCCTTTACGTCCACCGCGCGAAAGGCGCGTCCCTGAGTTTGGATGTCGCGGCGAAGGTCCTGAATGACGGCGTTGCCGTTGGCGGTCGCCTCGATGCCGTGGGTCGTGTCGGGCTCGGCCATGATGCGTCCCAGAATGTATCGACGCTGGTCGGGGTATTCGATCCGTTTACGAAAGCCTCCGTCGATGTAATAGATCCCCGTCTTTCTATCAAAACCAACGCGAAAGCTCGCGGTGAAGTCATTGGATTCGCCTTTTTTCATCGCTAGATCGTAGCCGCGCATCCAGCGCAAGTTTTTAGGCGCGCTGTCGACGATCTTGAACCACTCTTTTTTGAAGATGCCCCCCTCGGCCGGCACGGGGGTTTGTTGGAAGAGGGCAGAGAAGGAGTAGGTGCCCATTTTTTGGCGGATGCGGTTGAGTTCGGCGATGTTGAAGCGGTCGGGGCAGAGGGGTTCGCCGGGTGCTCGACCGAGAACGTCGGTCGGTATGTGAGAAGTGAGATGTGAGAAATGAGAATTCGATGAGGCTTCCCCGGAATAATCGTTAGGTGATAAAGGGGAAGTGATAACCGAGGATTCCTCTGGCGAGGCGTTGAGTGTTACGCCCTCGCTTACGCTCAGGCCTCCGCCTTTATGCTCGGCGATGGCTGGTAAAGAGATGACGTCCCAGGGTTCGCCGGTGAGGTCGGACATTTGGGAGAGGAGGCGGCCCGAAAGGTCGTCTTCGTGCCAGCGGGTCTGGATGACGATCATTGCTCCGCCGGGCTCGAGGCGGGTGTAGAGGTCGTCGGAGAACCAGTCGAAGAGGCGTTCGCGATAGGCAGCGGATTCGGCCTCGGCGCGGGATTTGACGGGATCGTCGACGATGATGAGATTCGCGCCGAAGCCGGTGATGCCGGCTCCGACACCAACGGCTCTTAAGCCGCCGCCGTGCGTGGTCTCCCATTCGGCCTCGGTGTTTTTGGGCCTTGGTCTTGTAAAAGGAAAAGGGCTTTCCGTGGAGTAATGAGTGTCGAGTGACGAGTGACGAGGAGTGGCCGCTGTGCGGCCAGTGCGGACAGGAGTGTCCGCGTTCCGGGGGGTGGCCGCGGGAGCGGCCAGAGCAGGCTGGCAGCCTGCACTCCGACTGAAGTCGTCGCAGAGGACGGTTTTTATTTTGCGGGAGAAGCGATTGGCGAGCTGCTGGTTGTAGCTGGCGAGAATGACGTTCATAGCGGGGTTTTGTCTGAGGCGCCAGGCTGCGTAGCGGACGGTGACGAGTTCCGATTTGCCGTGACGCGGCGGCAGGAAGATCATCAGCCGCTTGCAAGTGCCGTCCGTGACCTCTTGGAGTTTTTGCTGGATGTAGCGCTGGTAGGGCCAGTCCCAATTCATTGAAGGGGAAACCGCCTTCAACCAGTCTGGGAAGTCTGGGGAGTCTGGGAAGTCTGGGAAGTCTTTTCTGGCTGTGTTGAGTGTCCCGCTCTTACTACCTGGAACCCGGCTCGCTGATGCAGCGGCGGGAACCCTATAGTGCGGGCCTGCGCAATTGGAGGCGTAGCCTCCGGAATTCTTTTCGAGATCCGACGGAGCAGCAGAGCTGCTCCGCAAATAGGGCGGCG
>JAFAOW010000075.1 GCA_019247455.1 Acidobacteriota bacterium | reverse complement strand
CTTCGCCGCGATGTACTTGACAAGATCGCGGACCCGACAGGAGTATCCCCACTCGTTGTCGTACCAGGCTAGGATCTTCATGCACGTGCCGTCGATCACTTTTGTGTTTTCCGCGTCAACGATCGACGAGTTCGAATTGCCCTTGAAATCGCTTGAGACAAGCGGCTCTTCACTGACGTCGAGGATCCCCTTCAACGGTCCGTTCGCGGCCGCCTTAAGGGTTTGATTTACCTCTTCGGCTGAGGTTGGCTTCTCTACATTGATAACCACGTCGACAAGCGAGACATTCGGAGTAGGCACGCGGACTGAGATCCCATCGAATTTGCCCTTGAGATCCGGAATAACGAGAGCCACAGCCTTTGCCGCGCCCGTGGAGGTCGGGATCATCGACAGTGCGGCAGCCCGGGCCCGTCGCAAGTCTTTGTGTGGAAGATCCAGCAATTGCTGGTCATTCGTGTAGCTGTGGATAGTATTCATCAGCGCGTTCTTGATGCCGAAGTTTTCGTGAATGACCTTCGCTACGGGAGCGAGGCAATTGGTCGTGCATGAGGCGTTCGAGATGACGTGGTGGTCCGAGGGTGAATACATATCTTCATTAACGCCCAACACAATTGTGACATCTTCACCTTTTGCCGGAGCTGAGATGATCACTTTCTTCACATCGCCCCGAATGTGCTTTCTCGCATCCTCAGCTTTGGTAAAACGCCCTGTCGACTCAATGACGATCTCAGCGCCAACTGACGCCCAGTCGATGGCCGCTGGGTCCTTTTCAGAGAAAACTCGGAAAGTGTCCCCCTCCACGGTGATCGAACCGTCGCCTGCCGTGATCTTGTGATGAAGATTGCCCATCACGGAGTCGTATTTGAGCAGATGCGCGAGAGTTTTTGTGTCGGTCAGGTCATTCACGCCGACGAAATCGATCCCATCGTCTCCCAGGCAAGAGCGCATTACATTCCGGCCAATGCGGCCGAATCCATTGATACCTACTTTGATACCCATTTGACTGAAATAGCCTCCAGAAAGAGCAAATATCGAACCTTAGACCATACCGCAAAGGGGGGCTGAATTCAACGAAGGCCGGCGCCGACCGGACACGCAGAATGTTGAAACAAAGCAAAATCGTAAGTCGTAGTAAGGGTTTGAGTTTTTAGCATTAACTAATAAAATCAGGTGTTCACACGGAGCCCCTATAATGAGATCAATCCGATACTGCAATATTTCCCTGTCCATTGTGCTTGCGTGCACAGGGGCGGCTCTCGCTCAGAACTCGTCCGAGGTGGCCTCAACCGCCACTCCGGCGCCAAGCGTCCGGGCGGTGATCTTCCAGGGGAACGACAGGCAGCCGATGCGGAATTCGAATCTAGACCGAGTTGGTGTGCAGCAGTCTCAAACGCTGCCGCTAACACTTAATGAAGCGATCCGCAGGACCCTGGAAAATAACAATGACATTGAGGTGACGCGCGACGACGTCCGGTTTCAAGAAACGCAGGTCCGTGCGCTTCTGGGCGTTTATGATCCGGTCCTGACCTTCAGTCCGCTCTTTACGCACAGCTCTAGTACTGGCTCGACAGGTAAGAACGACTTTCGTGTGAATGCCAATATGACCGGCTTTATTGAAAAAGGCGGTGGTAATTATCAGGCGTTTTTCAATAACACGCGAACGGAAAATGCGTTTACGCAGGCACAGGTGACGTCAGGATCCGTTAGCGCCGGCAACAGCGCTTTGTACTCCTCTAACCTGGGTGTTACGTACACGCAGCCGCTGTTAAGGAATTTCCGGGTAGATAGCCGCCGGCATTCGATCTTGATCGCGCGGAAGAGGCTTGAGCAGACGGAAAGCGATTTTAGGCGTCAGGCGAATACGACGATCACGTCCGCCGCCCGCGCCTATTGGGATTTTGTCTTCGCGCTGCGCAACCAACAGAATCAGGTGGCAAACGTCAATTTCTCGAAAGAGAACCTGCGTCAGATCGAGGCTCGCATTGCAGCCGGCGCATCGGCTCCGATCGAGCGTGCCGAGATAGCCACGGAACTCGCAAATCGCGAGGGAGACCTTTTGCTCGCTACACAGCAGGTAGCCTCGGCCGAGAACGCGCTCAAACAGCTGATCATTCGCGACCCGCTTTCACCGGAATGGTCGCTTTCGGTTGTTCCTACCGACCCTCCCGGTGTGGCCGTCGACGTAGTCACCCTTGATGCCGCGTTGAAAGACGCGATGGATAACCGTTTCGAACTTCGGCGGCTTAAGCTGCAGCAAGAGATCAATCGGGCCGACATTGATTATTACAAGAATCAGACGAAGCCCCAGATAGACCTCAACACCAGTTTTTCTCTTAATGGCCTGGCATTCGGCGGGACGAACGCCGCGACGACGAGCAACCTTGTCTCATCGTCTTCCGATATTTTCCTTTTTAACAGTCTTAACGCGACGCGAACGCTGCTTGGCCTGCCCGTGTTGACGAATCCGACCGTAACGACGCCTGCGTCACCGGGTTATCTCTTTGGCGGATTCAATCGCTCGATCCTGAACATGTTCCGTTCGGACGCCCCGAACTACTCCATAGGGGCGACGATCTCGTTTCCACTGCGGAACCGCACTGCCAAGGCGAATCTCGAGGGAGCTCAGATAACGGCCCATCAACTGGACGCCCAGACCCGCAGCCAGGAACAGGCGGTCATCGTTGATGTCCGAAATGCTGTTCAAGCTCTGGAAACCGCGCGCCAGCGGGTCGATACGGCAAGGCGAGCTCGCGAGAATGCCGAGATCCAGCTGGAGGGCGAGCGGACGCTGTTTGGAGCGGGCAAGTCCACTACATTCCTCCTCTTCCAACGTGAGAATGCTTTGACCAACGCGCGTAACGCTGAGGTTCGCGCACAGACCGATTACAGCAAGGCGATCGCCGACCTGCAGCGTGTGACAGCAACCACGTTCAGGGCAAATAACGTCGAAGTCGTTTCACCTCTTCCGAAATAGGAGTAAGTGATCCAGATCAGGAGCTAAAGGCCGCAAGACGGCCTTTTTCTTTTGCAGTTAGTGGGAGCAACAACTTATTTGTTCGCCCGAACATCTATTCCTTTAAGAAGACAGCCATTTAGGATATATTTTGTCTATGAAAATCGCGTTCATTACCCCGCTTTTTGCGCTGGCCCTGCTTGCTACGGCGATCTCTGCGCAAAAGGGAGTAGACACTCAGACAAAAACTATCGAGAGTCAGTCGAACAAGGTAACTGCTCGGCCAAATGATGCTGGCGGCCGTTCCTTCGATTGGGGCGAGGGAAAAACAAAGGTCCGCGACCGACTGCCGAACCCTTATAAGCTTGCTGGCCGGCGAGACGCGATCATCAACTCGATCATCGACGCGCTTCGCGAAAAGAAGATCGTCGTGGACGACGTATCTTCGAGGCCTCAGGACGGAATAATCGTAACTTTGCCATTCGTGTTTGCAAAAGGGGCGGTTATAACGCAAAACGGATTGGCGCGATACGGGATAATAGATTCACCCGAAGCAGCATGGGTACGCGGTCAATACACACTTACTATCGAGGTGCAGCCTGTCGATGGAGCACACAATAGTGTTTCAGTGAACGCTAAGGTGGAAGGCCGGACTGGCAGTGTTATGCCCGAGTGGATCACAATGCGCAGTTCAGGCCAGGCGGAAGACGAGTTTCTTGCAAAGTTAATAGAGCTCGTTACCGGCCAGTCAGTAGATCCGGTAAAGGATACGGATCATCCCTTCTAATGTTCAAAGGCTTGATCTATTTCGCGGCCGTGTTTGTTGTTCTCGCTGGAGCGATCGGTGCGGCCCGCGCCCAAGACCCCCCAAATCTCTTCGGTCCACCTAAGGAGCCCCCGCCCAAGAATATCCAGGAGACGATGGAGAAGATGCGTATCGCTCGGGATAAGAAGGATTTTGACGAGATGGTCGGCCGCGGCGACGAGGTTAGGAAAATAGCGGAGGACGTAGAGCACGCTTACGAACTGAACGCAAAGCTTTCTCCTGGTGATCTTGAAAAGCTTGATTCGGTCGAAAAACTTGTAAAGAAGATACGAACGGAGCTCGGCGGTGAAGAGGATGACAGCGATGACCCGGAACCGGACTCGACACCAAGCCACCAGCCCTCGAAACTGTCGCCGGGTGA
>JAFAOW010000128.1 GCA_019247455.1 Acidobacteriota bacterium | reverse complement strand
GTTCGCCGCGTCGGCGCCACCGACACCTTTGTCGGCTACGCCCCGCAGCTCGAGGACTTCATCCTGCCGCAAAGCGAGGATGTCGAGGCTTCGGTTCAGGAGTTGATGAAATATTAATTCGCTCAGCGTGCAATGATCAGCTTTATTTCTGGTGATGTACTGCAGACGAACGCGCAGTACATTGCTCAGGGCGTCGCCCGTGGTTCCCAAGAAGGATTGGGGACAGGTCTGGCTTTGAAGATTTCGAAGAGGTGGCCTGACGCTCAGAAGAAGTTTAAGAAGTTCACGTTCAATCAGAAGTTCGAAGGTGGTGACGTGTTCGTCGTCGAGCCGGAAACTGATCGCCTAGGTATCATCTACATTGCAACCCAGCCTGACATGTACCACGCGACGTTGCCGCTACTGAATAAGGGGTTGCGCAATCTGGCGATTATTTGTCAAAAGAAGGAGATCGTTAGCGTGGGGCTTCCGAAGATTGGAGCGGGTTTAGGCAAGTTGGACTGGGAGTCTGAGGTGAAGCCTCTAATGGTGGAACATCTCCAGGATTCGGAGACCGAATTTTACGTCTACGAAGATTTTCGAAACGAACACGAGCTTGAGCCTGAGTATGGGTAAAGTTGTAGTCCAATCCATCGGCGTTTCTCTAGACGGCTTCGCCGCAGGGACGGATCAGTCACTTGAGAATCCGCTCGGCGTACGCGGCCCGGAGCTGATGGAGTGGTTCTTTCCGACAAAGACCTTTGGCGACATGCATGGCCGCGGAGGCGGCGAGACCGGCATCGATGACAGCTTTGCAGCTGAGTCGATGACCGGGAAAGGTGCGTGGATACTTGGCCGAAATATGTTCGGCCCCGTTCGCGGTCCATGGCCTGATGACGAATGGAAAGGCTGGTGGGGTGACGAGCCGTCGTATCACGTGCCGACATTCGTGCTCACGCATTACCCGCGAGAGCCGATCGAGATGAAGGGCGGCACGACCTTCTACTTCGTTACAGACGGTATCGAGTCCGCTCTCGAACAGGCCAAAGCACTTGCGGGCGACAAAGACATCCGCGTCGGCGGTGGTCCGTCAACGATCAGGCAGTACTTGCAGGCGGGCCTGATCGATGAGATGCACCTTGCGGTGCGGCCTGTGCTGCTCGGTGAGGGTGAACCGCTATTCGAGGGATTGAATTTGAGAAAGCTCGGCTACGAGGTTAAAAAGATGGTGCCCGGCGAGCGGGCTGTGCATATGTTTTTATCAAGAGCGTAGGATCCTTTCAGATCTCCCAAAAATTAAGTTAGCAGGAGCTAGTGCGGTGAAAGAACTTGTTCCGTGCATCGGATGTGGTGGACTGTTTCCCGATATCGACGGTCCTACCCATCGCTATATGGAATCTTCTCCCGGGTGCTGGGCGGCCTTTGGAGAGGTGCTTGAGCGAGAGTACAGCGATCCCGTTTATTTTGAGATCCATCGGCTCACTGTGGATTCGTATGCCGCTCAGCATCCCGGCCAGCCTTCGCCTCAGTGCATCAGGTCGGTCGGTTATCACCTGATACGGATCTGTTTGCTGCTCGAGCGAGGGCTCGAAATGGAGACGTCAAATGATGCGATGCTGCAAGTGACAAAACACAAGCGTGAATTCACATGGCTTACGCCGCCGGCCTTGCCCGGGCTGGTCACAATTGCCGATGTGCACCGGGCCGAGAATGCAGAGGAACACAAAAGGGTAGTGAGAGCCTGGGCAAGTGCGGTCTGGGATGCATGGTCATCGCATCACAATACGATCTACGGATGGATAGATCGGATCGACGGCCTTCGATGAACGCGTCAAAGGTCGGCCAGTTTGTAAACGCCTGTTGAAAGACGCTCGGCGAAGCCCTCGTCTACAAGCTGATGATTGGCTCGGCCAGATTCCCAGCGAAAGAAGCCGAACGTGCGTGACATATCGCCGAGCAGCGTCATCCCGCACATTGAGAGGTAGGCGCGGGCTAGCTCGCGGACGGCGTCGTCGCGAGCCATCTTTAGTTCCATTTCCTCCGGAAAACGAGCCTCTGTCAGGGTCCATATGTAGGTGAATTTGGGGACGTACAGGGCCTCTTGAGGAACGACCTTCATGTTGCGCTGAAGCTCATCGATCGCCTTTGTAAGGTCCGTCTTGTTCTCGAATCTGCATTCCCTGCGCAGGTCCGCGGTCGCCATCTCCCATTCCTTTCGAAGCACTTTGAGCACCTTTCTTGCGTTATCGGATAACTCATCCTTTTCCTTCTTCTTTGGCGCGCCCCATATGGCGTTGAAAGCAGGAATAAGCCGAGGTGCGACGAACCACGATTTTCCTTTTAACAGCTTTGCATAAAACACCCGTCCGCGAGCCATGACCTCGTCCTTGAGCACCCACGCCCGACTTGCTTCGTGGTCCTTTTGAACATTGCGGGGGAGATGCGCGTCGCGGCGGCCGCAGACGGCGGTGTAAACGGACGGCAACGGTGTACGGGAATCGGTCAGACCAAGGCAAAAGCCGACGTCATTCACCATCGCCTCAACTTCTTCCGCTGAATCAACCTTGAGCGCGTCTTCCCGCCGCCAGAGGCGATCACGATATTGTTCGATCTCAGGCGGCAACTCTCGCATCAGTAGCTGAATGATAACAAAGAAAGGGCGAGCGACCTTCTCGATCACTCGCCCCGTCCAAGCCGCCGGATAAGGCCGGCGTTCCTTCGGGTTATCTTGGATAATTGGGGTTTGTCGGGCCGCTCGCCTGAATAGTGATCGTGGAGCCGGGCAAAAGGCGAATGTCACCCTTGCCGTTCATCACCATCGTGCCCGCACCGACCGAGCCGCCGATGATGGCCCCCACAGCGGCTCCAGAGCCGCCGCCCGCGATCGCTCCAATGAGAGCACCAATGCCGGCTCCGATACCGCCGCGTTTTGCGGTTTCGTTGCCCTGACTGCTCCCGGTCACAGTTCCCTCGTTATCGACCTGAATGATCTTACCGGTGCTGTCCTTGATACCTTGGATCGTGCCCTTGAAATCGTAAGCCTGCCCGTCACGGAGTGTGATCCTTTCAAAGTTAAATGTCACATTCGCCTTGCCTGTGACCTTACCCGAACGGCCGACGCCTGAAAGATAACCTTCGATCACAGCCCCGCGGTACTCGTTGGGAGACTGAACGGTCAGGCGAAAGCGGTCGTTATTCTGCGACACTTCGGTATTGACCTCATTCTGCAGGCTGCCGGTCAAGACGGTGCCATTCGGGATGATAAAGCGCCCCGTCGACATAGAGACCGTTGCAGGCGGCGTGCCCATATTTCCGGTCCCGCCGTTCGACGTGGTGCGGTTTTGATCGTTATCAGAGTAGCCGCCGTTGGTATCGGGTGAGCCTGAATTCGTCTGGCCGGCCGATGAACTAGGAATCGGAATACCGAGCCGCGCGATCGAGTCGGTCTTATTGTAGACGCTCTCCGCGAAGACGGTCTGGTCAAGGTAGTCGGTCGTTATCCGACGGGTGACCTTAAGGCCGCTTGTACCGATCTGAGTGAACGTGATCGTGTAATCCGTATCGCCTCCGACTTTTGCGATGGTCAATGTCTGACCGTTGAGAGCCGCTCTCAGCCGCACGGTCCGCCCCTGAGCATCCTTATCGATCTTGTCGCGGCCATCCGCAGTGAATGTCACCGGCGAGGCGTTGGATGAAGCAAGCGTCACCTGATCGCCGCGGATGTCGATGGCGATCTGCTGTGGGGCCTCAAGCTTCTCGTGCAGATCTGCGCGCTGCTCATCGCCCAAGCCGGCACTAGCAACGATGTCCTCGATCTTTTCACTCCGTGATGCGTCGAGGTCGTAAGTTCCCGAGAGGCCTACAGTAATATTTCCCGCCATGCCGGGGGAATAGCCCGGCTGATTGCTCTGGGGATAGTTTTGTCCGTTCGAATAGGACGGATCGTTCTGCGTATGACCCACCGTGCTTTGCGGCCCTACAGCGACGCTGTAGTTTGATGCCAGCCGCTGGAGCTGCGTGTGAACGAGTTCCCAGTCGTCGGTCACGCGGCGATTCTGCGGATTTGCCGCGAGGAAATTCTCGATCCCATTCGCGGCCCCAATGATCGCATTTACGTCATCGCGATTCTCACGCTTCTGGTCCAGGTTCTCCTGGAAACGGCTGATCTCATCACGCATTGCGCGGATCCGATCCGAAGCGTCGCTTACGTTGGTTGTCGCCTGCGAGCTCGACTGCATTTGGTAACGCAGGTCGTATTCAAAATCGTCCAGCCGCGATGAAAGACTGCGTACGGCGTCGCGGATGTCCCTTTCGTTGCGTTTTTGAGCCTCGGCAACGGTCGTCGACGAGATCAAGAACCCCGCAGCTACAGCGAGAAAAGCCACAATATTAGTGATTCGCTTGTTCATTTCAGTGTCCTTTGAGGAGCGGCAAAAAGCACACGGTTCCCTGCCTCTCTTAAGAAGCATTTTTTGTGCCAATGGTTCGTCAAATAATCTTATTATCGTCGCCGGCTGTATGCTAATATCGCCGCTGGAGCAACACCAACATCATGGCGGGATCGGAGTACAAAGCCACCGTGAAATGGGCTGGCGATGAATTCTTCATCGGAACAACCCCCCGCGGTTATTCGCAAGCTATTGACGTAAAAGGAGATAGGCATTCAGCCCCTAACCCGGTCGAGCTACTTTTAGTGTCCGTTGCCGGCTGCACGGCCGCGGATGTGATCTCGATCCTTCAAAAGAAAAGGCAGGACATCGCTGCCTACGACGTGGTAGTCACGGGCACGCGCTCGGAAGAACATCCGAGGAAATTCGAGACCTTTCATATCAACCATATCGTGCACGGCCGCGACGTTTCGGAAAAGGCTGTTGCCGACGCCGTCGCATTGTCTGACACCAAATACTGTTCCGTTGCGGCGACGGTGCGTCCTACAGCGAGGATCACAACAAGTTTTGAGATCGTGAACGTTCCATAGAATATAGAGGTGCGAGATGACTAAGAAAGTATTTTGCATAATGCTGGCAATCTCCCTTTTGGGCCTCGCAGCGGTAGGGCAGGAAGTCGACCCGGTCGCAAGGGCCGCCCGCTGGAAGGAGTTCAACAAGCACAATTTTGACCAGTTCAACTTCGCTAAAGTGAAACTGACCAAGGAAAAGATCGCTGGCCTAAAAGAAGACGAAAATGCCGACGATTTTGCACTGCTCCGCGGCGTTGTCTTTGGCAAGCACGGGCGCGTCTTCAAAGAGCGGTCCATCCAGGATTATCTGGAAAAGCAGGCTTGGTACAGACCGAACGCAAAGTTCACCAATGCTCTTCTCACGCCGGTCGAGCGGTCCAATCTCGACCTCATCCGCGTTACGGAGGCCGAAAAGCACACCTTTATTGAACCGGGTGACATGCGCGTCTGGAGAGCCAAGCTGATCACCGACAATAACCTACGCGATTATTCGGCCGCCGAGCTCACGATACTTGCGGCGGAAGTGGAGGCAATACACGGAAAGCCGTTTAGCGAAGAGTGGCTCCAAAAGTACTTCGACGAGCGCTATTGGTACAAGAAAAATCCCGCTTATGATCCCTCGGTCCTGACCGATATCGAGAGAAAGAATATCGCGCGATTGCTCTCTGAAAAGGACAAGAGCCACAAGGCGGCCATTTCGATCGGCGACATGGACAATTTCCAGAACGTCGCTTTGACCGAGGACAAGCTTGCGGGACTGAGTTTGCTTGAACTACGGATCTTGCGGGAGGAATTTTACGCGCGGCACGGAAAGAAATTCGATGCACCCGGCATTCGCGATTACTTCAACTGGCGGGATTGGTACAAACCGGCCAAGAATCAGAAGGCGATCAAGCTAAACGCGATCGAACAGCAGAATGTCGCGCTGCTCGATTCTTATGAGGCGAAGGTCCGCGAGAGGCTCTCCACGGAGCTTGTCACGGACGAGTCATTGGGAGCGTTATTCGCCGAAGATCTTCGTGTTCTAAGGAATGAGATCTACGCCCGGCATGGACGCGTCTTTAAAGACCCGAAGCTTCAAAAGTATTTTGAGGCGCAGGCCTGGTACAAAGCTGATCCGACATTTACCGACGACACGAAACTTAACGAGATCGAGGTGAAAAACCTCGCGAAGCTAAAAGAAGCGGAGGAAACGGCTACGAGTAAATTCTCGGAAGCCGAAGGCTGATAAAGCCAGCCTCTGGTTCCCGCGTGCCGGGGACATCAAAAGCAAAATAGACTAGCGGCTGGGTGACTGAACTAAAGTTGCCTCTGCCGCTCTTTTATTGCAAATTACAAGACATGCGAAAACTTCCGTTGTTGGTTATTGCCCTCTTGGCTGTAAGTGCGTTTTCCACAGCGCAAGTCCCGATGAAAACTCAGATCGAGATCGCAAAGGCTGAAGATGCCCGGCGTTACGACAGCGTGCTTGAGGGTTTGATGAAGTCGCCTAGCGCAGACATTCGTAAGCGGGCGGCGCTGGCGGCGGGAAGGGTCGGCGATGAAAAAGCGATCCCTGCCCTCACCGAGCTCCTCGATAATGATCCGAGCGTACGTTCTATCGCCGCATTCGCGCTAGGAGAGGTCGAGTCGATCAAGGCCGCAGAAGCGATCTTGGGGGGATTGAGGGCGGAGGTCGCACCATCGCCCGATATTGAGGCTACTACTGCGCGACTAGTCGAGGCCGCCGGCAAGGTCGCGGCGGCTAATTCGAAAGACCCAAAGAGTAAAGAACTCGCTCAGGCAATTCTCGATGTACTTAACGCCGAATTCCGCCGGACCAAGCCCTACACACCTACTATAGTCCTCGGGTTAACCGCTGCTTTGCGCGCGAGGCCTGACGGGGCCGACAGGGTCGCTGCTCAATTCCTAAACGATCGCGACGCTGGCGTTCGCGCGGCGGCTTTGAATACGCTTGCCAGACTTCGCGCGAAGAATGTCAAAGAGGCGGTCAAACTGCTTACTGACGCAGATCCGATCGTGCGCGCCAACGCCGCGCGTGTGACCGCTAACATCGAGGGTGACGAAGCCGCGAACGCACTGGTCGATCGGGTGAGAAGTGACAAGGACTCGCGTGTTCGCGTCGCCGCGATCCGATCACTCGCGGGAGTGAAGAAGCCGGCGTACGCCGGGATGCTGCTTGATGAGCTCGATCCGCTTTTCAAAGCGTACAAGGCTTCGAAGTTTGCTCATCCGGTCGAGACGAACGAGATCCTCGAATTTGCGACCGCCGTCGGGCGCATTCTGCAAGGCACTAATAACGAGAGGGCCTTGACGTTGCTCAAGACTTTTGCCGCTGCCAGTAAATATCGGTATCCGGAAACTGAGATCGCGATCGCGCGGATCGACCCCGCCGGATACACAGCGTATTCAAAGAACAAAGGCACCGACGCCAAGAGCGGCAAGTGGGCGGTGTCTGCCGCTGCTCAAGCCGCAAGTGTGATCGCCGGGCTCGACGATTCGCCCGCGAACAAAGAGATCAAGAAGGGCTGGTCGGACGAGCTGCGCAAGTTTTTAGACATCGATCCAACAACGCCCTCGCTATTGCCAGGTGTCGCACTGCCAGATGTGCTCGGCGCATATGCCGATTTTAAGACCGCAGACCTCGGCTCAGTCGCAAGGAAGAATCTTCTCCGAGACGACGTATTTGTAAGGGCGAGTGCCGCGGGCGTTCTCGGGGGACTGCCGCCTTCTGATGATAATGTCGAAGCACTGAAGAGCGCTTTCTCTGCGGCGTTCATAAAGGACAAGGTCTACGACGACGCACTGCTCTCGATCATGGGAGCACTGCATAAGGTGGACAAAAGGGGATCTGTCGGCAGCCTGCTCACGGCTCTCGACCATCCGGACTACCTTGTGCGAAAACAGGCGTTGGAGCTGCTTGACGATCCCGAGCTGAAGAAGGATCTTCCCGGTCTCGCCGCGTCTCTTGAAAACGCGCGTTCAAAGCACAAGGACCAGGTACTGCCCTATTCACCCGCTTTCGGCACACTGCTCGGTCAGGTCCTGAATTCCGACGCTGACTACCTCCGTGCACTTTCGCGGAAGAACGGCGCGGTGCGAGCTCTCGTTACTACCGACAAAGGTTCATTCACGATCGAGTTTGCTCCGGAACAAGCTCCGCTTACCGTTGATAACTACATAAAGCTCGCGAGGAAGAAGTACTTCGACGGGGTCACGATCCATCGGGTCGTCCCGAATTTTGTCGTGCAGGATGGCGACCCTCGCGGCGACGGAAACGGCGGGCCGGGATATTCGATCCGGTGCGAGATCAATATGCTGCCATTCGATCGCGGTGCGGTCGGCATGGCTCTGTCGGGTAAAGACACGGGCGGCTCGCAGTGGTTCGTCGATCACTCGCCGCAGCTCCACTTGGACGGCGGCTACACTGTCTTCGGCCACATCGACGAAGAAGGGATGAAGATCGTTGATCAGTTAGTTCGCGGTGACCGGATTTTGAGCGTGAAGATCATCGGGAAGTAGACGATGGCTGATCTTCAAAAGCAGGTAGAGATCGAAAAGAGCCTGGATCAACTGGCTTTCTATCTCGACGATCTCTTTCGCGTACCCGGAACAGGCTGGCGGTTTGGGCTCGATGCGGTCATCGGCCTGATACCGAACATCGGCGACACGATTACCGTCCTACCGTCTTTTTACATTCTGCTTGCCGGCGTCAGACACGGCGTGCCGAAGATAACGCTGTTAAGGATGGCGGCGAATATCGGCGTCGATTATGTCGTGGGGTCGATTCCTTTCATCGGCGACGCTTTCGATTTTGTTTGGAAGGCGAACGACATGAACATTCGCCTGATCCGGGAACGAGCAACGGGGCGCAATGCGGGAACGGCGGGCGACTATCTTTTCCTTCTTGTGCTGCTTCTCTTACTCGTGGGACTGCTCGTGGGATCGATCATAGCGAGCGGCTTGATACTTTGGTGGGTGTTTACAAGCCGCCCGCTGGTCTAAGGCTATCTAAGGTCGAAGCGGTCAAGGTTCATCACCTTGTCCCACGCCGCGATGAAGTCGTTCACGAACTTCTCCTGGGAATCTGAACACGCATAAACCTCGGCAAGTGCTCGAAGCTCTGAGTGCGAGCCGAAGATGAGGTCGACGCGAGTCGCGGTCCACTTCCTCTCGCCGCCCGAGCGGCCGACAGCCTGGTAATGGCCGTTTGTCTCGACCGGCTGCCATGCGTACGTCATATCCAGCAAGTTTACGAAGAAGTCATTCGTCAGGACCCCAACACGGTCGGTGAAGACGCCATGCTTCGAGCCGCCCGCATTTGCACCGAGTACACGCAAACCGCCAATAAGGACCGTCATCTCCGGGGCCGTCAAATTCAGTAGAGCGGCCTTATCGACGAGGGCCTCTTCTGGGGCCATAAAGCTTCGAGAAGTGTAGTAGTTGCGAAAGCCGTCGGCTCTCGGCTCCAGCGGAGCGAACGACTCGACGTCCGTCTGTTCCTGCGTTGCGTCGCCGCGGCCGCCAGCGAAAGGCACAGTAACGTTGAAGCCCGCGTCCTTTGCCGCCTTTTCGACGGCGGCGCATCCGCCGAGTACGATCGCGTCAGCCATCGAGATGTCGCCGCGAAGTCCATCGAGCGTTTGCAGGACGGTCCCGAGCTCAAAGGGATTGTTGACCTCCCATTTGTTCTGCGGGTCGAGGCGAACCCGGGCGCCGTTGGCACCGCCGCGTTTGTCAGAGCAGCGGAAGGTCGATGCCGACGCCCACGCTGCCGAAACGAGCTGAGAAACGGTCAAACCTGAATCAAGGATCTTCGCCTTAAGGGCAGCGGCGTCGCGGTCGCTGACTGGTTTGCCGGCAGGAACCGGGTCCTGCCAAATGAGTTCCTCTTTGGGGACAAGAGGGCCGAGGTACCGGGCGACCGGGCCCATATCGCGATGCGTGAGCTTGAACCACGCACGAGCAAAGGCATCCGCGAACTGATCCGGATTCTCGAGGAAGCGGCGCGAGATCTTTTCATACGCGGGGTCAAAGCGAAGCGAGAGGTCCGTCGTGAGCATCATAGGAACGCGCTTCTTCGACGGGTCGAATGGGTCGGGAACGCTCGGCTCGGCGTCCTTCGCCTGCCATTGCTGCGCCCCCGCCGGGCTCTTAGTGAGTTCCCATTCAAAACCGAACAGGTTCTCAAAGAAGTGATTGCTCCATTTGACGGGCGTCTGCGACCAGATCACCTCGGGTCCGCCCGTGATCGCGTCGGCACCGACACCCGAGTTGTATTTGCTCGCCCAGCCCAGCCCCTGTGCCTCGATGGGGGCGCCTTCCGGCTCCTTACCCATGAATGACGGGTCGCCAGCACCGTGGGTCTTGCCGAATGTATGACCGCCCGCAATGAGGGCAACTGTCTCCTCGTCATCCATGGCCATTCGACGGAAGGTCTCGCGAATGTCCTTTGCCGCAGCGACCGGGTCTGGGTTGCCGTTCGGACCCTCTGGATTCACATAGATGAGGCCCATCTGCACGGCGCCTAGGGGCTCCGCAAGTTGGCGCTCGCCGCTATAGCGCTCGTCGCCGAGCCACGTGCCTTCCGGCCCCCAGAACAGTTCCTGCGGCTCCCATGTATCCTTGCGGCCGCCGGCGAAGCCAAATGTCTTGAAGCCCATCGATTCGAGAGCGACGTTGCCGACGAGCACGAAGAGGTCTGCCCAGGAGATCTTGCGGCCATACTTCTGCTTGATAGGCCAAAGCAGCCGGCGGGCCTTGTCGAGATTGGTGTTGTCGGGCCAGCTGTTGAGCGGGGCGAAACGCATTTGACCAGCGCCGGCTCCGCCGCGGCCATCGGTGATGCGATACGTACCAGCAGCATGCCAGGCGAGGCGAATGAAGAGGCCACCGTAATGGCCAAAGTCCGCCGGCCACCACTCCTGTGAGTCGGTCATCAAGGCCTCGAGGTCCTTGATCACCGCATCGAGATCAAGTGATTCAAACTCCTTCTTGTAATCAAAATCTTCGCCCATCGGGTCCGATAGGGACGAATTTGCCCGCAGTATGTCCAGGTCGAGGCTCTCAGGCCACCAGCTTCGATTGGAGAGGCGTCCGCGGCTCGCGTGGCTGCCGCCTCCAGTGAACGGACATTTGCCCGATCCATTTCCATTCCCACCATTTTCATTTCCCATGCTTTCTTTACCCTCTTTTACTTAAGAAATCGCTAAAACCTCGATTCTTGTCCCATTGTCCCAGGCTGTCCCAAAACAGCTATGGGACACACAAGTTATTGCCTTCATTGCGCTTATCGGAAAAAGTATCCGACTTTTTCGCAATTTTCAAAAAAACTTTTTCGGCCCTCAAGAAACAAACGTCTTCACGACCAAAAGGCCGTGAAGACTGTTTTATTTATAACACATTGTGCTATCTGTCATCACAATTCTTTAGAGATTTTTCTCGCCGGGTTTCCAATCGGCCGGGCAGAAACCGCCGCTCTGCAGAGCCTGAAGCACGCGAAACGTTTCATCGACCGAGCGGCCGATCGACGGCGTGCTGACGACCGAATATTGAAGAATTCCCTCGGGATCGATGATGTACAGCCCGCGAAGAGCGATGTGCGGCTCCTCGATAAGGATGTTGTACGCACGGGCGAGCCTGCCGCTTGCGTCGGACGCGATCGGGTAACGGATCTCGCCGAGCCCATTCTTATCCGCAGGGGCCTGCAGCCAGGCGCGATGCGAGTGGACCGAATCGGTCGATACCGCCAAAACCTCGGCGCCGAGCGCCTTCACCTGGTCAAACCGCTCCGAAAAATGAACGATCTCGCTCGAGCAGACGCCCGTGAAATCGAGCGGGTAAAAGAAAAGGATCAGCCATTTACCCTTATAATCGCTGAGCTTTACGTTCTCTTTTAAGGTCTCTATGTCCTTCGTCGAAGGCAGGTTGAAATCGGGTGCGGGCTGGCCGACCTTGGCTATTACGGCACCCGACACACCCTCTGTTGCTGTTCCAGTTGCTGTTGACACTAGTTGGTTATTCTCCTTGTTAATTGTTGGCCGCGTTATCAAAATATCCGGTCGCTACCGCTCCCGGTTCTGACCTTGGCGGCTGATCTTCTTTGCGAACCTGGCCATTTGCTTGGCCTTATAGCCGCGAGGTGCACGCAGCTGCGCCCCGTACTCCGCACCGCTGCACTTTGGACATTTACCGCGTAAAGTAAATTCTATCGACTCAGGCTCAAATTTGGAAAACTCGGCCGCCTTTTCGACCAGGCCCTGCGGCAGCTCCATTTCGATATCGACCAGGGTCCCGCACTCCGTGCACAAAGCGTGATCGTGCCGCTCAGTCAGAGCGTCATACCGGCTGGCGCCGTTGCCGAACCGTATCTCGCCGATGTGCCCCGCCTCTTTCAAGTATCGAAGGCTGTTGTAAACGGTCGCAAACGAGATCGTCGGCAGCTTTTCCTTTGCCGCGGCAAAGACCTCGTTCGCCGTCAAATGCCCCTCGGACGCACGAATTACCTTGAGAACCACCTCGCGTTGCGGGGTTAGGCCGAGCGATTTGGGGATCGACAAGAACATGATAGAGTTAGAATAATTCTAATTAGTTTCTTTGTCAATAAGCTGCTTCTGCGACTTGGACGTACGTTCACGAAACGCCCTTGCTGCGTGCCGGCTTTCGCAAGTCGGAGCCTGTGTTCGTGTCGCCGCAATTGCCGGAAGACTGCTGATCCGAGGTCGCCCTTGCGCGGCGATGCGGACAGGAGTGTCGCCCTCCAAATCTGGTGCTCCAAAAGAAAAAGGACGGGGGTTAGCCCGTCCTTCCTTGTTGCTGGCCTGAGAAAACTACCACCCCGGCCTTCGGCCACCCCTCCTAAACAAGGAGGGGAGCTTTTTGTTAAGGCCTCGCGCGAGTTGTGCCCGGGGTTGGCTGCTGAGCGGCCTTGGCCTCGGTCTGCGGGGTCGCGGTCTTTTTCGGTGTGGCGACCGTGTAGACGCCCGGTGTGTTCTGCGAAACGATGCGGTAGCCTGACGGTACTGCAAAGACGGACTGGTCGGGCTCCGAGCGGCTGATGTTGGTTAGGCGATACGTCTGCTCACCGGTGCGCGGATCGCTGCGTTTCGAGTAAACGACGAGCTGCAGGTCCTTGGAATACCAGCTCTCATACACGATATCGATGGGACGCTCGTTACCGATCGCTCCCGCCGGGATCGTGGTCGTGGTGCGGGTTCCCTCGGCATCGACTCCCTCAAAATTCTGCGTGCCCAACTTCTCGGTGTGGGATTCGTAACGAGACTTCACGCCATCGCTAGTCATGAAACTAACGCCGCCGGCACCGCCGACCGCAACAGGAGCAACCACCGTGCTCGGCATAACCGTCATGTTGCCTGAAATGCCAGCGAGCGGAGCTGCGGGCGTGACCATCCGAAGCGTAGCTGCAGCCATCTCGATCTCGGCCGCCTTGTCAGGATCGAGGTTGGTAACAACGCTGCTGGCTTTAAGGGCGGCGACCGCCCGCTCGCGATCGGCGTTCGCATTGTCGGACGCGCTAGAACCATCGAGCTTCGTGTTGAGCGACACAATGGACCTTTCCTTATCAGCCTGGTTCACACTGCCTGTGCTGTAGAAGGTCCCAAATCCCTGCCCGCCGATGGTGACCGGCGTCGGGGCCCGAAAGGTGTACTGCCGCGCGACCTTTTCCCTATCGTTAAAGGTGTAGCGGGCGCCATTCACGGGATCAAGAATGGTGGTCGAGAAACCGACGTTATAGTTCGCGCCGGGAACGCTGCCCGATCCGCTCGAGATATCGCGGCGGAAGCGGCCTTCGCTGTTGCGAAACATCTTGGTCGTGGTGGTATGGACGATGCGGTTGCCGTCGGCAAGCGTCTGGACGCTCTCCGAGATCGCATCGGCCGAGAAGGGCGAGTTCTTCACGATGCGGTCGGTCGAAGCGGCCATTTCTGCGACGACCTTCGCATCCTGCTGTGCCCAGGCGGCGACGCCGAGGCTGGCGATCATCAAAAGTCCTACTATGATCTTCATACAAGTCTCCTCGATTAGTGCTGTTTAATATTCGGTCAATTTACTACGCGGACCGCACGCGTGACGCCGTCGGGGCCGACCAACAGATCAGCTTTGACGGTAGGGGAATCGTTCTCAAGCGGAATATTCACGCCCATTGCAAAGAGCGTGGACCGCGGCAGATCTACGCGGATGACGCGCCCGCCGCCCATCTCGCTGGGGTCGCCGGAATATGAGACCGGGTAAAAATCCTCGTCCGTCTCATGAGACACCTCTCTTGCGCTGGCCTTGATGGCCCTTGGGCGCGCGGCAGGCCTTTCGATATCGGAATAGACCGCTTCATCGTGTTTGCCAAGGCCCGCCGAATAATTGCTTTCATTCGCTACAGGAGGAGGACCCACGGGCCCTGGCTTTGTTTCCGGCTCTGCTACCGGAACTTTGCCGAAAACAGCGGCGGAGCCGCGTGTCATCGGTCTATAGATATTGAATGCGACGGCCCCGACAAAAAGGAGAGTCGCGAGGCTGCCGACAACGGCCAGCCGCTGGGATGTGAACACGGAGAAGCGCCTTGTCTTCTGAGCGTCATCGTTAATGCGCTTTAAAACGCCCTCAAAAAACTTCTCATTGCCGATGATCGCATCGATATCGACGCGTTCGCGGCGGCTCGCCCGGATGAGCTTTTCGCCAAGAGAATCAAGGGTTTTGTTGTCGAACTTCGTATCCATCTTTCCCAGTAAATAAAGACGCTGCCGCCTTTTTTAGCGTTACAAATACTTTTTAACGAGCTTCCTTAGGGTCTTGCGTGCCCGCCATGCACGCACCTTTACATTCGATTCCGTCAGACCGTGGATCTCGGCTATGTCGGCAACGCTCATCTCGTCCGAGTAGAGCATCCCTAGAAGGGCCTGGTCCTCGTCCGACAGCCCCGCGAGAAGTTTATTCGCGAGATCTATATCCGAGAGCTGTGTTTCCGCATTGCGCGGGCTTTCGTTAGTCAGGTCCAGCAACGCTTGTGACTCGTGTTCGCTCAGTTCGCATGTGAGACGCTCGGGGCGCCTTTTTTGCTTGCGCAACGCGTCGAAGCAGGCGTTCGCCGTGATGGTCGAGAGCCAGCTCGAGAAGGAGCGATCGTATTTGCCGCGAAACGTATGCAGATCGGTATAAGCCTTAGCGAAGGCCGTCTGCACCATCTCCTCAATGATCTCGGGACGACGGAAATAACGGCTCGCTACGATGGCGACCAGCCGCTTGTGCCGGTCGAAGATCTCCTCGAACGCATTCGTATCACCGGCCAAAACGAGGTCCACGAGCTGGTTGTCCGTGCGATCAGCGCGCACGCCGGCCTGAAGTCTGTCGGCCTCGATATGGGTGATAATATTCTCGTTCTGCAAAGCGGTTTGGTAACTGCTCATCGGTCGAATACTGCCTAACCCGTCGGAAATGATGACGGCCTTGGGACGCCGGAGGTTACAACTATCTTGAACACCCCGCGCGGTGCCGAAAAATGTCAGGTTGTGATGATACTTCTAAAAGGTGGGATGCGCGAGAACGCCTATTTGGATGTGTCGATCACCAGTTTGCGGCGTGCTTGGACGATCAAACCCTCGCGTTTTGAGGTGACCTCGATATTTCGCTCAGCGATACCGCGGGTCTCGACGACGGGGACCTTCGGCATGTAGGTGACGACATAAGAGGCATCGATCATCTTCGAGATCAGCCGCGCTTTCTCGATCATCTCGTCGGGACTTGCTGGCAGGACGAATTCACCGTTGGTGTTCTCGGCGATCTTCTCGAGCTGCTTTTCACTGGTCTCAAGATCGGTCTTGCGGGACTTGAGCTTGTTAATAAGAGTGCGGTCGAGGTTGATGGTTGGGCCGACTTTCACGCCCGTGGGCTTTACGCCGTTGGGCAAAGTGGCGGAGATCTCGTCGGGCATCGCCTTGGGCGGCGGCGAGTTTGAAGTTCCTTTGGTCCGCGGCTCGATGCTGACTGCTTCCATTGAAGTGTAGCTGAGCACATGCACCGTAATGTCGGTAGCAAGCAATGCCTGAAGGGCATCGAACTTATCCGATCCGCGACCGCCGCTGTCGGTGCCGTCCGTGATCAGGATCAGGTGCTTATTGTCGAGGCCGCTCCGGACCATGAAGTTGCGCGCCATCTTCAAAGCATCAACATACGCATCCCGCCGGCCGAAATTCGTCCTCGCGATCGCCTGCGTCGCGGCGGCTTTGTCAGAGGTCCATTCCTGAACGATCTCGGGCTTATCGCTGTACTGCATGATCGCTATCGAGTCACCCGGGCGAAGGGTGTCGACCACGGTCTGCGCAGCCTTTCGTGTCTTATCGAGACTCTTGACCGAGCGCAGCTCGCCGCCGGTGTCCATGAGGATCAATACATTCGCCGGCACGCGTCGAACGCTCGAGGGTTGATGAAGAATATTATTCTCGGAGATGACGAGGTCGCTAGGCGTTACGTCGCGAAAGAAACGGCCATTCTCATCGAAGGCAAGTACATTCAGCTTGATCTCTTCGCTGTGGACGCGGATGGTGTCATCGGGCGTTGGTGTCGGGGCCGACTGGACACGGCCGCTTTGAGCAAAGATACCCGCGGCAGATAGAAGCGACAACCCGGAAATGACGACGGCACGTCTCATCGAGATCGGAAGCATTGGTCTTAGGATGCGCGAATCAGGCGAGGATATGCTTCGAGAAAGATGGATCAAAGCTCGGGAAAATCCTCGACGAACTCGAGCAAATTTGCCACATAGCTGTCGAATGGCGGGCATGCAACCCCGCGCGCAGCCAACAGCTCTTCCGCGACCGAGGTGTCGTAGGTCTGAGAAATGAAAAAGTAGGGCACGCCGACCTTGGGCAGGCCGGTCATCGGCGGCGAGATGCTCTTGCTCAGGAACCACTCGACAAGCTTCGGTGGCGGCCGGAATTCCGATTTACGGCCGGTTAATCTTTTAGCGATCACGTCGAAAAGCTGGGCGGTGGTCATCGGTGTCGGGTCCGCCAGGGCGATGGTTTTCCCAATTGCGGCCGGATCGCGCGCGAGAACGGCGATACTTTCGACGACAAAATCAACCGGAACCAGATTCAGGCGCACGTTGTCATTACCGACATTCACCACGCGGAGCAAGGCCGGAAATTTTCGCAGGTATTGGATCAGGTAATAGATACCGTCGTACTTTGCGGTCTCGCCGGTTTGCGAATCGCCGACGACCACCGAGGGCCGGAATATGGTCACTGGCAGAGTTGCCTTCAACTTCTCGACCTCGATCTCAGCGAGGTACTTTGTTTCCTCGTAATGGTTTCGGAAGCCAGCTTTATGGTCGAGCTCGGTCTCCAGGATCCGGCCCTCGCGTTTACCCGCGACATAACAGGTCGAAATGTAGTTATACCGCCGGAGCTCGCGAATAGAGACCACAACGTCATTTACATTCTTCGTTCCCTCAAAATTGACGCGATAGGCAAGGTCTTTATCGACGGCGAGGTCGTAAACCGCCGCCAGGTGAAAAACATCCGTGGTCTCGAACTGTATTGTCTCGAGATCTTCATCCGACATTCCGAGCTTAGGCAGAGAGATGTCCCCCTCGACGAGGACGAAGCTTTCAAGAGGCGTGCCGGTCGCTGCAGCGATATCCTCCACCTCGGCCATTGCTTTTTCGATAAATTGCGGCTGGACCAGAAGGAAGAACTGGGTTTCCGGACGTGCAAGACGTTCGACGAGCCGGCTGGCGATAAAACCCGGGAAACCTGTGAGGAAGATCGACTCTCTAAAAAGCATATCGGATCATCCATTTTAGCAAGTTGAAAAGTTTTTAGCTTGAGCGGCCGTCGAATGGCAAAAGCTCTTATAAAAAAGGTGTTTACAGGCGTTTGGAGCGTGTGCTAGCCTGTCTGAACTCGAAGAGGATCATGAGAATTCAGGAAATGAGGTCAGGTATCTCTCAGCTCTCCAAGCGAACGGCGGATACCCTCGCGCCCTCCGACACCTTCGAGTGGCGAGAGCTTAACAGCGTGTCGCTTTCTGACGACAGCGAAACCCTGACGGAAATATCCTGTGATCTGGAATTGCCTGAATGGTCGGTCGTTTCCTTTGACAAGGTCGAGGCGGGCGGCCTCAAATACTGGCAAGCGGCAGAACTCGTTAGAGAGCTAGAGGCACACGGGATCGCCGGTCTCTGCATCATCACTGACGACGCAGCCACGCGGGCGCGTTAGAACTCCAACACAACCTTCCCAAAACTCTCGTTAGAAGCGAGATACTTGTAGGCCGAGACGACCTCAGTCGACTCAAAGCTGCGATCAAGATTGGGTTTGACCGAACCGGAGGCAATAAGGGGTAGAACGTCGGTGTCGAGCGCTCTCGAAGCGGCCGCTTTTTCCGCAACCGAGCGGCCCCGAAGAACAGTGCCGATGAGTTTCGCGCGTTTCTGTAAAACAAGGCCCATGTTCAGGTTGGCTTCGCGCCCCGCAGTTAGCCCGACAAGGATCATACGACCCTTAAGGTCGAGACTTTTTAGATTCTCATCGAGATAGGCTGCACCCACCAGATCGAGGATCACATTCGCTCCATTGCCGTTGGTGACTTCCTTAACTCGATCCGCGAACTCGATGCCTTTCTCGGTTGAGATCCCATGATCGAGGCCGAATTCTTTGCAGCGATCGAGTTTGTCGGCCGTGCGTGATGTGCCGATGACGGTCACGCCTTTGGCCTTTGCGATCTGGAGGGCCGCAAGCCCGACCCCGGAACCGACCGCATGAATAAGAAGTGATTCGCCTTCACTTAAAGCCGCCTGCGTAGTTATCGCGTCGTGAGCAGTGATGAATACCTCGGGGACCGCGGCCGCCTCGGCAAAATTCAGGTCGCCGGGGATGCGAATCAGAAGCGACGCATCCACCCTTACGAATTCAGCTTGCGCTTCGCCGGCAGTGATGGCGAAAACGCGGTCGCCGGAATGCCAGCCTGTTGCGGTCGGCCCCACCTTGACGATCTCGCCGGCGAACTCCATTCCAGGAATGTTCGCAGAGTATCCCGCTGGCGGAGGATAATGCCCGGCGACCTGCATGAGATCGGCACGGTTGAGACCAGCGGCGTGGACCTTGACCAGGACTTCGTTTCCCGCTGGGTCTTGCGGGTCCGCGACATCGCGGAGCTCGAGGTTATCGAGGGAACCAAACTCCTTTATATAGACAGCCTTCATCCGTGTGGGCTACGCCCTTGGGCGTGATAAAACTGCCCAAGAGATCAATGTAAGATCACGCGCAAACGCATGTCATACCTTACTTCAATTTCGCCTCAATGTTATTGGCCTTGAGCGTCGTGCCGGTCGCGCGCTGCAGGTCGGCAATGGATTTATTCAGCTCTGTGCGCGCACGAAGCTCGGCGCTCTTTGCAGCGGTGAGAGCGGTTTGGCGATCAAGGACCCGGTATATGTCCGATTGGCCGTTGTCGAGCTTACGCTGCTCGGATTCATATTGCTTCTGGCTGTTTTCGCGAGCAATGGATGCCGCACGCAAGCGAGCTTCCGCCGTGTGAACAGCCTGCAACGCGTTTCGCACCTCTACTTGGATACCCTGCTCGATCTGCTCTCGCTGGACATCTATCCTCTCGCCCTCGACGATAGCGTGTCCGAGCTGAGCCTTCGCCGTTTTGTCACCACCCAGAGGAATGTTGAAGTTCACACCTACGCGAAACGTCGGATATTTATTCTGAAAAATATCGGAGTACGACGTGGCACCGCCGCCGATCTGCGAGAGGAAAGCCTGCTGCTGTGCCTGAATAGCAACGCATTCGGGCGAGGTCGGAACCGCACATGCGCTGCGAGCGAACGGATTGCTAAAGTTCGGATTCAGGCTGCCGCCGATCCCCGACGAGTTGTAGCTGGCGACAAGATCGACCTGAGGTTTCGTTTGGTTACGATAAAGCCGCTGGTCGAGGCTATTGATGTCTTTTTGAATACGATTGAGCTCTAGCTCAGGCCGGTTCGCAAGAGCTGCGTCCATAGAGTCCACAATGCCGGACCCGGGAACGTCCTGCTCGACCGGCTCGACCGGCATTATTGCCTCGGTCCAGATCCCATCCGAGCGCATCGGCGCGATCAGATTCTTTAGGATGTTCTCTGCGAGATTGACGGTGTTAAGAGCGTCGTAGACCGCTTGTTCGATATTTGCTACCTGTGTTTCGGCCGCAACAACATCGATCGGAGCAAGCTGGCCCTCGTTTACGAGACGGCGGTTGTGTTCTAGCTGGTCCTTTGCGTCGTGCAGGGTGTCGCGCTGCACCTGTAGGTTCCGCAAGGCGTAAGTCAAGTCCCAATAAGCGCGCTGGACGCTAGCGACCGTCTCGATCGATCGCTGCCGAAATTGAGTGTCCGTAATACTAATATTCCGCTTGGCGATCTCGATGGTCCGGCGCGTCGCATCGAAACTTCGACCCCGAAGAAGCGGCTGGAGTACGGAGAAACTCAAACCCGAATTGAACTGCGGGCTAAGGATCGTGATCGGATTATTGGAGGTCACGCGGGAGTTCGTAAAGCCGCCCGTGAAAACCGTACCCTCGTGAGGGTTATATGCTGTCAGATTTGCATTACCCACGAGCGATGCGACAGTAGTCGTTTGGTTTGTTGAAAAGACACTCAGGTTCGGCGTCGTCGATCGATCGTAGTAGGACTGCCCCGTAAGGCGCGGCTGGTAGAATCCGCGCGCCGCCGCCAGGTCAAATTCAGCGATCGTCTCTGTCTTTCTCGATACCTCGATATCACGGTTGTTCTCTAGCGCCATTTCGAGCGCGTCCCTCAACGTCAACGGCCTCTGCCTCGTCATATCGACGCCGACGCGGCCTAGTTCGGGCAAGGAACGATCGATCGACTGAAAATTCGGTGCGATCTGAGGAACGCCCTGGACATTCTCAGGCCGTACGGGCTGCGCGTCGTTCACCGGAACGACAGGTGTCGCCGTCGGCACGGGTGTAGGCGAGGGCGTCTGCGCCCAGGCGGCAGCCGCGGCCGCAAATACAAAAGTAGGAATATACAAAAACCGCTTCATAATGAAGGGAAACCCCTTGCTATCAATTCTTGGTAAACAGCGAGCTGACGGCCGGACTCAGGCGCCGCTTGATACCGCCGAACAGTCTCTCGGCAACGCGGTTCACGGCACGAAAGATCCTTAACTCGGCGAGGTCATCAAAGACCGAATAAAAGACCGGAACAGCAAGCAAGGTCAGCAGCAGACACATCGTTTGGCCGCCGACCACCAGCACACCTATCGAACGGTTCGTTCCCGATCCGGCCCCCCTTGAGACCACGAGCGGGATCATTCCCGCTACAAGCGCGATGGTCGTCATCAGGATCGGACGCAGGCGATCTCGATTCGCCTGGATGATCGCGTCGTAGCGCGACATTCCCTGCGAGCGAAGATGATTTGTGTGATCGATCTGGAGAATGGCGTTTTTCTTTACGACGCCGAAAAGGAGCAACAAGCCGAGTCCGGAGAAAATGTTCACCGTCTGACCCATGAGAAGGAGGCTAAAGATGCCGAATGGGATCGACAGCGGCAGCGTCAGAAGGATCGTCACCGGATGGATGAACGACTCAAACTGCGCCGCCAGTACGATGTACATAAAGATAAAGGAGAGTGCGAACGCGAGCAGGAAGTAGAACGCCGCCTTGCCCATCTCCTTCGACTGGCCGACATAGCCGGTTTTGTATTCGACCGGGAGGTTCAACTGCTTTACATAAGTGTCGATAGCCGCCGTGATATTTGCCGCGGAACCGCCCGGTTTCGTATTGGCGAGCAGCGTGACCTGGCGCTGGCGGTTCGTGCGATCGATCGAGCTCGGCCCTGTACCGGGCGTGACCTTTACTACGCGGTCAAGGGTGACCCAACCGACCTTGGTCGACGGAACGATGAGGCGCTTAAGGCCTTCAACGCTCGTTCTGAACGGATTGATCGAACGAACGGTCACGTCGTATTGATCCGTGCCCTGATTGTAAGTCGTTGCATCCTGACCGGCGACGAGGGTATTCAATGCCTGCGAAACATCGCCGACACGCACGCCAAGGTCGGCCGCGGTATCGCGATCAACTTCAAGCTGCACCTCAGGTTTACCAGCGATCAGTGTCGTGTCAACGTCGACGGCATCGGGTATGGTCTTCATCTTCTCAAGGATCTTTGTCGAATATTCCTCAAGCTTTTTCATATCAGGCCCGGAAACAAGGAACTGTACGTTGGCATTCCTAAATCCGCCGCCTGAAAAGGCCTGTACCTGTTGAACAGAGGTGCGAAGTTCGGGCGGGAACTTAGCAAGAATGTCGCGGGCGTCCGCCATCATCTGCTCTTGGGATTTTGAGCGATTTGCAACATCCGTAAGCTTTACATAGATCGTTCCGGCATTGACCACCTGCTGGTTGCCGCCCCCGACGGTTGAAAGAGTATCCGTCACGCCGGGCATCTTGCGGATCTCGGCCGCGATCTGCTCGAACTGCTGTGACGTCGCACTCAAGGATGAACCTTCGGGCGCGCGAACAGAGATCTCGAATTGAGACTGATCGTCTACGGGAAGAAAATTCTTACCCACAAACATGAATAGAGGCACGATGCTGATGAAAACGATGGCCACCAACGAGAGGATCACCCACCGATGAGCCATCGAGAACCGGAGCATCCACGAATAGACGCCGTCGACGTGACGGAACCAACCGTGATAGTGACTGTCCGCTTCGCCTGCGGTTAGCATCTCCGTATCGGCGGCCTCCTCGGCCGAACGCTCTTTGACGTTCTTGGATCTTATAAGACGAGCGGCAAGCATCGGGGTCAGCGTGAATGAAACGATCAGCGACACGCCGACCGCGAAGGACGCGGTCAGGCCGAAGGACGACATGAATTTGCCGACGATACCCTGCATAAAGCCGATGGGTACGAACACCGCCATAAGGCTCAGTGTCGTCGCCATGACCGCCGGGCCGATCTCCCGCGTCGCCTCGATCGCCGCCTGGAACGGGCTCATTCCCTTCTCATCCACGAAGCGATAGATGTTCTCCAGTACGACGATGGCGTCGTCGATCACGATACCGACCATCAGCGTGAGCGAAAGCATCGTGATCGAATTGAGCGTGTACCCCATCGCGTACATCAACGCGAAGGTCGAAATGATCGAGGTCGGGATCGCAAGGGCCGCGATGAACGTGGAGCGGAAACTCCACAAGAACAAAAACACGACGATCGAGGCCAATATCGAGCCGACGATCAGGTGCTCTTCGATCGCATGAAGCGAATTCTCGATAAAGATCGAGTTATCGCCGATCACGCGCATCTGGTAATTCTTTGGCAGGGTAGGAGCGATCTCGGCTAGCTTCTCCTTGATAGCATGAGCCACGGCGACCGTGTTCTGGCCCGACTGCTTTGAAACGATGAGCGTTACAGCCGGCTGGCCATTTAGACGAGCCTCCGACCGAATGTCCTCCGCCCCGTCTTCAACATAGCCAAGGTCCTTGACCTTTACCTGATAGTTGCCGCGAGTCGCAACGACGACGTCGTTGAATTCCTCAGGCTTTGCAACCTTACCGACCGTGCGAACCGATGTTTCGGTCTGGCCCTGGTCGAGGCGGCCTGAGGGGAATTCCATATTCTGGATCTTCAGCGCTCCGGAGACCTCAGCCGGCGTAACGTTGTACGAGCGCATCTTGTCAGGATCGACCCAGACATTGATCTGTCTGTCGCGGCCGCCGATGATCGTTATCTGGCCCACGCCGTTGACAGACTCGATGCGCTCCTTGACCTTGTGCTTCGCAATATCGGTGACTTCGCGAAGCGAAGTCGGAGCCGAAATGGAAATTCTCAGAACGGGTGCGGCATCGGTATCAAGTTTTTGAACGGTTGGCTGCTTCGCAGTCTGAGGCAGTCGAGGAATCACCGTTTGTACGCGATTCTCAACCTCTTGGGCCGCGACATTGACGTCTTTCTCGAGAACGAACTGTACGAAGACCTGAGACACGCCCTCGATCGACGACGACCGAAGCTCGTCGATGCCGCTGATCGTATTAACAGCCTCCTCGATCTTGTCGGTGATCTCGGTCTCAACCTCCTGCGGCGAAGCTCCGGGATTTGCGACCGTCACGGTGATCGTCGGAAAGTCGATCTTCGGGAAAAGGTCGACGCCCAGGCTCAAGAATGAGAAGGCACCGACAACCACCAGCGACATCACAAGCATCGTCGCGAAGACCGGACGTTTTACACAGATCTCAGCTAACCACTGCATATATCTAAGTCCAAAGTTTCAAGTCCAAAGCCCAAAGTCAGTGGCGCTCTACTTAAATTTGTTTCCCTTCAGTGTTGATTGCTTAAGATACTTCATCAGCCCGCTGATCATACGCCCGATCTCGGTCAATTTTTCGACGGTGACGGAAAATTCATCGTGCGAAATGTACGCCTGATCAAATGCAACATAGAGCTGCGCTCGTGCCTCTCCACAAGAGCCTTTTGCAACAGATAAGAACTGAACGAATTCCTTATCACCGCCGCGTTCAAACCCCTCCGCAATATTGGACATAATCGAAATCACAGCGCGCCGAATCTGATCGCGCAGAGCAAAATCCTTATTAAATCCATCCAGCTTGGTAAATTCGTAGACATCTTTTGTTACGTCGCGCGATTTTTTCCAAGCCTCAATATCCTCAAATCTGCTAATCGTCATGTTCCTCGTAAATATCAAAAACTTTGGACTTTGGACTACGGACCAGAGACTCTAACGAGTACCCCGTCGTAGAGCGAACCGACGTTACTTGTTGCGACGCTCTCGCCCTCGGTCAGATTCTGCTTGATCTGAATAAGGTCATTCTCCTCCGTCCCCAGCTGGACCAGACGCTCGTGAGCGGCACCATCTTTGATCACGAACACGCGGCTCACATCGCCCTCTGTCCTAACCGCAGATTTCGGGACCATCACGGCGTTCGTCGGCGCTGATTGCGTAATGCGAACAGTCGCGAACTGCCCCGGTTTAAGCAAACCGTCGGTGTTTGGAACGTCCGCCTCAACCGTCATGGTGCGGGCCTGTGCATTTAGGCTCGGAAGAATTCGAGTTACTGTTCCCGCAAAATTGCGATCAGGATACGCGCTGACCTGCAGCGAAATGCCCTGGCCTTCAGCGACCTTGCCGATCGATTGCTCGGGCACGTCGATACGCATTCTAAGCGTCGAGGTGCGGACGATCGTCGCGATCTTTGCGTTAGGAGCGCTTGGGCTGATGTACTCGCCGGGGTCGGCAATGCGGTCAGAGATATAGCCGCTGATGGGTGCGTAGATCACCGTGTCGGCGAGAGATTTCTTTGCTTGATCGAGCTGCGCCTGTGCGCTGACAACGGCCGCTCGTGCCGCGGCCGCCTGGGCCTGCGCGGAACTGATCGCCTTCACAGCAACTGCAGCATTAGAGCGGGCCTCATCGAGCTGTCCAAGGAGTGCATCACGAGTGGCTCGCCGCTGATCGACAGCGGATCGCGAAACGTCGCCCGACTCTAACAATCGCTCGGAGCGGGCAAGCTCACGCTCTGCAAGCGCCAGATTCGCACGCACTGATTTCACTTGCGAGAAGGTCTCAATGTCGAAACTCTCGCCATCCTTGACCCCAAGCCGCACCTGCGCCTGGCGAACCGCCGCGATGGCAGTGCCCTCGTTACGCTGGGCCTGTGCGACGGCCGCCTCGGCCTGTTCTATTCGAATGCGGGCGTCTCCCTGATCAAGACGCACGAGCACGCTGCCCTTTTCGACATAGCTGCCGACGTCGAAATTCACCTCGACGATCTTTCCCGCGATGTTAGGCGCGACATCGGTCGCTTCGTCGCTCGCGAGATTACCGGTCGCCTCAAAATACGTGGGTATCTGTTCGACGATCGCAGGAGCCGTCGTCACGTCAACGGGCGCGTCGGCGGCATTGGCGTTCGTATCTACGGCTACTTTTGTCCCGCCGCAAGCCACAAGCAGCGTTGCCGCGAGGAGGGATACTACAAGACTCTTCTGCATCTTCATTGTCTATGAATCGGCCCTCAGCCCGCGGACGAAGATCTCGGCAAACTCCCGCGAGGCTTCTTGTTTAGTGACGTTCAAGATGACCCGATTCTTGTCCCAGAGAATATTGTTCAGAGAATGATGAATGAGCATTCCGAGGAATGCTCGTACGGCGAGCCGCGGCTTCACCTTTCTAAAAGCACCGTCCTTTTGACGCGTCTTTATATAACCGCCGATAAAGTCGTAAACACGCTCGATGAACTCGTGAAAGAACCGCTCGGCCAATTCGTGCTCTTCAAGGGCGGAATAAAACAGCAGCCGCATGAAGCCGACCTCTGCCTCGTGCTTCGTCAACGCGTCAAAAGCTATGTTGTAAAATACGGCGACGTCGTCTTTTTGTTCGACGGCCTTTTTGAGCCGCTCGTTATCTTCCCAGGGGAAGCGGTGTACGCCCTCTTCGCAGCCCTTGTTGTGCAGGATCGCGCCGTAGAGAACTTCTTTGTTCTCAAAATGGCGAAAGACCATCGCCTCAGAGACACCCGCGGCCTTGGCGATCTCTTTGGTCGTCGTACCCTTAAATCCCTTCTGCGAAAAAAGCTCGACGGCCGTGCGCAATATCTGCTCGCGCCGTGCGTCCCCGCTCATTCGGCCAGGCTGTTCACAATCCAATAAATTACTGATCACTATTGCACCCAAAGTAAGTGCTTACTTACTTGAACGGATAGATTCTCATTTCGCAGAAACAGTGTCAACCGGAAGAGTTCCCGGGGACGAAGATCTCTCTTCGTCCCCGACTGAAATGTTGTTTAGAAGTTAAGCGGACGTATTCAACGCCTCGCCCGTTTCGAGCAGCGTCTTGAGGCCGGAAAGTATCTCGGACCATCCGCGGAAGATGCCCTGGGTGATCTCGTGACCAGCCGCCATCTTTTCATGCGTAAGTGTTAGTTTGCAGATCTTGCCAACAGGTTCTATCTCGAAAGTCACTGTCGATTCGGGATAGCCGTCCGCCCCCTGCCAATGCGGATTAAACGTCGTGACGAGCCGCTTGTTCTCTTCGCTCTCGATGATGCTGCCGTCGACGAGCGCCTCCCCGTCTGCACCCCGGTAGGCGTAACCGGAACCCTCCTTCCAATCCGAATCCACCCGAGTGCCGTAATAATACTTCTCGGTCAGATCGCCTACGGTGAGCGCCTGCCACAATTTCTCGGGCGTAGTGCGAATATAGATCTGATAGACGTGCGTCGTCGTATCTGCCGTTTGTGCTTCTGCCATTTCGTTGTCCTCCATCGTTCTCTCTTCAAGATCGTATTTAAGCTCGGTGAGCGATCGCGCCCAGCCCTTTGAGTACTTGCTCACCCATCGGTCGTAAACCTGCTGGATAGGAATTGCATTCAAGTAATGCAGCGTTTCGCGGCCGCGTTTTTTTGTTGTGATCAGACCCGCGGACTCTAGGACACGGAGATGCTTCATAACGCCAAAGCGCGTCATCGGGAGCCCCGCCTCAAGTTCAGTGAGCGAACGCCCGTCCTTTAGAAAAAGCAGGTCGAGCAGCCTTCGCCGGCTCTTGTCGCCGAGGGCTTTGAATACTTGTTCCGGATCCACGACGGGCAGTATATTGTGACTATTTAGTCACGTGTCAAGTGCTGAATTTTCCCGAACCGGCCGGCCGTTGATTTCGTTACAACGATTGGCAGTATGGTGTCATCGCAATGGTTCCCACAAAAGGCGATCATGCTTTGCGCCGAGGCAATAATTCTCGAGGAGGACTTTATAAATGTCAGAGTTTGAAGCAGAGGTTAAGAAAGCAGAAGAGGAATTGAACGCCGGACTTATTCCTGTCGGTGATACGGCGGGCTGGACCGGAACCGATGAATTCTTGGGAGATATCAGGATGCAGGCAGAGGAATACGGACAGCAAATCAAGGACGCCGCGGGTAAGGCCTACGGCTATGCGAGCGAGAAGTTTGCGACGGCGGGTGACAAGTTCAAAGAGATCTCGTCTAAAGATCCAAAGGAACTGGTCGAAGACGCGAAGGAATTTGCACGCCAGAAGCCGGGCCAGACCATCCTGATCTCAGCGGCGGTCGGTCTCGTCCTGGGCTTTTTGCTGAAGGGTCGGAAATAAAGAGAGCAACAGTTTGGCACCTTAAGAGGCGGGCAATTGCTTCGCCTTTTCTATTGGTGGATACCTGCGTGGGTGAACGCAGGGCCGGACGTGGTGCCAGCATATGTCGGGCCGCTGACGTTCGCGATCGCGGGTGCGACCAATTCATTCACTATGCGGCCCATCTCCACGGGGTCGTACGGCATGTCACGATCGAGCCACCATTTCAGCGAGCCAAAGATCTGCAGCGAGATAAAGTGCGCACAAACCGCAGGCGGGATCGAAAGCTTGATCCCGTCTGCTACGAGTTTTTTCTCGATCTCTTCCGCTAGGAATTCGGTGCCGAGCGAAAATAACCGGTCCGTCTTTCCCGACCTAACTAGCGCGCGGTAATAGGGGTGAACATCCTTGAGATGCATCATGAGGCCCTCGACCGGAGCCACGCGCCCGCTCGCCGCCTTCAGCACGTCGATATGCCCGGCAATCATTTCAAGGAAGTTCTTCCAATCGCCGATAAAGAGATCCTCTTTGTCGCGAAAGTGAACGTAAAACGTTGACCGGCCTATATTTGCACGCTCGATGATGTCCTGAACGGTGATCGAGTCGTAGTGCTTTTCCTGAATAAGCTCGAACAAAGAACTCCGAAGTGCTTGTACGGTGCGACTGACCCGTCGGTCTCGGTTACCGTGTTGCGGATGCTTCATTTGAGAGATTATGAACATTATCGCCACAATTGTCCAAATTTAGACAGACCGGCCCTTGGCGTCTATTGACCGGCATTTAGCCGCACCATAAACTTCACTCACGCTTTCGCAAGCGACACTTATTCAAAGGAGCATTTCTAATGTTTATAAAGCTATTAATTACCGCTTTTATGCTGCTCGGTACGGCGCACGCATCGCTTGGCGGCAATATGCATCGATTTCACGATCCGGTGAGCGGTGAATGGGATATCACCTTCAGCGTAGCGGGGCAGAGCGCCTCAGGGACGATCACGCTAAAGGTCGACGGGAACAAGGTAACTGGAACGGTCAACACAGCACATACAGGGCCAGGTACCATCACCGACGGCAAGTGGGATAAGGGCAAGCTAACCTGCACGGCGAAGTTCGCGAGTCACGAGGACGTGGTGATGTCCGGCGAGCTTAAAGACGGAAAACTCGTTGGCGAGTTTCAGGCTGAAGGAAACACCGGCCAATGGACGGCAACGAAACACGCCGCAACCTGAATCAAGCATTTTGCCAAAAAGGCGGCCCTATGCGAGCCGCCTATCAATCCCCAACGCATCAGCGTGAGTGTCTGTCATCCCTCCCGCTAGCGCCTTCGCCGGGATGGTCTTGCTAGCCGCCCGCCTAACGGGGCAAATTTCTTTGTCGTCACCGCCTGAGCCACCCCGCCGAAGTCCGGAAGCAGGACGCGCTCGACCGCTTGTCCAGTGAGCTTTTCTATCGCCCGCATGTTCGACTCCTCTGCGACCGTGAGCAACGTTATCGCCCGACCGACATTTCCCGCCCGGCCAGTGCGGCCTATGCGATGCACATAATCCTCAGGTGCTTCCGGAACGTCGTAGTTGATCACGTGCGAAACGCTGTCGATATCGATCCCTCGTGCGGCAACATCCGTTGCCACGAGGACGTTCGTTTTACCTTGGCGAAAACTGCGAAGCGCCGCCTCGCGCTGCGACTGCGAACGATCGCCGTGGATCCGATTCGAGCGATGGTCCCACTTTTCAAGTATGTGAGCGACTCGATCGGCTCCGCGCTTCGTTCGCGTGAAAACGAGCACGCGATCGAACTCCTCTGTTTTCAGCAGATCAAGAAGGAGCGGCATCTTAGAGTGCGCAGCAACCGGATATGCCTTTTGATCGATGGTCGCAGCCGCGGTACCGCGACGGCTGACGGAAATATATTCGGGATCATTCATCAGTGAGACCGCGATCCGATCGATCTCGTTGGACATCGTCGCAGAGAAGAGCAGTGTTTGCCTTTTCGTGGGCAGCATCTTTGCTATCCGTTTGATCGACGGTAGGAAACCCATATCTAGCATTCGGTCCGCCTCATCCAGCACCAGCGTGTCAACGCTTCTTAGATCGACCACCCCCTGCTCCATGTAATCCATAAGGCGTCCCGGTGTCGCTATCAGGATGTTTGGCTTCCGGCGAAGAGCATCCATCTGGGCTTTGTATCCAGTCCCGCCGATTATCGAGGTCGAACGGATGTGCTTTGGTGCCATGCCTCGGCAGGCAGCGTCGCTCTGGTTCGCGAGTTCGCGAGTCGGAGCCAGGATCAGGACGGTTGTACCTTTTTTCTGATCGGTATCAAGTCTCTGCAAGATGGGCAGCAGGAACGCGGCGGTCTTGCCCGTGCCAGTTTCGGCGGTGGCAATGAGGTCCCCGCCATTCAAAATAATAGGTATCGCTCCTTTTTGTACGGGTGTCGGCGATGTGTACCCCAGTGACTCACAGCGGCGCAAAAGGGCCGGGTGCAAGCCTAATTCTCTAAAACTCATTAAGTCTATTTTCTTTATCTACGGAAGGTATTGTGGACTTACCAACGCGCTAAGGCCGCGTATGTTCGACAATACTTCGGGATGTAATAAGAAGGTACGAACGCGGAACTTGTTATCTTCAGTGTAACGGTAAGCAAGGAAGGATCTACGTCTGAGGGCTCCATCCCGGCCTGAGGCGGAAGAGCTCACTTCTAACAGTAACTAACAACGTGATCCCTAACCATCAATCAGAGCGATACGTTTCGCTCCTTCTTACCGTCGATCGGCGGGCTCACAATTTCAAATGATTAGAATACTCCTCTTCGCAATAATAAGCAAGCTAATTATGGGCGACCCACTCGGCGGCAACCTCGCGGGGAGTTCGCTTTTTGCCGTCGACCTCATAATTCATCCGCCGCATATCCTCGGTTGAGATCGCATTATTAAGCTGTGCGAAAACTCTCGACAGATCGGCAGCGATCTCGTTTCTCGCGATGAAGACCGCCTGATACGGCGGGAAGTAATGTTTGTCATCCACTAATTGAAACAGATCTAGCGCGGAGATAAGGCCGTCGGTAGAATTGCCCGCAATGATGTCTAGCTCACCCGCAGCAAGGGCACGGTAAGTCAGAGAAAGGTCCATCTCGCGCGGCTGCTTTGCAAAATCGAAACCGTACGCTTTCTTGAACCCTGGATAGCCATCGGCCCGCGACATAAAATCCTGCCCGAATCCGGCCTGCCAATTCCGCGCGAGCGGGACCGCGTCGGAGATATTTTTGAGGTTGTCTTGTCGAGCGACATCGCCCCGGACGAGGATCGCAAAATCATTTGAGAAACCCAGCGACGGACTCAGCTCAAGATCGAATCGCGAAGCGTATTCACTTTTTGTCTGATCGTAAACCTTTTGCGGATCGGTGATAGGCTGATGCTTTAAGATCGCCGTGTAGGCTGTGCCCGTGTACTCAGGATAAACATCGATCTGCTTCGAGAGCAGGCTGTCGTGCGCGAGATTGCCGCCAAGCTCGAATTGCCGCCGGACCGAAACGCCCTGCTTCTCAAGCATCTGTGACAAGATCTCGGCGAGGATGATGGACTCTGTGAAATCCTTAGAACCGACCACGACGGACCGCGTCGGCGATGCCATTGGAACCTCGCCCGCGGCACGAAGTCCCGGCAGCAAACCGCTGACCGCGACCAATGCCAGCAAGGCAACGACGGCCACACCAACTGTGCGGCGGCGAACTGAGGAAGCGATCTCGCCTATTGCATAGCTTCGCTCAAATTGCCCCAGGCCAAAATCGCAAACCAGAGCAAGCAGAGCCGAGAAAAGAGCACCTGCGATAAGCAGGTTATTGTCATTCTGTCTGAGGCCGCGAAAAATATATGTCCCCAGCCCGCCTGCGCCAACCGCCGCAGCAACGGTCGCGACGCCGACCGAGATCACAACCGCGACACGCACGCCAGTCAGGATCACTGGCATCGCAAGCGGGAGTTCCACCATTCGCAGCTTCTGCCAGGTAGTCATTCCGAGAGCGTCAGCGGACTCGACCGTTTTCGGATCGATACCGAGAATGCCCGTTACAGTGTTTCGGATCACGGGCAGCAGGGCGTATAAAGCGAGTGCGATTATCGCGGTCCTTGCCCCGATCCCGCCGATGAACGGAATGGGAATAAGCAGGCCAAACAGCGCCAGGCTCGGCACCGTCTGCATCACGTTCGCGAAGCCCAGTACGGGCGTACGAAGCGACTTTACTCTTGTGAGGACGACTCCGAGCGGCAGTCCGATCGCGACAGCAACACCTGTCGAGACAAGCACGAGTAGAATGTGTTCGCGAGTCAGCGTGAGCAGCTCGAGCCAGTTGGACTTTAGAAATTGTAGAAACTCGTACAACTACTTTCTCGGCATTGTCGGCAGCAGTTGCGGAGTTACGCGGCCCTTTGTTCTCTGCTCAAAGGCGTAGGCGTACTTGATCAGCTTTGCTTCGGACCATGCCGTGCCGAAGAAACCCATGCCGGTCGCGATGGTCGCGCCGGGTATCGCCGTTCCCTGTGCATTGGTTGACGGAGGAACGTCTCGCAGGCCGAGCGGGACGGTGATGTATGGATAGCCTGCAACGGCCGCGAGGCCGTACGTACTGCCGCCGGCCGGTCCGACCAGGGCGTCAAGGCCCTTGGTCGTGAGGAGAGCGTCGATGCCGTTGTCACGAGTTCCCTTTCGGAGTCTATCGACCGCTTCAAGATAGGACTTATCGGTAAGGTCGCCCCGTTTCTGGGAGTCGATAAAGATCCCCTGGCCAAACTTGGGCAGCTCTTTGTCCTTATTGTCGTCGTTGAATTTAATTAGCTGCTCGAGGGTCGTGTACTTGCCGCCGCGGGCCGCAAGGTACTTGTTCAGATCCGCCTTAAACTCGAACTGCAGCAGGGCGGTCTCGTCCGCCTGCATCGTACTCAGAACGGGAAACGTGACGTCCACCAGAGTCGAGCCCGCTTCGGTGAGTTTATTAAAGAATGGCTGCCAGTAGGCCTTCCACGCTTCGACATTTCGCTGCGGCGGAAATGTAATAAGTCCCAGCCGCGCACCCTTTAAGGCGTTCGCATCGAGGAATTTTGTGTAATCCTTTTCCCTCCGCTTGTCGGCATCGGCAGTTGCCGGATCATTCTTATCAGTCCCGGCAACAGCTCCCAGGAGGATGGCCGCATCCGTAACATTTCGGGCCATTGGGCCGGCCGTGTCCTGTGTATGCGAGATCGGAATTATGCCGCTGCGCGATACGAGACCGACGGTCGGTTTTATACCGACGATTCCGTTTGTGATCGACGGTGAGATTATTGACCCGTTCGTCTCCGTCCCGATCGCGACGGGAGTGAGATTCGCGGAAACGGATACTCCGGATCCAGCGCTTGAGCCGCTGGGGTTTTGATCGAGGAAGTAGGCGTTGTTCGTCTGGCCCCCGCGTCCAGACCATCCGCTTATGGATCGATTGTCGCGAAAGTTCGCCCATTCGCTCAGGTTGGTCTTTCCCAGAATGACGGCGCCCGCTTTGCGAAGCTGTGCAGCGACGAACGCATCCTGTTTTGGTTTCGGTGCTTCGACGAGCGCAAGCGAGCCGGCCGTCGTTAGCATATTGTCCGCGGTGTCGATGTTGTCCTTGATCAGCACCGGGATGCCGTGCATGGGTGAACGCACCTTTTTCTTCTTGCGTTCCTTATCAAGAGCATCAGCGATCGTGAGCGCGTCGGGGTTGATCTCGAGTACGGAGTGCGTTTTTGTGTCGATCTCTTGTATGCGTGCGATGTACATCTCGCAAAGCCGGCGCGAGGTCAGCTTGCCCGCCTTCATTTGCGCCTGCAGCTGGGAGATGGTCACTTCCACGAGCTCGGGATACGGGTCGCCGTCGACGAAGACGAGGTCGCCTCTTGTATTTTGGAACAGTGTCATTGCCGTCAGGCCGGCCGCACCGGTGAGGAGGAACTCGCGTCTATTCTGTAGCTTCATCGTTGAGAATATTATCCCGACCTTACGCCGGGGCCAAAACTGTATCGAGGTACGACCGGACCAATGGAATGTCAGAGCGGCGAAAATCGCCGGGACTTGCCAGCAAAACCAGGCGGCCCTTATCCATCAATGCGATCCGGTCGCCGAGCAGCATCGCTTCGTGAAGGTCGTGTGTCACAAAAACGGCGGTCTTGCCGAGCTCTCGGACAAGTTTTGCAAACTCCTTTTGCAGCGCGTTTCGCGTGAGCGCGTCGAGAGCTCCAAAGGGCTCATCGAGCAGCAGCAGATCCGGGTCGGAAACTAACGCTCTGGCGACGCCGACACGCTGCCGCTGGCCGCCTGATAACTCGTGCGGATACCGCGACGCGAACCTCTCGGGTGACAGATCAACAAGATCGAGCATCTCGGAAACGCGAGACGAACTAGGCTCGTTCCGCAACCTGAGCGGCAGACCGACATTCTCAGCGATCGTCATGTGCGGAAAGAGGCCGCCCTCCTGCAGCACGTATCCGATATGCCGGCGAAGCTCGACCGTATTCCATTCAGTCGTCGGCCGGCCCTCTACCAGAACCGCGCCCGAGGTAGGCTCCAGCAGGCGATTGATGAGCTTTAGCGTCGTTGTCTTGCCGCATCCAGACTCGCCAAGCAGGATCAGAATCTCACCTTTCGCGACGGCGAGATCGAGCGAATCGATGATCTGCAGCCCGCTGACAGCGTACGAAACGCCACGAAATTCGACGACATTAGACATTGAGATTCTTCCGATTATCGCACAGGCCGCAAGATCGATGGGCTTTTGTTGAGGGTCCCCTTTTTAGATACCATAAGCCAACGAGGATCACCCCATGAAAAAAATGACCGTAATAATGACCGCCCTTTTCTCCGCTATTCTGTTCGCATCGTGTTCATTCAGTTTTGGAACGAATGTCAACGCTAACGTGAACGCTGCCAACACGAACGCAAATACGGGCGTCCAACCCGAGGGCACCCCCGCAACCGGCGGCGGTGATGCTTCAGCCGCCGCGGCCGAAGCGCTTGTTGCCGATCTGTATAAAGCCCACGAGGGCAAACACAGTCCTTTCTTCCAGACAAAGGACCGTGCACTCGTCGATAAGTATTTTGCGAAACAGCTCGCAGACCTTATTTGGAAAGACGCGACAAGTACTAAGGACGAGGTTGGAGCCATCGACGCCGATCCGCTTTATAACGCTCAGGACACTGACATCAAGAATTTCGCGGTCGGCAAAGCCGAAATTAATGGCAATGCTGCTAAAGTGCCCGTAACTTTCACAAACTTTGGAAAGAAAGTAACGGTCACGTTCTCGCTCACACGGGTCGGTGATAACTGGCGGATCGACAATATCCTCTACGGCGGCGGCGACAGCCTGCTCAAGTGGCTCAAGGAAACTTATTCTGGGCAGAACGAGACATCCTCGTCAAATGAATTCGATGGCAAGTATCAGGTGGGCGAGACAACCTGTACTGTCACGCCGTCGAAGATGTCGTTTGATGTTCGATGGGCGAAAGGCTCGGGAGTCGAGACCTATTTCTATAAAGACGGGAACACTTTCGAGTCGTCAAACAAGGATGGGTCGTCAAACCAGTTTGTATTCGATGACTCGAACTACAACTCGGGGACATTCAATCGATCGTCGGACGGAAAGTCCCTGCCGGTGAGAAGGATAAAATGACTATTCCCACTCGATAGTCGACGGCGGCTTGGAGGAGACGTCATAGACCACGCGGTTGACACCTCGCACTTCGCTGGTGATCCGCGAGGATACGCGGGCGATGAAATCGTGTGGAAGACGGGCCCAGTCAGCTGTCATTCCGTCGGTGGAAGTCACCGCTCGCAAGGCGACGGTCTTCTCGTAGGTGCGAAAATCTCCCATTACCCCAACCGATTGAATTGGGAGCAGCACGGCAAATGCCTGCCAAACGTCCGCGTAAAGACCATTCGTTTTTAACTCGTCAATAAAGATCCGATCAGCCTTTTGCAGCAGCTCGACCTTCTCAGGAGTGATGTCGCCCAGGATGCGCACGCCGAGGCCCGGCCCCGGGAACGGGTGCCTCTGCAATATCTCATTGGGAATGCCGAGATCCTTGCCGATCAGCCGCACTTCGTCCTTAAAAAGCTCTCGAAGAGGCTCGATCAATTTTAGGTGCATCTTCTCCGGCAATCCGCCGACGTTGTGATGCGTCTTGATCGTGACGGACGCGCCGCGAAGCGAGACCGACTCGATCACATCAGGATAGAGCGTGCCCTGTACGAGCCAACTGACGTCGCCGATGGTCTCGGCCTCGGCCTGAAAAACGTCGATAA